>DASSTO010000161.1:0-14281 GCA_035707865.1 Longimicrobiaceae bacterium | reverse complement strand
GCGTGGCGACGCTCGGGGTCGTCGGCGTGACCGCGTGGAAGATCCCCGCGCTGCGGCGGCTCCGCGAGCTGGAGTGAGCGCGGGGGCACGGCCGGTGCATCTCTCGCGAGGGTAGCCACTTCGGCCACTCATCGCCAGAGGAGGAGCACATGCCGGACGAGAGACTCGATTCCATCCGCCAGGGAATCCACGCGCCGCCCGAAAGCCCCAGCGGGACCGCGGCCGAGCGGGAGCGCGAAGAGGCGATCCCCCTCCAACCGCCGATCGGCGGTGCGATGGGCGGCACCTCGGACGCCGAGAGCGCCGGGGACGAGGCCGACGGCGACGCGAAGCGGTTCGCCTCGGAGAAGAAGCCGGGAGAGTGACCGGGTGGGGCCGAGGACCGAGGGGACGGGAGCCGGGCATCCGCGCGGATGCCCGGCTCCCGTCCGCTGACGGTCAGCGGTTCAGCTCCATCATCCTCGCGCGGAAGAACCGGCCCTGGCGGGTGGGGGTGAAGCTCCAGTCCTGGATCAGATGCGGCGTCCAGACGGGGTCGAAGACCCAGGCGACCCAGGAGATGCCCTTCCTGTTGAAGTAGTCGATGATCGCGTTGCCGTAGGTCTCGTCGCCGATGGTGGGCACGCTGGCGCGCGGCTCGTCGGCCGTCATGAAGCCGATCTCGGTGGCGACGACGGGATAGGTGTCGGCCACGAAGCCGAAGTCGTGCTCCCACTTCTCCGGCCAGGGCGGCGGGCGCTTCTGCGGGTACGGGTGGACGACGTACGCGACGCCGGGGTAGCTGATGGGGGCCTCGCGCACGGGCGTGAGGTCGTACGCCCAATCGAAGCCCGCGACGAGCGGGATCGTAGCAGGATCGTAGGCGCGGATGACTCCGATCAGCTCCTCCATCGTGGCCTTGTGGTACGCCCAGGAGCTCGTCCCGAGCTTGCCGCCGGAGGTGGTGGGCTCGTTGAAGAGCTCGTAGAAGGCGACGGTGGGGTTGCCGGCGTAGTGCTCCGCGATCGCCCGCCAGAAGCGGAAGGTCTCGGTCCGCGTGGTGTTGTAGCTCGGGTTCTGGAAGAGCTCCGTGCGAAGGTTGCCGATCGAGTGCCAGTCGATGATGACGTAGAGGCCCACCTCCCGCGCCCACTCGACCCCCTGATCCAGCAGCTTCAGATAGTCGGCCTCGCCGCGGCTTCGCCACGCGGAGGGGTGCACCGGGAAGCGCACGACGTTGGCGTTCCAGCTCCGGATCGCCTGGAAGTAGGCCCGGTTCCAGTGGCCGAGCCTCTCCAGCCGGTCGGGGTCCGACGAGGAGACGCCGCGGAAGACGAAGGTGTGGCCGTCCGGGTCGACGAAGTGGTTGCCCTCGACGCGGATGCGCGGCGGCGCGGGGGCGGCGCTCCCCTGCGCGGCGGACGGCGCGGCTGAGAGCGCGAGCGTGGCGGCGATTGCGGCGACGGCGAGCGGGAAGCGGGTCATGGCTTCGGGGGTGTGATGGAATCGGACGCGACCTCCCGCCGGAGCACGGGAGCGAGCACCGTCCAGACGTTCTGCGCGACGATCCGCGCGCCCTTCTCGTTCGGGTGGACCCCGTCGGCCTGGTTGAGGGAAGGCTCCCCGGCGACGCCTTTGAGCAGGAACGGGATGAGCACGAGGTCGTCGCGCGCGGCCAGCTCGGGATAGATGCGGTCGAAGTGGGCGGCGTAGTCGCGCCCCAGGTTGGGGAGCGCGAGCATGCCGACGAGGACGAGGCGCGCGTCCGGCCGCTCCCGGCGCACGCGCTGGACGATCGCCTGCACGTTGGCGCGCGTCGAGTCTACGTCCTGGCCGCGGAGCATGTCGTTCGCGCCCGTCTCCAGGACGAGTACGTCGAAGGGCTGGCGCAGCAGCCAGTCGAGGCGCCGCAGCGCCCCCGCGGAGGTCTCGCCGCTCACGCCGGCGTTGATGACGTGGAAGGGCAGGCCGGCGGAGTCGATCTTCGCCTGGACGAGCGCGGGGTAGGCCTCGTCGGGCGGCAGGCCGAGGCCGGCGGTGAGGCTCGTACCGACGAAGAGGACGTTGTGCCGCGGCGGCGCCGGCGCGGCCGCGGCGCTGTCCCCGGCGGCCGCGGGAGCGGTGGCGCCGTTGCGCGGCCGCTCGCGGCACCCGATCATCAACACCGACAGCAGCAGGACCGGCCACGCGCCCACGAACGACGATCGCATATGCTGGTTGCCAGGGATCTGGAGAAGAGCTACCGCAGCGGCGACGCGCTGCTGACGGTCCTCCGCGGCGTGAGCCTGGAGGTGGGCGACGGCGACTTCGTCGCCATCCTCGGTCCTTCCGGCAGCGGGAAGACGACGCTGCTCGGGCTGCTCGCGGGCCTCGACACGCCCACGTCGGGCCGCGTCTCGATCGCGGGGACCGATCTGGAGCGGCTCTCGGAGGACGAGCGGGCACGCTTCCGGCGCGACACCGTCGGCTTCGTCTTCCAGAGCTTCCAGCTGATTCCCTCGCTCACGGCGCAGGAGAACGTGCAGGTCCCGCTGGAGCTGAAGGGCGAGTCGGGAGCCGCCGCGCGCGCCCGGGCACTGCTGGAGCGCGTGGGGCTCGGCCATCGCCTCGACCACTACCCGACCCAGCTCTCCGGGGGCGAG
Organism: Longimicrobiaceae bacterium; assembly: GCA_035707865.1. GTDB lineage: Bacteria > Gemmatimonadota > Gemmatimonadetes > Longimicrobiales > Longimicrobiaceae > DASSTO01. The sequence goes on along the minus strand of DASSTO010000161.1, from coordinate 11,660 downwards.
CAGCAGCGCGTCGCGCTCGCTCGCGCCTTCGTGCACGCCCCCAGGATATTGTTCGCCGACGAGCCGACGGGCAACCTCGACGCCGCGACCGGCGCGGCGATCGTCGGGTTGATGGAGGAGCTGAACCGGGAGACCGGCACCACGCTCGTCCTCGTCACGCACGACCTGGACCTTGCCGCGCGCGCGCGGCGCACCGTCCGCCTGGCCGACGGCGAGGTGGTGGCGGACACGGGCAGGCCGGAGTGAGATCGGCCGCGATCCTGTCCCTGGCGTGGCGCGAGAGCCGCTTCGCCCGGCGGCGCCTCTTCCTGTTCCTCTCCGCCATCTCGCTGGGCGTGGCGGCCGTGGTGGCGGTGCAGGGCTTCGCCTCCAACCTCTCGCGCGGCGTGCGCGACCAGGCGAAGGCCCTGCTCGGCGCGGACCTCGAGCTCAGCTCGCAGCAGCCGTTCGGCCCCAGGACCACGGCGCTCCTCGACTCGCTGCGGGCCGCCGGAGTTCCGCAGGCGCGCGTCACCTCCTTCGTCTCGATGGCGCTGCTGCCGCGCAACGGCGCCACGCGCCTCGTCCAGCTGCGCGCGCCGGAGCCGGCCTTCCCCTTCTACGGCACCATCGACACGGACCCGGCGGGCCGCTGGGCGGTGCTGCAGCGCGGGCGCAACGCCATCGTCGACCCGGCGCTCCTGGCCGCGCTCGGCGCGAGCCTCGGAGACTCGATCGCCCTCGGGGACGTTCGCTTCCGCATCGTCGCCACCCTCGAGAAGGTACCCGGCGACGCGGAGATCGCGTCCGCCTTCGCCCCGCGCGTCTACATTCCCGCTCGCTACCTCGACCGGACGGGGCTCGTGCAGTTCGGCTCGCGCATCGAGCGCGCGGTCGAGCTCTACCTCCCGCGCCCCGGCGCGGCGGAGGCGCTGGAGGAGGCGCACCACCCGCTCTTCCGTGCGGAGCACGTGCGAAGCCGCACGGCGGTGGAGCAGCAGCAGTCGCTGGAGCGCGCCATGGGCCGGCTCTCGGACTACCTGGGGCTGGTCGGCATCTTCGCGCTGCTGCTCGGCGGCATCGGCGTGGCGAGCGCGATGGGCGCCTACATGGCGCAGAAGTCCGACACCGTCGCGGTCCTGCGCTGCCTCGGCGCGACGTCGCGCCAGGTCATGGGCGTCTACCTGGCCCAGGCCGTCGGAATGGGCATCGCGGGCGCGGCGCTGGGGGTGGTGATCGGCGGGGCGGTGCAGTGGGTGCTCCCCGGGCTTGTCGAGGGGCTCGTGCCCGTGCAGGTGCAGGTCCGGCCGGACGGCCTGGCGGCGCTCACCGGCCTCGGGGTGGGCGTCTGGACGGCGCTCGTCTTCGCGGCGCTGCCGCTGCTGCGCGTGCGCCGGATCTCGCCGCTGGGCGCGCTGCGCCGCCGGGCGGAGCCGGTGCGCATGCCGGGGCGGGACTGGCTGCGCTGGGCCGCGTGGGCCGCGCTCGCGGTCAGCGTGGTGCTCCTCTTCACGCTGCAGGCGGGGCGCTTCGGGGTGGGCGTGTCGATGGCGGTAGGCATCGCGGTGGCACTGCTCCTCCTCGACGGAGTCGCGTGGCTCCTGATGCGCGGCGCGCGGCGCCTGCCGCACGCCCGGATGCCGTACCCGCTGCGGCAGGGCATCGCCAATCTCTACCGGCCCGGGAACCAGACGCGCACCGTCGTCGTCGCGCTCGGCTTCGGCGTCTTCCTGCTCGGCACGCTGCTGCTGGTGCAGCACACGCTGCTGCTCCCGCTGCGGCCGTCGGCCGCGGCGAGCCGGGCGAACGTCGTCTTCTGGGACGTGCAGGAGGACCAGTGCGCGGGCGTGTCGGCGCTCCTGCAGGCGCACCACCTGCCGCTCCTGGAGCGCGCGCCGATCGTGCCCATGCGCATCGCGGCGATCGACGGCCGGCCGGTACGGCCCGCGAGCGCCGACGAGGACACCGCGCGCTCCGACAGCGGCGGGGAGGAGCAGGGGGGTGGCCGGGGCGCCGAGGGCTGGGCGCTGCGGCGCGAGTACCGCTCTACCTACCGCGATTCGCTGGAGAGCTCCGAGACGCTCACGGCGGGGAGCTTCTGGAAGCCGGGCGAGTCGGGGGCGAACGGCGTCTACCCGGTCTCGCTGGAGGAGGGCGTCGCCGGTGACCTGGACGTGGGGCTCGGCGACCGCATCGACTGGAACGTGCAGGGCGTGGTGGTTCCGACGCGCGTCACCTCTCTGCGAAAGGTGAACTGGGTGCGCTTCGAGCCGAACTTCTTCGCCGTCTTCCCCAGCGCGGCGCTGGAGGCGGCGCCGCAGACGTGGGTGCTCCTCTCGCGCGCGGACTCCGCGCGCGCGCGCGCCACGATCGAGGGCGCCGTGGTCGCCCGCTACCCGAACGTCTCCGCCCTCGACCTCACCAACGTCGAGGCCGCGCTGGACGACGTCCTCGGTCGCATCACCACGGTCATCCGCTTCCTCGCCGGCTTCTCGGTCGCCACGGGCTTTATCGTCCTCCTGGGCGCCGTCGCCACGAGCCGGCTGCAACGCGTGCGCGAGAGCGTCCTGCTGCGGACGATCGGCGCCACTCGCGGCCAGGTCGCCGCGGTCCTGGCCACGGAGTACCTGGCGCTCGGGCTGCTCTCGGCGGTCGCCGGGCTCGTGCTCTCGATCGCCGCCGGCTGGGTGCTCGCGAAGCGGCTCTTCAAGGTCGGGTTCGCTCTTACGCCGCTCTCCCTGGCGGTCCTGGGCGCGGCCGTCGCCGTTCTCGCCGTCGCCATCGGGCTCTGGGCGAGCCGCGAGGTCTTCCGTCACACGCCGATGGAGGCGATCCGGGAGGAGTAGCCGGAACCGACCCGGTCGTCCCGAGCCGTCTTCATCTCACTTCCCTCCCAACCCTCTCCCACCCACCATGCGCATCGGAATCGACCTCGGCGGAACGAAGATCGAGGGCATCGCACTCGGCCCCGGAGGCGGGGAGCTCCTGCGCCGACGCACGCCCACCCCGCGTGCGTACGAGGGCACCCTCGCCGCCATCGCGGAGCTCGTGACCACGCTGGAGCGGGAGACGGGGAGCCGCGCGACGGTGGGCGTCGGCATCCCGGGGGTGATCGACCCCGGCAGCGGGCTGGTGCGCAACGCGAACTCGACCTGGCTCAACGGCCAACCGCTCGGAGCGGGCCTCGAGGCGCGGCTGGGACGGCCCGTGCGCATCATGAACGACGCGAACTGCTTCGCCCTTTCCGAGGCTGCGGACGGCGCAGCGGCGGGGGCAGGGGTCGTCTTCGGGGTGATCCTGGGCACCGGCGTAGGAGGCGGGCTGGTGGTAGGGGGCGAGGCGCTGGCCGGCGCGAATCTCATCGCGGGCGAGTGGGGTCACAACCCGATCCCGTGGCCGGCCGCGGACGAGCTCCCGGGGCCGGAGTGCTACTGCGGCAAGCGCGGCTGCATCGAGGCCCTGCTCTCCGGCCCCGCCTTCGAGCGCGAGTTCCGCGAGCGCACGGGCGAAGCGCGCGGCAGCCGCGAGATCGTCGCCGCGGCGCAGGCGGGCGAGCCGGCCGCGGCCGAGGCGCTGGACCGCTACTTCGACCGCCTGGCGCGCGGACTCGCCACCGTCGTGAATCTGCTCGACCCGGACGTGATCGTGCTCGGCGGGGGGATGTCGAACGTGCCCGGGATCGCCGACGCCGTGCGCGAGCGGCTCCTGCGCTACGTCTTCAACGACACGCTCGCGACGCGGGTCGTGCTCAACCGGCACGGGGATTCCAGTGGCGTCCGCGGCGCCGCGTGGCTGTGGCCGGAGGGCGGGGCCTGACCCGAACGGAGGAAGAACGGATGGCGGCAGGACGAGAGATCGAGCAGGCCTTCCGCGCCATTCGCGCGGAGCTTGGGATCCGTGGCGAGTTCCCGGCCGACGTGCGCGCCGCCGCGGAGCAGGCCGCCCGCGGGCGCGAGTGGGAGAACGAGGAGAGGGAGGACCTGACGGGAATCCCCTTCGTCACCGTCGACCCGCCGGGCAGCCGCGACCTCGACCAGGCGTTCCACATCGAGCGGAGCGGCGATGGCTTCCGCGTGCGCTACGCCATCGCGGACGTCGCCTGCTTCGTGGCGCGCGGCGGCCCCGTCGAGCGGGAGGCCTGGCTGCGCGGCGAGACCTTTTACTCTCCCGACCGGCGCGACCTGCTCTACCCGGAGGTGATCTCGGAGGGCGCCGCGAGCCTCCTGCCCGACCAGCGCCGGCCGGCGATCGTCTTCACGATCGGGCTGGCCGCGACCGGCGAGCTCCGCGACCACTCCATCGCGCGCTCGACGGTCCGCAGCCGTGCGCAGCTGACGTACGCCCAGCTCCAGGAGCACGTGAGCGGCGGCGGGGCCCGTTTCCGCGACCAGCCCTACTCGGAGTCTCTGCTGCTGCTCCGGACGGTGGGTGAGCTACGGCAAGCGCGGGAGGTGGCGCGGGGCGGGGTCTCGCTCCCGATCCCGCCGCAGCACGTCGATCGCCGCGCGGCGCTGCGCATGGGCTACGAGCTCACGTACGAGGAGCCGAACGCGGCCGAGGGCTGGAACGCGCAGGTCTCGCTCGTGACCGGGCACGTGGCGGCGGAGCGGATGCTCGCGGCCGGCGTGGGCATGCTCCGGACGATGCCCCCGCCCACTCCGGAGGACGTGGCGCGCTTCCGGACCGCGGCGCGCGCCCTCGGCTTCGCCTGGCCGACCACGGTCTCCTACCCGGAGTTCATCCACTCGCTCGATCCGGCGAGCCCCCATACCGCGACGCTCGTCTGGCAAGCGCGTCACCTGATGCGCGGCGCCGACTACGTCGCTTTCGACGGCGCCGCGCCCGAGCACCCGCAGCACGCCGCGCTCGCCACGGTCTACGCGCACGCCACCGCCCCGCTGCGCCGCCTCGGCGACCGCTACGTCCTCGACCTGCTGGTGGAGCTCGCGCGCGGAGGCCGGCCCGACGATGCGGAGGTGAAGACGCTCCTCGCCGTGGCGCCGGTGATGAACGCTGCCGACACGCGCGCGTCCAAGCTGGAGCGCCGCGTCATCGACACCGCCGAGGCGTGGGTGCTTCGCGATTGCGTGGGCGACGTGCTCCCCGCGACCGTACTGGACGTGCAGCCCGGCTGGGTGGAGGTTCAGCTCGCGGAGCCGCCCGTTCGCGATCGCGCGGCGCGCGGCCCGGGCGCAGCGCCGACGCTCGGTCAGCCGGCGGAGGTGCGGGTGAGTGCCGTTCGGCTGACCGACGGGCGCGTGGAGCTCCAGCTCGTGGATTCCGCGGCCGCGGCGCGGTAGGGGAAGCGCGCCTTCAGCCGCAGGAAGGGGCGCTCCCAGAGGTGCCACACCACCCACGAGACCGCCACGGACAGCGCCGCCGCGACGAGGAAGAAAGCCAGACGCCCGACCAGCAGCGTGCCGCCGAGCAGCGCCGCCATCTGCTCGGGGTAGATCCGCGACGACAGCAGGAAGTGCAGGACGGGCAGGTGCAGCACGTAGATGGCGTAGCTGTGGCGCCCGAGGAAGTGGAGCCCGCGCAGGTTGAGCGCCTTCGACAGCGCACCGCCGCTCGGCGCCGCGATGCAGTGCACCAGCGCGCTCGCGAAGAAGAGCGCCAGGGCGCTGTAGCCGAAGCGCTGCATCCATGGGCTCAGTTCCATCAGGCTCGGCGCCCACGGCAGCAGGGCGAGCAGCACCGCCAGCCCCACGCTCGCGCCCCAGCGCGCCGCCGGCAGGAGCGCTCGCGCGCCGCCCCTCTCCCGCACCAGCACCGCCACGGCCGCGCCCGCGAGCAGCCCGTCCATGCGGGTGAAGGTGAGGCCGTAGATGCTTCCGGCGGGGACACCGGCGTGGATCAGGGCGACCCGCAGCAACGCGGCTCCCAGCGCCAGGCCGCCGCAGATCCGGAGAAGTGCGCGGCGGGGCAGGAGCAGCACCACGATCGGCCAGACGAGGTAGAACTGCTCCTCCACCGCGAGCGACCAGAAGTGGCTGAGCCCGAAGCTCAGGTGCACTCCCTCGACCGCGCTCAGCAGGTTGTTGCCGTAGAGCCACAGCCACGCCTGGTTCCGGTCCAGCACCGCGAAGGCGCCCGCCTGCCGCGGGTACGCGTGCGGGATCACCCAGAGATAGAACGCGAGGAAGCCGTAGTAGAGCGGCAGGATCCGCAGCGCGCGCCGGACCCAGAAGGTGCGCAGGTAGCCCGGGCGGCCCCTCGTGTCCAGCAGGATACCGGTGATGAGATAGCCGGAGAGGACGAAGAAGAGGTCGACGCCGACCCAGCCCACGCGGGTGACCTGGTGCAGCCAGTCGACCGGTGTGCCCGCCGGCCGCAGGACGAGGTGGCGCAGGAGCACGAGGAGGATGGCGATCCCGCGCAGACCGTCGAGCGCGGGCACGTGCCGCGCGCTGCGCGGGGAGGGTGTGACTTCCATGTGCCGACGCCCTGGCAAGACTCCGGCCGCGGCCCCGCTCGCGAGATCTTTTCGCACGGGCCCTTGACACCCCGCGCCGGCGGCGGTAGAATGCCTGCGTGCTCCGGCACCGCGGCGATTTGCAGCGATTGCATCCGCGTCAACAACTGCTAAAACGCTCGGAGGGTCCCGGGCGAGGCTGCCACGGGACCCTTTCGTTTTTTTCGGCCCTGGAGAACGCTCCGTGAAGACTGCCGCGATGTGTCCGTGTCCCTGTTGCATGATGCCCGGCCTCTGCTGTTGTGAGGCCGCGGGGCCGCACTCGCGTGTCCGGAGATCCTGCCGAGAAGAGTAGGCTCCGAGGTACCCAGGTGAACGCGCCCCGACACGCAGCCAGTGGACGGGGCGTTCTTCTTTTGCCGACCTGATGGTGAACGCGATGCGACTCGAACCGAAGCGGTGTTGTTGTCTCTGTATGCAGGCCATGGCGCGGTGTCGCGTCGTGGCCGGGGAAGGCTGCTGCCCCGCGCTCGCCCGTGCCGGAGATTCGCCCGGCTGAGAGGCGCCTGCGCAGGTCCATCACCCCGGCCACGGCATCGAGCGATGCGGTGGCCGTTTCGTTTTTCGAACCCGGAGGAAGATCGATATGCCGTACGTGATCGCGGAGCCGTGCATCGGGGTGAAGGATGCGAGCTGTGTGGAGGTCTGCCCGGTGGACTGCATCTACGAGGCGGAGGACCAGTACTACATCAACCCCGACGAGTGCATCGACTGCGGGGCGTGCGAGCCCGAGTGCCCCGTGCAGGCCATCTTCCCCGACTCGGACGTCCCTCCCGAGTGGTTCGACTACATCGAGAAGAACCGCCAGTTGGCGGGCTGACCCAAGAAGAGGAACAGCGATGAGCACGACGATCGACGAAGCGGCCCTATCCTCCGCGGAGCGCATCAAGAAGGAGAGCCTGGGCCTCCACGGCCCGCTCGCAGAGGAGGTCGGCAACGACGCCACCCACCTCTCCGAGGAGGCGAAGCAGATCCTGAAGTTCCACGGCTCGTACCAGCAGGAGGATCGCGACCAGCGTCGGGAGCGGAAGAAGGCCGGGCTCGAGCCCGCCTACCAGTACATGGTCCGCTCGAAGCTACCCGGCGGGACGATGACCGCGGAGCAGTACCTGGCCCAGGACGATCTCGCGAGCCGCTACGGCGACGGGACGCTGCGCGTGACGACGCGCCAGGGCTTCCAGTTCTACGGCATCGTCAAGAGCGACCTCCGCGGCACCATCCACGCGCTGAACGAGGCTCTCATCACCACGCTCGGCGCCTGCGGCGACGTGGTGCGCAACATCATCACCTGCTCGGCTCCGGCCTCCGGCACGGTGCGGCAGGAGATCTCGGAGTGGACGAAGCGGCTCACCGCCGAGTTCCTTCCGCGCACCCGCGCCTACCACGAGATCTGGGTGGAGGGCCAGCAGGTGACGGCGCACGAGGTGGTGGACGACCCGCTCTACAAGGACCGCTATCTCCCGCGTAAGTTCAAGATCGGCTTCGCTTTCCCGGACGACAACTGCACCGACGTCTTCTCCAACGACTTCGGCCTGGTGGTGATCGCGGACGGGGACCGGCTCATCGGCTTCAACGCCCTGGTCGGCGGCGGGCTGGGGAAGACGCACGGCAAGGAGGACACCTACCCGCGCCTCGCCAGCCCCTTCGCCTTCGTCACTCCCGACGAGGTCGTCGAGGTGGCGAGGGCGGTGATCGCGGTGCAGCGGGATCACGGGAACCGTGAGAATCGCAAGCGCGCCCGTCTGAAGTACCTGCTCGACGAGCGCGGGATGGACTGGTTCCGGGGCGAGGTCGAGGCGATCCTGGGCCGGAAGCTCGCCCCGTACCGTCCGGTCGAGGTGACGGAGGCGCACGACCACCTCGGCTGGCACGACCAGGGCGACGGCCGCTGGTTCCGCGGCATCTGGATCCAGAACGGGCGCATCCAGGACCACGGCGACCTGCGGCTGCGCACGGTGCTGCGGCGCATCGTCGAGCGCTACCGGCCCGACGTCTACCTGACCACCCAGCAGAACCTCCTGCTCGTCAATCTCTCGCCCGAGCACCGGGAGGAGATCGACGCGCTGCTCCTGGAGCACGGCGTCACCCCGCCGGAGGAGCTGAGCCAGGCGCGCCGCCACTCGATGGCGTGCCCGGCGCTCCCCACCTGCCCCCTGGCGGTGGCCGAATCGGAGCGGATCTTCCCCGAGGTGGTGGGCGAGATGGAGGAGCTGCTCGCCGAGCTCGGCCTCGCGGACGAGACGATCGCGATCCGCATGACCGGCTGCCCGAACGGCTGCGCCCGGCCCTACACGGCGGACCTGGCGTTCATCGGCCGCTCGCTCAACAAGTACGTCGTCTACGTGGGCGGCAACCTGGAAGGCACGCGGCTGGCGCAGCCCATCGCCGATCTCGTCCCGCTCACGGACCTCGTGAGCACGGTTCGGCCGCTCTTCGAGCGCTACAAGGACGAGCGGGAGCCGGGTGAGAGCTTCGGGGATTTCTGGTCGAGGGTCGGCGCGGAGCCACTCCAGGCGGCGGGGGTACGGTGAGCGCCGCCTCGACGCTGGACCTGACCGCGGCGGCGCGTGATCTCGACGCCGCGCCGGCGTCGGAGATCCTCCGCTGGGCGGTGGGCGTTCTCGCGCCGGGCCGCCTCGCGCTGATCTCGGCGTTCGGCCCCGGCACCGCGGTGCTGATCGACCTCCTGGCCCCGATCGCGCCGGATCTGCCGGTGATCTTCGTCGACACGCTCCACCACTTCCCGGAGACCCTGGAGCACGCGGAGCGCGTTCGGGCGCGCTACGGCCTGAACCTGCAGGTCTACCGGCCCGCGGCCAACCGGGAGGAGTTCGAGCGGCTCTACGGGCCGCGGCTCTGGGAGCGCGACCTGGACCGCTACCAGAGGGTGGCGAAGGTCGAGCCCTTCCAGCGCGCCACCGCGGGTCTCGACGGCTGGATCACCGGCCGGCGCCGCGACCAGTCCGAGGCCCGGCACGCGCTCCCGGTGGTCGAGGATGGCGAGCGGATCCGGATCAACCCGCTCGCCCGGTGGACGCGAGCCGACGTCTGGCGCTATATCGTGGAGAACGATCTGCCGTACAACCCGCTCCACGACCGTGGCTACCCGAGCGTCGGCGATCAGCCGCTCACCAGCCCGGTCGGCGAGGGCGAGGAGGAGCGGGCAGGACGGTGGCGTGGCGAGACGCGCACCGAGTGCGGGATTCATTCGCTGTATTCTTAACCCTCCACCAAGGAGAATTGTCATGGCTACACAGACGGAGACCCCCATCGAGCAGCGCGGCTACGCCCACCCCGAGGCGCTCGTCACCACCGACTGGGTGGCGCAGCACCTGGATGACCCGAAGGTGCGGATCGTCGAGAGCGACGAGGACGTCCTCCTCTACGACACCGGCCACGTCCCCGGCGCGGTGAAGGTCGACTGGCACGCCGACCTGAACGACCAGCTCACGCGCGATTACCTCGACGCCCAGTCGTTCGCGCGCCTGCTATCGAGCAAGGGCATCGCGCCCGACACCACGGTCGTCTTCTACGGCGACAAGAACAACTGGTGGGCCACCTACGCGCTCTGGGTCTTCCAGCTCTTCGGGCACGACAAGGTCAAGATCATGGATGGTGGCCGGAAGAAGTGGGAGGACGAGGGCCGCCCGCTGACGACCGACGTGCCGAGCTACGCCGCGACGAACTACCCGGTGCCGACGCGCGACGACTCGAAGATCCGCGCGTTCAAGGACGAGGTGCTGCAGCACCTGCAGAGCAAGGGTCAGCTCGTGGACGTGCGCAGCCCCGACGAGTACACGGGCAAGAAGCTCCACATGCCGGACTACCCGCAGGAGGGCGCGATGCGCGGCGGCCACATCCCGACCGCGAAGAACGTCCCGTGGGCCAAGGCGGTGAACCCGGAGACGGGCGAGTTCAAGACCGCCGACCAGCTGCGCTCGATCTACGAGGGCGAGGCGGGCCTGAAGGAGGGTCAGAACACCATCGCGTACTGCCGCATCGGCGAGCGCAGCAGCCACACGTGGTTCGTGCTGAAGTACCTGCTCGGCTGGAAGAACGTCCGCAACTACGACGGCTCGTGGACGGAGTGGGGCAACGCGGTGCGCGTGCCCATCGAGAAGTGATGGGCAGAGTCTATCTGGTAGGAGCGGGGCCCGGCGATCCCGGGCTCCTCACGCTCCGTGCGGCGCGCCTGCTGCGCCGCGCGGAGATCGTGGTGCACGACGCCCTCATCAGCCGCGAGATCCTCGACCTCGTCCCGGCCGCGGCCGAGAGGATCGACGTCGGCAAGCGCGCCGGCGGCAAGCACACGCCGCAGCGCCTGATCAACCGCGTGCTCGTCGAGGCGGCGGCGCGGGCGCGGGTCGTGGTACGGCTGAAGGGTGGCGATCCCTTCGTCTTCGGGCGGGGCGGGGAGGAGGCGCTCGCGCTGCGCGAGGCGGGCGTACGCTTCGAGATCGTGCCCGGCGTGACGGCCGCCGTGGGCGTGGCGGCGTACGCCGGAATCCCGCTCACGCACCGTGACGTGAGCTCGGCCGTCACCCTCGTGACGGGCCACGAGTGCGCCGCCGGGGGCGAGCGCGTCGACTGGGATCGGCTCGGGCGATCGAGCGAGACGCTCGTCGTCTACATGGGCGTGAACAGCCTCCCGGTGACGAGTGCCCGCCTCATCGCCGCGGGTCGCTCACCGGAGACGCCCGCCGCCATCATCCAGTCGGGCACGTGCCCGGGGCAGCGCACCGTGACCGCGCCGCTCTCGCGGATCGCCGCGGCCGCGGACGAAGCGGGAATCGCCGCGCCCGCGCTGGTCGTCATCGGCCCGGTGGCGGCCCTTCGCGACCGGCTCGCATGGTTCGAGCGCCGCCCGCTCTTCGGCCTCCGCGTGCTCGTCCCGCGCTCGCGCACCCAGCGCTCGCGCCTGGCGAGAAACCTCGCCGCACTGGGCGCGGACGTCCTGGAGGCGCCCCGGATGAGCATCGAGCCGGGCGCGTCCCCGGCGCTCGGCGCCGCCGTGCGCGAGCTGGACCGCTTCGCGTGGGTCGCGCTGACCTCGCCCACCGCGGTCGAGCGCTTCTGGGGCGAGTTGCTCGAAGCGGGCCTCGACGCACGCGCCCTCGCGGGCGTGCGCTTTGCCTGCTTCGGGACGACCACCGGCGCCGCGCTGCTGAAGCACGGCATCCGGCCCGACTTCGCGCGGCCGACCTTC
>DASSTO010000160.1:0-28340 GCA_035707865.1 Longimicrobiaceae bacterium | reverse complement strand
GGGTTCCTGATTGCCGGCGTCTATCTCGCCGTCGCGCGCGCCGACGTCGCGCGCCTCGCCGCGGGCGCCGCGATCGTCGTGGGGCCGCTCGTCGTCTACGTCGCCCTCAGCCTCGTCCGCCTCGCCCACTGGGCGTGGCTGGCCATGGTGCTGCTGCTCGCGCTCCTGCTGGGCTCCTCCGTGGCGCGGCTCCTCTATTCGCCCGGCTTCCCGACGGAGTCGATCGGCGAGATCGCCGTGGAGAGCGCAGCTCTGCTCTACCTCAGTCGCCGGCGGATCCGCGGCGCGTTCGGCCGGCCGTGAAGCTCACGCGCCGCCCAGCGTCCCGACGCCGAGCACCGAGCGGCCGATCGCCAGGATGCCGCCGATGATCAGCACGAGCGGGACCAGCGCCCCCAGCAGGCGGATCCAGTAGGCACGCTTCGCCACCGGGTCCTTGCGGGCCAGCACGGACGCGACGTGCGCGACGATGAGCGCCAGGACCATCATCATCACGTGCCCCATCAACGCGCCGTAGTAGATGCCGGTCGCCATCAGCGCGATGCCGAGGAGCACCTGAAGGTCGAGCAGGCCGACGAAGACGGCCGTGAGCACGCGCGCCGCCCGGTTGTTCGGCAGGCTCCGGCCGAGCGCGTAGGAGAAGTAGACGACGTCCACCAGCGCGGCGAGAAGGACGAGGAAGCGCAGGCCCGAGTGGGCGTGGAAGAGTATATTCATGTTCGAGTGGCCTCTGTCTGAACGGGAGCGCGCCCGGTTGGCGCGATGACCATACGAGCGCGCCGCGCCGCACGCAACCAGCGGTCGCCCGGCGCGAGCGGCCCCGCCCGTCTCCACACCGATCCGAATGCGAGCGAACTCTCCCCCCGCGCGGAAGCCGGGGCTACTGGCGAAGCTCGGACTCGACCGCCCCGAGCTGCGCGCCTGGGCGATGTACGACTGGGCCGTCTCGGCCGTCCAGACGACGATCATGGTCGCCGTCTTCCCGATCTACTTCAAGCAGGTGGCCGCCGCGGGCGTGCCGGACGCCACGGCGACGGGTTACGTCGCCACCGCGAACAGCCTCGCCCTGGCGGTGGTCGCCGTGATCTCGCCCATCCTGGGCGCCTGGGTGGACTTCACCGGCAACCGCAAGCGCTTCCTCGCGGGCTTCCTCGCGCTCGGCGCCGGAGCCACCGCGCTGATGTTCTTCGTCGGCCACGGGGACCTGCGGCTCGGCTACTGGCTCTTCGTCCTCTCGCTCCTCGGCGCCTCCGGGAGCTTCGTCTTCTACGAGTCGCTCCTGCCGCACATCGCCCACGGCGAGGCGGAGATCGACCGCGTCTCGGCCGCCGGCTACGGCCTCGGGTACGTGGGCGGCGGAATCCTGCTGGCGCTGAACCTCGCCTGGATCCTGAAGCCCGGCCTCTTCGGCCTGCCCTCCGGCCCGGGCCTGAGCACCTCGCAGGCGACTCTGCCCTCGCGCCTCGCGCTGCTCTCGGTCGCCGTCTGGTGGGTGATCTTCTCGATCCCGCTCTTCCGCCGTGTCCCGGAGCCGCCGCGCTCCGTCGTGGGCGGTGAGACGCGCGGGGAATCGCCGGTGCGCGCCGCCTTCGGGCGCCTCGCGGGGACCTTCCGCCACCTGCGCGGCTACCGGCAGGCCTTCCTGATGCTCCTCGCCTTCCTGATCTACAACGACGGCGTGCAGACGATCATCACGATGGCGACCTCCTACGGCAGCGACATCGGCATCGGCCGGGACGCCCTCATCGCAGCCGTTCTCGTCGTGCAGTTCGTCGGGATCCCGTGCGCCTTCCTCTTCGGGATGCTCGGCGCACGCATCGGCGCCAGGCGCGCGATCTTCCTCGGGCTGGCCGTCTACACCGGCATCGCCGTCCTGGGTTACTTCATGACCACCGCGACGGAGTTCTTCGTCCTCGCGGCGCTCGTGGGAATGGTGCAGGGTGGGACCCAGGCGCTCTCGCGGTCGCTCTTCGCCAGCATGGTGCCGCCGGAGAAGTCCGGCGAGTTCTTCGGCTTCTTCAGCGTCTTCGAGAAGTTCGCGGGGATCTTCGGGCCGCTCCTCTTCGCCGCCGCCATCGCGGTGAGCGGCACCAGCCGCGTGGCGATCCTCTCCGTGATCGCCTTCTTCGCGGTGGGCGCACTGCTCCTCTCCCTCGTCGACGTCGACGAGGGACGAGCGGCGGCGCGCGCGACGCTCGCGCGCGCGGAGCTGGACCCGGAATTGCCCACCAACCGGCCCACGAGCCCGCGAGGCTGAACGGCCGCACCCATGCCGAGGACCATGAGCGAGATCCAGGAAACGACCGAGATCGGGCGGAGTCTGCCCGAGCGCTTCGCGCACCGCGTGATGCTGAACGTGCCGGGGCGGGGCAACCCGAAGCTGAAACAGCTGATCGAGCGGATCAATCAGGACGACGACCTCTACGCCCTCTGGCTGGCGGCGAACGTCAACGCGGTCGAGCGGCTCGGGATGACCGACCACGGCCCCGTGCACGTGAAGATCGTGATGAACATCGCCGACAAGCTCTTCCGGCTGCTCACCGATCGCGGCATCGAGCCGGGCGTCGTGCGGAACTACGAGATGTCGCTGGACGACGCGGAGGTGGTGGTCGCGCTCGCGTCGCTACTGCACGACCTCGGGATGTCGATCCACCGCTCCGATCACGAGTCCTACTCGCTCTTCCTCGCGCAGGACAAGATCAGGGAGCTGCTCTCGGGGCTCTACGACACCGCGAGCGCGGCGATCCTGCGCTCGGAGGCGCTGCACGCCATCATCGCCCATCGGGCGGGCGGAAAGCCGCTGACGCTGGAGGCCGGGATCGTGCGCGTCGCCGACGCGCTCGACATGGCGAAGGGCCGCTCCCGCATCCCGTTCACCGCGGGCTCGATGAGCATCCACTCCATCTCCGCCGCGGCGATCGAGGCGGTGCACATCGAGGCCGGCGACGACCGCCCGGTGCGCCTGCGGATCGACCTCTCGAACTCCGCGGGCATCTTCCAGCTCGACCAGCTCTTCCGCGAGAAGCTCGCCGGCAGCGGTGTGGAGCGCTACATCGAGGTGGAGGCCCAGGTGGTCGGCGAGCACGAGAAGCGGCTGGTGGAGAGCTTCCGGCTGTGAGGTAGGCTCTACGGCGCGGCGGGCCTCAGGTACGGCGCGACGATCGAGCGCCAGATCTCGTACCCGCGCCGGTTCATGTGCAGCTCGTCGTCGCGGAAGATCTCCGGACGCGGCCGTCCGTCGGGCCCGAGCATGGCGTCGAAGACGTCGATGTAGGCCAGCCGCGGGTCGGTGGCGGAGTAGGCGCGGATGAGCGCGTTCGCCTCGCGCATCTCCGTCGCCAGCTCCCAGCGCGAAGGGCTGGGCTTGATGGAGATGTAGGCGATCCGCGTCCGCGGCAGCGCGCGGTGGATCTCCCGGACCAGTGCCTCGTAGTCAGCCAGAACGCGCTGCGGCGACTTCCCGGCCATGAGGTCGTTGTCCCCCTCGTAGACGACCACCAGCCGCGGCCGGTAGGGGATGACGATCCGGTCGGCGAAGTGCGCCAGGTCCGCGGTCTGCGAGCCGCCGAAGCCCCGGTTCAGGACGTTGAGCCCCGGGAAGTCGGCGGAGAGCGAGTCCCACATGCGGATCGAGGAGCTACCGGCGAAGACGACGCCGCCCGGCGCCGGCGGATTCGCCCGATCGGCCGCCTCGAAGGCCGCGATCTCGGGCTCCCACTGCGCGAACTCCGCGGCGGGCGCCGCCGCGGGCGCGTGGGCGGAGGCGCACGCCGCGAGCGCCAGCCCCCCGAACAGCACCCCCAGGCTCTTCATCCCATCGCTCATCGCTCCACGCCCCCGTTCAGTCGCCTCTCCACCATCTCCCGGACCAGCTCCGGGTTCGCCTTCCCGCCCGTCCGGCGCATCACCTGGCCGATGAAGAAGCCGAGGAGCCCCGCCTTGCCTCCGCGGTACTCCGCCGCCTTCGCCGCGTTGGCGGCGAGCACCGCGTCCACCACCGGCGCCAGGGCGTCGGGGTCGCTCACCTGGCGAAGCCCCAGCCGCTGGACGATCGGCGCCGGGGCGCCGCCGTCCTCGACCATGACGGCGAGCACCTCTCGCGCCGCGGTGCCGGAGAGGGTGCCGTCCTCCACCAGCACCACCAGCTCGCCGAGCTCGCGGCCGCCGAAGGGCAGGTTCGCGAGCGTGCGCTCGCCCGCGACGCGTGGCAGCTCGTGGATCGTCCAGTTCGCGGCTCCGCGCGCGCTGGCGCCGGCACCGAGCGCGGCCTCGAAGAGCTCGGCGGTGGCCAGGTCGCGGGTGAGGATCTCCGCCTCCTCCGGGGCGATCCCCAGCTCCCGTTCGTAGCGCTCCAGCCGCGCCGCCAGCTCGGGCGTCCGGTGGGCGGGCGGGGCAGGGGCACGGCTCCCGGGCCTCGCGCCGGAAGAACCGCCCGCGCGCTTCGGCGCCCGCTCGCGCTCCGGCCGCGGCTGCGTGGGCTTCCCGCGCCCGCTCTCCGCCGCCCTGGCCCACGTGTCGCGCAGCGTCACGGTGCGGTTGAAGACGAGCGCGCCGGGTCCGCCGTCGACGGTGTCGCTGCAGAAATAGCCGACGCGCTCGAACTGGTAGCGGCTCCCGGCCGGATCGTCCTTCACGCTGGGCTCGATCAGCGCACCGGTCACGACCACCAGCGACTCCGGGTTCAGGTAGTCCTTGAAGTCACCGCCCGCGGCGTCGGGATCGGGAACGGTGAAGAGCCGGTCGTAGAGCCGGACCTCGCACGGCACGGCGTGCGCGGCCGAGACCCACTGGATGGTGCCCTTCACCGTGCGGCCCTCGGGCGAGGTCCCGCCGCGGGTCTCCGGATAGTAGCCGCAGCGTAGCTCCGTCACCTCGCCCGCCTCGTCCTTCACCACCTCGTCGCAGCGGATCACGTAAGCGTAGCGCAGCCTCACCTCGCCGCCGGGCACCAGCCGGTGGAAGCCCTTCGGCGGGTTCTCCATGAAGTCGTCGCGGTCGATGTAGAGCTCGCGCGAGAACGGCACCTTCCGCGAGCCCTCCCGGGGCACGTCGTGCGGGAAGGAGGGGGCGTCCAGCTCCTCCTCCCGACCCTCCGGGTAGTTGGTGAGCACCACCTTCAACGGCCGCAGCACGCAGAGCACGCGCGGGGCGCGCTGGTTGAGGTCGTCGCGGATGGCGTACTCCAGCTTGCCGATGTCCACCCGGCTCGCCGTCTTCGCGATTCCCGCCATCTCCCAGAAGGCGCGGATCGCTTCGGGCGTGACGCCTCGGCGCCGCAGCCCGGCGATCGTCGGCATGCGGGGGTCGTCCCAGCCACTCACGTAGCCACCGCGCACCAGCTCGAGCAGCTTCCGCTTGCTCATCACGGTGTAGTCGAGGTTTCCGCGCGCGAACTCGTACTGGTGCGGCCGGGAAGGAACCGGGGCGTGCTCGACCACCCAGTCGTAGAGCGGGCGGTTGTTCTCGAACTCCAGGGTGCAGAGCGAGTGGGTGATGCCCTCGATCGCGTCCTCGATCGGGTGCGCGAAGTCGTAGAGCGGGTAGATGCACCACGCGTCGCCCGTGCGGTAGTGCGTCGCGTGGCGAATCCGGTAGAGGATCGGGTCGCGCAGCGTCATGTTGCTCGCCGCCATGTCGATCCGCGCGCGCAACACGTGCGCGCCGTCGGGGAACTCGCCCGCGCGCATGCGGCGCAGGAGGTCGAGATTCTCCTCCGGGGTGCGGTCGCGGAAGCGGCTCGGGCGGCCCGGCTCCGTCACGCTCCCGCGGTTCTCGCGGATCTCCTCCTCGCTCTGGCTGTCGACGTAGGCCAGCCCCTCGCGCACGAGGTGCTCGGCGTATTCGTACATTCGCTCGAAGTAGTCCGAGGCGAAGTAGAGGTGCTCGCCCCAGTCGTATCCGAGCCAGCGGATGGAATCCTGGATGGAGGCGACGTAGTGCTCGTCCTCCGTCTCCGGGTTGGTATCGTCGAAGCGCAGGTGGCAGCGTCCGCCCGTCTCGGCGGCGATGCCGAAGCTCAGCGCCGCCGCCTTCGCGTGACCGATGTGCAGGTAGCCGTTCGGCTCCGGGGGGAAGCGCGTGACGATCGTGTCGTACTTCCCCTGCCGCAGGTCGTCGGCGACGATGCTGCGGATGAAGTCGACGTTCGGCGTCGAGGGCACGCCCGCCTCGCTGGCGGCGGCCACCAATCCTTCGCTGCGGGTGGTCTCCACGGTCGCATCTCACGCGGTGAGCTCGGGCGCGCTTCCGGCGCCCGAAGAGCACGAATCCCCAAGGATAGCCCCCGGCGGGCCGATCAACAACTCGACCACCGCGGCCGTGGCAGAGCGCTTGCTGGCGGAGGCGAGCGCGCGCCGGTAGTATTCCGGCGTTTCGAACGGGAGCGTACCCGCCGGCACGACGGCGCCGGCGGGGCTTCGGCATGGATGGGGAGAGAGCGAATGAGTGGCACCCCGCGCGTACGGTTCGCGCCCAGTCCCACCGGCTACCTGCACGTGGGCGGCGCGCGGACCGCGCTCTTCAACTGGCTCTTCGCCCGCGGCCACGGCGGCGTCTTCGTCCTGAGGATCGAGGACACCGACCGCGAGCGATCGAGCGAGGAGATGACCCGCGCCATCCTGGACGGGATGGCGTGGCTCGGGCTCGAATGGGACGAGGGTCCCTTCTACCAGGCCGACGGCTTCGCGCGTCACCGCGCCGAGGCGCTCCGGCTCCTCGACCAGGGCGCCGCCTACCGCTGCTTCTGCACCGCCGAGCAGCTCGAGGTGAAGCGCCGGGCGATGGCGGAGGAGTACCGCTACGACCGCACCTGCTGCCACCTCTCGCGCGAGGATAGCGACCGCCGCGCCGCCGCGGGCGAGCCGTTCGCAATCCGCTTCCGCGTGCCGGACGGCACGACGGAGTGGGACGACGCCGTGCACGGCCCCACCCGCTTCGCGAACGCGGACATCGAGGACTTCGTGATCGTGCGCTCCGAGGGCACGCCCACCTACAACCTGGCCGTCGTCTCGGACGACGTGGAGATGCGCATCACGCACGTCATCCGCGGCGACGACCACATCTCCAACACCCCCAAGCAGATCCTGCTCTACCAGGCGCTCGGCGCCGCCGTGCCCGCCTTCGCGCACCTCCCGATGATCCTCGGGCCGGACGGGAAGCGGCTCTCGAAGCGCCACGGCGCCACCTCGGTCGGCGAGTACCGCGAGCAGGGAATCCTGCCGGAGGGCCTCGACAACTTCCTGGCGCTCCTCGGCTGGAACCCGGGTGACGAACAGGAGATCATGACGCTCGCCGACCTCGTCGCACGCTTCAGCATCGAGCGCGTCAACAAGAAGAGCGCCGTCTTCGATCCGGAGAAGCTCCTCTGGATGAACGGCCAGCACATCTCGCGCATGACCGGCGCGGAGCTCCTCGACCTGGCCGCGCCGCGCCTCGTGGAAGCGGGTCTGGCCACGCCCGAGGAGATCGCGGACCGCCACGACTGGTTCGCCGGCCTGATGGACCTGCTGAAGCCCCGCGCGCGCACCCTCGACGGCTTCGCGCCGCAGGCGCGCGCCTATCTCGCCGAGGAGGTCGAGTACGAGACCGCCGGCGTGGAGAAGCACTGGAAGGACCGCGAGCAGGTGGCCGAGCGGCTCCGGTCCGTCGAGGCGGCCCTGGCAGCGCTCCCCGACTGGACGCCCGAGGCCGTCGAGGCCGCGCTGCGACGGACGGCCGAACGGCTCGGCGTGGGCTTCGGAAAGATCGTCCACCCGCTGCGGCTCGCGCTCACGGGCGCCACCGTGAGCCCCGGGATCGACGCCGTGGTGGCGCACATGGGCCCCGATCTCGTGCGGCGGCGCATCGAGCAGGCGCTCGCCGTGCTGTGACTGTGGCGCCACTTCAATTTCGTTGACACTAGCCCGGGGCAGACCTACTTTCCAAAGACGATCCTGAAGTTCTGCAACAGCATCGTTCTCCGCGCCAGGAGGGGATATGCCGGAGCCTCTTTCCAAGATGGAACGCCGTATCCTCGACTACCTGATCGACTATCTCAGGCGCAACACGTACCAGCCGAGCATCCGCGAGATCGGCCGGCGCTTCAGCATCAAGTCGACCAAGACCGTCTCGGAGTACCTGCAGGCGCTCGCGGACAAGGGCTACATCGAGCGCGAGGCGTCGCGCTCGCGCGGCGTACGCATCGTGGGGCTGGAGCTGCAGAGCGTCCAGACGGTGCAGATCCCGTATTTCGGCAGCATCTCGGCCGGGACCCCGGCGCTCATCCGCGACCGCGCGGACGCGGAGTTCTCGCTCGACCCCAAGCTCGTCGGCTCGCCCGACAGCTTCTTCCTGGAAGTGCGCGGGAACAGCATGGACGAGATGGGCATCCTCGACGGCGATCTCGTCCTCGTGGAGCCCGCGGCGCACGAGACGGTGCGCGACGGAGAGATCGTCGCGGCGCGGCTCGGCGGCGAGGCGGCGGTGAAGCGCTACTTCGAGCGCGACGGCGAGGTGGTCCTCGAGCCCGCCAACCCGGACTACGCACCGATCCTCGTCCACGAGTACGACGATTTCGCCATCCTTGGGCGGGTCACCGGGCTCTTCCGGCGGTTCACCGCCGCGCAGACGGAGGCGGTCGGAATCGAGTGACGGAACCGATGGAGACGCGACGGGGCGGGACCCCGGCCGACGAGCCGGGGTCCCGTTCGTATTCGGGACCACCGGAAGACGAGCACTGGATGCGGCGCGCCCTGGAGGAGGCGCGCGCCGCCGAGGCGCTCGGCGAGGTGCCGGTGGGGGCGGTGGTGGTGTGCGGGGGCAGCGAGGTGGCGAGCGGCCACAACCTGACGCACACCGCGAACGACCCGTCCGCGCACGCCGAGATGGTCGCGATCCGCCGGGCCGCGGCGGCGACGGGGCACTGGCGGCTCCTCGAGTGCACCCTCTACGTCACCCTGGAGCCGTGCGCGATGTGCGCCGGGGCCATCGTCCTCGCCCGTATCCCCCGCGTCGTCTACGCGGCCCCCGACCCGAAGGCCGGCATGTGCGGCTCGCTGGAGAACCTCGTCCAGGACCCGCGCCTGAACCATCGCGTGCAGCTCGCCACCGGGGTGCTGGGCGAGGAGGCGGGAGAGATGCTGCGCACTTTCTTCCGGCGGCGGCGGAGGGGGTGACGGGGTAGCGTCCCCGGGGGCCGCCGCATATCTTTCCGGCCCGCCTGCGAGACACACCGCCACCCGGTTCCATGAGCGAATCCGAACGCCAGGTCCTGCTCGACGCGCGCGGCGCGGAGCGCGTGCTCGCGCGTATGGCCCGCGAAGTCGTGGAGCAGGTCGTCGACCTCGAGCGGCTCGTCCTCGTCGGCGTCCACCGCCGGGGCGTGCAGCTGGCGCGGTGGCTCGCGGAGGAGATCGAGCGCGCCGAGGGCCAGCCGATCCCCACCGGCTCGCTCGACATCACGCTCTACCGCGACGACCTGATGCAGATCGGGCCGCGGCCGGTGGTGGGGCAGACGCAGCTCCCCACGGGCGGGATCGACGGGAAGACGCTCGTGATCGTCGACGACGTCCTCTACACGGGCCGCACGATCCGCGCGGCGCTCGACGAGCTCGCCGATTTCGGCCGCCCGCGGCGCATCCTGCTCTGCGTACTCGCGGACCGCGGCGGGCGCGAGCTGCCGATCCACGCGGACATCGTCGGCAAGCGGGTACAGGTCCGCGAAGGAGACCGCGTGGAGGTGCTCGTGCCGGAGATCGACGGTCGGCGCGGCGTCGAGCTGGTGAAAGGAGCGAGATAGTGGCCCATCCGCTGGTGCCGTACCTCGGGAAGGACCTCCTCGGCCTGGAGGATCTCTCCCGGGAGCAGATCCTTGGAATCCTGGACACGGCCGAGCCCTTCAAGGAGATCTCGGAACGCCCCATCAAGAAGGTCCCGGTACTGCGCGGCAAGACGATCGTCAACGCCTTCTTCGAGAACTCCACCCGCACGCGCATCTCCTTCGAGTTCGCCGAGAAGCGGCTCTCCGCCGACACGGTGAACTTCGCCGCGGGCGGCTCTTCGGTGGCGAAGGGAGAGACGCTGGTGGACACGGCGCGCAACCTGGAGGCGATGCGGATCGACATGGTGGTGATCCGCCACGGCTCCTCGGGCGCGGCGCGCTTCCTCAGCGAGCGGATCGCCTCGAACGTCATCAACGCCGGCGACGGAAAGCACGAGCACCCGACGCAGGGTCTGCTCGACATGCTCACCATCCGTGACCACGTGGGGCGGCTGGAGGGCGTGAAGGTGTGCATCGTCGGCGACATCCTCCACTCACGCGTGGCGCGCTCGGGGATCTGGGGGCTCAGGAAGGTCGGGGCCGAGGTGGCCGTCTGCGGGCCGCTCACCCTGCTCCCGCCCGAGATCGGCGAGATGGGGGTCGAGGTCTTCCGACGCGTCGAGGAAGCGATCGAGTGGGCCGACGTGCTGAACGTCCTGCGGTTACAGCTCGAGCGCATGAAGGGCGGCTTCATCCCGTCGCTGCGCGAGTACAACCGCTTCTACGGGGTGACGCAGGCGCGCGTCGAGGCCGCGCCGCGCGACCTCCTGATCCTGCACCCCGGCCCGATGAACCGGGGCGTGGAGATCGACTCGGCCGTCGCCGACGGCCCGCATTCGGTGATCCTGCAACAGGTGACGAACGGAGTGGCCGTGAGGATGGCGGTGCTGTACCTGCTGGCGGGCGGCAAGCCCGAGGCGGCGCGCGTCGTGAGCGGACCCGGCCCGGGGGGTGAATCGTGAGGCCGGTACTGATCCGCGGCGGTCGGGTGATCGATCCGACGCAGAAGCTCGACGCCGTGCTGGACGTACTCCTGGCCGATGGCCTGGTGGCGAGGATCGGAGAGCGGCTGGATGCGCCCGAGGGCGCGGAGCTGGTCGACGCGCGGGGACAGGTCGTCTGCCCCGGCCTGATCGACGTGCACGTGCACCTGCGCGAGCCGGGTGGCGAGCACAAGGAGACGATCGCGAGCGGCGCGCGGGCCGCGGTGGCGGGCGGCATCACCGCCGTCGTGGCGATGCCGAACACCGACCCGCCGATCGACAACCCGGCGGCGGTCGGCTTCGTCCTCGCCGAGGGCCTGCGCTCGGGCGCGGCGCGCGTCTACCCCTCGGGTACGATCACGGTCGGGCAGAAGGGCGAGCAGCTCGCGGAGATCGGGGAGATGGTGGACGCGGGCGCGGTGACGATCACCGACGACGGGCGCCCCGTGATGAACGCCGCCGTGATGCGCATGGCGCTCGAGTACGCGCAGAGCTTCGACCTCCCCGTCTCGGTGCACGAGGAGGACCTCGACCTCTCGCGCGGAGGCTCGATGAACGAGGGCCTCACCGCCTCGCGTCTGGGCCTCACCGGCGTCCCGAACGCGGCGGAGGACGTGATGATCGCGCGCGATCTCTTCCTCGCCGAGCTGACGGGCGGGCGGCTGCACGTCCAGCACGTCTCCACCCGGCGGGGGGTGGAGCTGATCCGCGCGGCCAAGGCGAGCGGCGTGCGGGTGAGCGCCGAGGCCACGCCGCATCACTTCAGCCTCACCGACGACGCGGTCGATTCCTACCGGACGAACGCGAAGATGAACCCCCCGCTGCGCTCCGCCGCCGATCGCGCCGCGGTCCGCGAGGGGGTGCGCGACGGGACGCTCGACGTCATCGCCACCGACCACGCGCCACACCACTACGACGAGAAGGAGCAGGCCTTCGAGGACGCCCCGAACGGTATCGTCGGCCTCGAGACCTCGCTCGGCCTGGCGCTCACCGAGCTCTTCCACGGCGGCCTGCTGGACCTGCCGACGCTCGTCGAGCGCATGAGCTGCGCGCCGGCCCGCGCCCTCTCGCTGCCCGGCGGCACGCTCCGCACGGGCGCCCCGGCGGACGTGACGATCTTCGACCCCGGGATGGAATGGCTGGTCGACCCGGCCCGCTTCGCCTCGCGGAGTCAGAACACCCCGTTCGGCGGGTGGACGCTACGCGGCCGCGCGGTCCGGACGATCGTGGGTGGCCGCACCCTCTGGAGCCTCGCGCTGGTATGACTTCCTCCGCAACCAACCCCCGCACCGATCCTCGCTCCTTCTGCGGCGACGCCTGGCGCCTGATCGAGCAGCTCGCGGACGGTGACGAGATCACGGCGTGCTACCGCGTTCTCGACGCGCGCCGCCTGGACGCGAAGAACGGCAAGCCCTACCTCAAGCTCGGCCTGGGCGACCGCAGCGGCACGATCGACGGCTTCGTCTGGGAGGACGTGGAGCGCTGGGAGCCGCTCTGCCCCGCGGACTCCGTGGTGGGCGTGAGGGGGCGGGTGGGGAGCTACCAGGAGCGCCTGCAGGTGCGCGTCCACTGGATCGAGCCGCTGCGGCCGGAGCCGGCCGACCTGGAGCGCCTCCTCCCGACCTCGCCCCGCCCGCGCGAGCGGATGGAAGCCGAGCTGGACGCTCTGATCGGCTCCGTGTCGGAGCCGGGCCTGCGCAGGCTCCTGCAGCGCTGCCTGGGTCGCGGCACGGAGCTGGGCCGCGCCTTTCGCGTCCACCCGGCCGCCAAGCGGAACCACCACGCCTACCTCTGCGGCCTGCTGGAGCACAGCGTCTCGGTGGCGACGGGCTGCCACGCCCTCGCCGAGCATTACCGACGGCAGGGTGCGGAGGTCGACCGGGACCTGCTCGTCACGGGTGCTCTCCTCCACGACTTCGGCAAGCTCCGCGAGCTACGCGGGCTCCCGGCCTCGGGTTACACCGACGAGGGCCAGCTCCTGGGCCACATCGTCCTGGGCATCCAGATGGTGACCCGGGAGGCCGCGGCGGTGACGGAGCTACCGGAGTCGCGCCTGCTCCTGCTGCAGCACCTCATCGCGAGCCACCAGGGCCGCCCCGAGTGGGACAGCCCGCGGGTGCCGCAGCTGCGCGAGGCGCTCATCCTCCACTACATGGACGACCTCGACGCCAAGCTGAACCAGGCCGCCGCGCTGCTCTCCGGCGTGCCGGCCGGAGAGTGGACGACGTACGATCGCACCCTCGCGCGCGCATTCTTCCGCCCATCCGCGCTCGCGGCCTCGGACGACGTGGAGCCGGTGTCGTCCGAGGAGGCGAGGGACCTCGTTTTCGATCTGTTCCGCGGCTGAACCATCGGAGCTGCAACCCCATGGACGACATCACCCCCCAGCAGACGGAGAGCGGCGCACCGAGCGTCGCCGAGCTCCTGGAGCGCCGCGCGCGCGTGCAGGCGTGGCTGACACGCCTCGACGAGCTCGGCTCGGACGCCGAGTCCCGCATCGTCGAGCGCGTGCGCGGCGACTACGAGCAGCGCCTCGCGAGCGTCATGGCACAGCTCGCCCACCACGAGGACACGCTGCGCGTGCAGCGCGAGGAGTTCCGGGAGCGCCTCCAGCAGGCGGTGGACGAGCAGGGCGCGGTCTCGGATGCCCTGCAGGAAGCGCGGCTCCGCAACCTCATCGGCGAGCTGACGGACGACGAATGGGCGGACCGCAGGCCGGCGCTCGAGACCCGCCTCGCCGACGCGGAGCGCGTCCGCGGCGACGCGGAGGGCGAGCTGACGCGCCTGGAGGAGCTGCTCCGGCAGATCGAGGGCCACGGAGCGCCCCGGGAGGAGCAGCCCGCCGCCCCGGCGGAGGAGCCGGCTCCGACCCTGGTGGCGCCGCCGGAGCCGGAGGAGAGCCCGGATTCGTTCGCCGTCCTCGGTGAGGTCGACCTGGTCACGACGGACGCCGGCATTTCCGCCGAGCCGGACACGCGCCCCCCGCCCGGCATCAAGTGCCCCGACTGCGGGTACATGAACGACGCGAACGCCTGGTACTGTGGAGTCTGCGGGGTGGACCTGGCGTGAGGGCAGGGAGAAAAACGAACCGCCCCGCGGCGTGGCCGCGGGGCGGTTCTCTGTCTCGGAGCGTCGGCCGATCAGGCCGTCGCCGTCTCGCTGCGGGACTTCACCACGCCGGAGAGCTGCGACTTGAGCCGCGCCGCCTTGTTCGGGTGGATCAGCCGCTTGCGCGCGGCACGGTCGAGCAGCGACTTCGCCTGCTGATAGGCGGCCTCGGCGCCCTCCGCGCTTTCCGTCTGACGGACCTTCTTGATCGCGGTGCGGAGCCGGGAGCGCGCAGCCTTGTTCCGCTGTTCGCGGATCTTGTTGGTCCGCATCCGCTTCTCAGCGGACTTGACGTTCGGCAAAACGGCCTCCAGATCTTCGGTGGTTTACTCGGTTCGTCGCGTTCCTGCGCAAGCCGGAATGGTAGCCGATAGAGGGGTTGCTGTCAACTGGTGCACGGGATGCGTGAGCTTTACAGTCCCGGCGGGCGCCGCTAACTTCCGGGCATGCAATTTCTCCTGCTCGCGTTACCGGTTCTGATCTTCTCGGTCGTCGTGCACGAGGTGGCGCACGGCTGGGTCGCGCGTACCCAGGGCGACTCGACGGCGTACATGCTCGGGCGCCTGTCGCTGAACCCGATCCCGCACATCGATCCGGTCGGCAGCATCGTCGTACCGGCGATCCTGGCGCTCATGCACGCGCCGGTGCTCGGCTGGGCCAAGCCGGTGCCGGTGAACCCGCGCAATTTCCGCAATTACAAGCGAGGCGACATTCTCGTGTCGCTGGCCGGCGTGGCGGCGAACTTCGTCCTCGCCATCCTCTTCACCCTCGTCCTCGCGGCGGTGGAGTGGGGCGCGCGGCTTGCGCCGGACACGGGAATGACCTGGCCGATCCTGCACGCGATGGCCTACTACGGGGTGGAGATCAATTTCATCCTGATGCTCTTCAACCTCATTCCGATCCCGCCGCTCGACGGCTCGCACGTCTTCGCCTACCTGCTCCCCACGCGGTGGGCGATCCGCTACCGGCAGATCGGCTTCGGCGGTATGATCATCCTGCTGCTGCTCCTGTCGTTCGGCGGTTTCAACTTCCTCTTCGTGCCGCTGGACTGGCTGATGGGGTTCTCCCAGCATCTGCAGCAGCTCCTCGTTTGACGGGAGTGCCCGTGGACGAGGCACTCCCGCTGGACCCCCTCGCCGTCCGCCTGGAGCGCTTCCAGGGTCCGCTCGACCTCCTGCTCCACCTCATCCGCGAGCAGGACATCGACGTCTTCGACATCCCCATCGCGCGGATCACGCGGCAGTTCCTGGACGCCATCGCCGGCGTGGAGCGGCTGGAGCTGGAGCGCGCCGGCGAGTTCGTGGAGATGGCCGCGACGCTGATCCGCATCAAGGCGCGGATGCTCTTCCCCCGGCCGGACGACGACGACGAGGAGGCGGACCCGCGCGCGGAGCTGGTCCGCCGCCTGCTGGAGTACGAGCACTTCCGCGAGGCGGCGGACCGCCTGGCGGTCTCCGAGCGGGAGCGTGCCCGGCACCACGCCAAGGGCTACGTCGAGCCGCGCCCCGCGCCCGCCGCGCACGAGGTGCCGCTGGAGAGCACGTGGCCGGAGGTGTGGGAGGCGGTCCTGGCGCTCGCCGAGCGGCTCCGGGAGCCCGAGCCCGGCTACACGGTGCGGGGCCGGCCGGTGCGCATGGAGGAGAAGCTCACGTACGTGCTCTCGGTGCTCGCCGACGCTCCGCGCGTGGAGTTTGCGTCGCTCGTGGCGCCGTGGGGCACGCGGATGCACGCGGTGATCTCGCTGCTGGCGTGCCTGGAGCTGACGAAGCGCGGCACGCTGCGGCTCCGGCAGTCGGCGCCCTTCCAGCCGCTCTGGGTCTTCCGCCGGGGTGAGGAGAAGGAAGCCGATGCGGCCTGACCGGATGGTGGAGGCGCTCCTCTTCGCGAGCGATGCGCCGCTGAGCGCCGCCGAGATCGCGCGGATCGACGAGTCGCTCGACGAGCAGCGGGTCGAGGCGCTGCTCGCCGGGCTGAGGCTGGAGTACGAGCGGGAGGGCCGCGCTTTCGGCATCTTCGAGATCGCGGGCGGCTACCAGTTGCTGACGCGCCCGGAATATGCGCCCGTGCTGGAGCGCTTCGACACCGTCCCGCCGCCCGCGCGGCTCTCCGCCCCGGCGCTGGAGACGCTGGCGATCATCGCCTACCGGCAGCCGGTGGGCCGCGCGGAGGTCGAGGAGATCCGGGGCGTGGGCGCCGGGGGAGTGCTGAAGACGCTGCAGGAGCGCGGCCTCGTCGAGGTCGTGGCCCGCGGCGAGGGGCTGGGGCGGCCGCTGCTCTACGGCACGACGGGCCTCTTCCTGGAGCACTTCGGCTTCCGCTCGATCGAGGACCTGCCCCGGCCGGAGGATCTGCCGGTGGTGCTCACCCGTTCCGTGGAGCGAGATGGATAACGAGACGCGCTTACAGGCCTACCTCGCCCGCGCGGGCGTCGCGTCGCGCAGGGCGAGCGAGGAGCTGATCCGCGAGGGCCGGGTGCGCGTGAACGGCGAGGCCGCCGAGCTGGGAAGCAAGGTGCAGCCGGGCCGCGACATCGTGGAGGTGGACGGGCGGGTGGTACGGATGCGGCGCGCGGAGTGGGTAATGCTGCACAAGCCCAGGGGGTACGTGACGACGCGCGACGACCCGGGCGGCCGGAAGACGATCTACGACCTCCTGCCGGATGAGCTCCGTCACCTCTTCCACGTCGGCCGGCTCGATCGCGACAGCTCGGGGCTGCTGCTGCTTACCAACGACGGCGAAGCGGCGAACCGCCTGCTGCACCCGAGCTTCGAGACGACGAAGGAGTACCTCGCCGACGTAGAGGGAGCGCCGGACGACGCCGCGCTCCGGGAGCTGGTGCGCGGGGTCCGCCTGGAGGACGGCGTCGGGCGGGCGGAGGAGGTCGAGCTCACGGGCGAGACCAGGCCGGGCGTCTTCCGGCTGCGCATGGTGATGCGCGAGGGCCGCAACCGGGAGGTGAGACGGATGCTCGAGGCGATCGGGCACCCGGTGCGCCGGCTCTTCCGACGCCGCTTCGGCTCCATCGAGCTGGGGCGGCTCGCGCCCGGCCGCTGGCGCGTGCTCGGCGATGACGAGGTCGCGCGGCTGACCGGCCGCGAGGAGCGGCCGCGCCGCCCGCGCGGCCGCGCAGCCGGCCGCGGTCGGCCGGAGCCGCGGGGGACCCCGCGCGGCCGCCCGACGCGCGGGAGGAGGCGGTGACGCCGGAGGGCGCGACCGCGGCTCCCGCCGGCGACGCACTCGCCGCCCGCATCACCGCCGAGGTGCACCGCCGCGTCGTCGGCCAGGAGTACATGATCGAGCGGCTGCTGATCGGCCTCCTCACCGGCGGGCACGTGCTCTTCGAGGGCGTTCCGGGCCTGGCCAAGACGCTCACCGTCCGCACGCTGGCGGAGACGATCGAGGCGGCCTTCTCGCGCATCCAGTTCACGCCGGACCTCCTCCCGGCGGACGTGGTGGGGACGGTGATCTACAACGCGCGCACGGGCGAGTTCACGCCGCACCGCGGTCCGATCTTCGCCAACATCGTCCTCGCGGACGAGATCAACCGCGCGCCCGCCAAGGTGCAGTCGGCGCTCCTCGAGGCGATGCAGGAGCGGCAGGTGACGGTTGGAGGCGAGAGCTTCGCGCTGCCCGATCCGTTTCTCGTCCTCGCCACGCAGAATCCCATCGAGCAGGAGGGAACCTACCCTCTGCCCGAGGCGCAGGTCGATCGCTTCCTGCTCAAGGTCGTCGTCGGCTACCCGACGCGCGACGAGGAGAAGGAGATCCTGCGGCGGATGTCGGGGGCGACGCCCATCCCGGTCGCGACCGTGGCGACGCCGGAGGAGATCCTGCGCGCGCGCCGCGCCATCGCCGCGCTCTACCTGGACGACAAGGTCGGCGACTACATCCTCGACCTCGTGGCGGCGACGCGCGATCCGCGCGCCTTCGGCCTGGCGGAGCTGGCGCCGCTCATCGAGTTCGGCGCCTCGCCCCGCGCGACGATCGCGCTCGGGACGTGCGCGCGCGCCCACGCCTACCTGCGCGGCCGCGGCTACGTCATCCCGGACGACGTGAAGGCGATCGCCCCGGACGTGCTGCGGCACCGCGTCGTCACCAGTTACGAGGCGGAGGCCGAGGAGGTCACCTCCGACGAGCTCGTCCGGAGGGTCCTCGACACCGTCGCCACGCCGTAGGCCGCCATGGTCTGGCGGCGGCGCGCGGCGAGAGCCGAGCCGGAGGCGCCCGCGCCCGGCGAGGTGCTCCGGCAGGTCCGGCGCATCGAGCTGCGCACCCGCGGCCTGGTGAACTCGCTCTTCACCGGCGAGTACCAGAGCGTCTTCAAGGGCCACGGCATCGAGTTCGCCGAGGTGCGCGAGTACCTCCCCGGCGACGACGTGCGGACGATCGACTGGAACGTCACCGCGCGGCTCGGCACGCCGTACATCAAGCGCTACGTCGAGGAGCGCGAGCTCACCATCCTCCTCGTCGTGGACCTCTCCGGCTCGCAGCGCTGGGGGACCCGCGGCCGGTTGAAGTCCGACGTGGTGGTCGAGGTCGCGGCGACGCTCGCGATGTCCGCCGTGCGCAACAACGACCGCGTCGGGCTCGTGCTCGCCACGGAGGGCGTCGAGCGGGTGATCCCGCCGCGCAAGAGCCGCCGCCACGCGCTGCGGCTGGTGCGCGACCTCCTCACCTTCCGCCCCGAGCGGAACGGCACCGACCTCGCGGCCGCCGTGGAGTACGCCGCGCGGATCGCGCCCGCCCGCTCTATCGTCTTCGTCTTCTCCGACTTCCAGCTCGGCGAGGGCTGGGAGAGCTTCTCTCGGGCGCTCACCGGCGCGACCGCCAGGCACGACGTCGTCGCCGTCCACCTCGGCGATCCGGGCGACTTCGACCTGCCGAACGTCGGCCTGCTGGCGGTGCGCGACCCGGAGACGGGCCGCCGCGCGGTTCTCGACACGTCGCGCCGCGACACGCGAGAGCGCTACGCCCGGGTCGTCAACGGCGAGCTGGAGCGCGCACACCGCCTCTTCCGGCGCCTGGGCGTCGACGAGGTGAGCCTGGAGACGGACCGTCCGTTCGCCGTCCCGCTGCTGGCCTTCTTCCGCCGGCGCGAGCGGCGCCTCCGCCGATGAAGGCGCTCCTCCTCGCGGGCGCGCTCCTCGCCGTACCCCCCGCGCCCGCCCCCCCGCTGCGCGTCGCCACCGGCGTCGCGCCCGAGACGGTGACGGTCGGGGACCACTTCCGCGCGCTGATCCGCGTTACGCCCCCGGCTGGAGCGACGGTCACCTTCGCTCCCCTCGCGACCACCGACACACTCCTGCCCGTCGACACTCCGAGCGTGGTGCGCGAGCCCGACGGCCGCGTCGCCGCGTCCTATCCGCTGGTGGCGTGGTGGGCGGGTCTGCGTCCCGCGGCGAGCGCGACGGTGACGGTCACCGCGCCGGACGGCACGCCGGTGCGCTACCGGATCCCGCTCCGACTGCCGTACGTGCGCTCGGTCCTGCCGACGGACACGGCCGGCGTGCGACCGCGGCCCGCGAAGGGGCTCGTCGCGCTGCCGGTGCCGGCGAGGCGGCTGTGGCCGCTCTGGCTGGGTATCGCCCTGCTCCTCGTGCTGACGCTCACCGTGGGGTACCGGCTGCGGCGCCGGCGGCGCGCGCCGCCGGCCGTGCCGCCGAGGGAGCGGGCGCTGGCGCGGCTCGACGAGATACTCGCCTCCGACCTGCTGGAGCGCGGTGACGTCGGGACCTTCTACACGGCCGCCGTCCGGGTCCTGCGCGACTTCCTCGCGACGCTGGACCCGCGGTGGGCGGAGCCACTCACCGCGCGCGAGCTGGTGGGCGCGATGCGCGCCGGCGGCGTCCCGCGGGAGGAGTGGGAGCAGGTTGCGCAGCTGCTGCGTGCCGCCGAGCCCGTGCTCTTCGCGGGCGGGCGACCGGCGCGCGAGGAGGCGCTGCGCTTCGGGGCGGCTCTCCGCGAGTGGATCGCGAGCTTCGGCCCGCCGGAGGCGGCGGTCGGCGACGGGCAGGAGGCCGCCGCGTGACGCTGCAGTGGATGCACCCGCTCTGGCTGGCCGGGATCCCGGTCGTGCTCCTGCTGGCCGTGCTCGCGGCGCGGCGCTCGCCCGCGGTGCCGCTGCCGCGCGCGGAGCGCCTCACGGAGCGCGCGGTGGGCTGGCTCGGGCGCGCACCCGGTCTGCTTCGACTGCTCGCCCTCGTGCTCCTGCTGGTCGCCCTCGCGCGGCCGCGCACGCCGGGCGCCGTGGTGGAGGAGCACACCAACGGCGTGCCGATCGTCGTCGCGATCGACGTCTCCTCCTCGATGCTCGCCGAGGACTTCCCGCCGCAGAATCGTCTGGCGGCCGCGAAGCGCACCGTCGGCGACTTCGTCGCGCAGCGGCCGGACGACCCGATCGGCCTCGTCGCGCTCGCCGGCGAGGCCCTCACCGTCGTCCCCGTCACCACCTATCACCCGGTACTCCTGGCCGCGCTGCGCGACCTGCGCGTGGGGCTGCTCGAGGACGGCACCGCCATCGGCGACGGCCTGGCGATCGCCGTCAACCGGCTGCGCGAGGTGCCCGCGCACGACAGGGTCGTGATCCTGATGAGCGACGGCGAGAACAACCGCGGCTCGATCGAGCCGCTGCAGGCGGCGCAGGCCGCGGCGGCCTTCGGCATCCAGGTCTACACGATCGGCGTGGGCTCGCGGGGCGTGGCGCGGGTCCCGGTGGAGCGCGGCCCGAACGGGCTCCGCTATGCGCAGCTCCCGGTCGGGCTCGACGAGCAGCTGTTGCGCTCCATCGCGCGGACGACCGGCGGGCGGTACTTCCGCGCGACCGATCCGGCGACGCTCCGGCAGATCTACGCGGAGATCGGGCGGCTGGTGAAGAGCCCCGTCGAGACGCGCCGGCGCGTGCTCTACACGGAGTGGTACCTTCCCGTGCTCGCGCTCGCCGCCGCCGCGCTCGTCCTCGAGTGGCTGCTGCGCGGATCGCGCTGGGGAGTGGTGCCCGGATGATCGCCTTCGCGCCCGTCTACGTCTTCCTGGCCCCGCTGGTGCCGATCCTGGTCGGCGCGGGCGTATGGCTCTTCGTGCGCCGACGGCGGCGCGTCGCGCGCGCGCTCGGCGACGCCGCGCTCCTGCGCCGGCTCACCGGCGCGGACCTCCACGCCCTCCCCCGCCTTCGGGTCGCTCTCGTCCTCGCCGCCGCGCTGGCCCTCGGCGCCGCACTCGCGGACCCGCGGTGGGGAACGGGTGCGGGTGCGACGGGAGCGCGCGGCGGCCCGGTCATCCTGGCGCTCGACGCGTCGAACTCCATGCTCACGCACGACGTGGCGCCGAGCCGCCTCGCCGAGGAGAAGTCGGCGGCGCGCGCGCTGGCCCGTGCGCTCCCGGGTACGCCGGTGGGGATCGTCGCCTTCGCCGGCCGTGCCTACGCCCTCACCCCGCCCACCGTGGACCCGGCGGCGCTCGACCTCTACCTGAACGCCCTCGATCCTCGGATGGTCACGCAGACGGGCTCGGCCGTCGCCGCGGCCGTCCGCCAGTCGCTGAGCCTGCTCGCCTCGGGCGACCAGCCGGGCTCGATCGTCCTCATCTCGGACGGGGACACGAGCGGCGAGCCCGGGGCCCTCGGCGACGCGCTGAAGCTGGCGCGCCGCGCCGGAATCCCCGTCTACACCCTCGGCGTCGGCACCCCTGCGGGCGCGCCGGTGCCCGCGCTCGACCCGCGAACCGGGCGCGAGAGCGGCTACCTGCGCGAGCCCTCGGGCGACATCGCGGTCTCCCGGCTGCGCGAGGAGCTGCTCCAGCGCATCGCCCGCGAGACCGGAGGCAGCTACGCGCGCCTCGGCCAGGACTCCACCGGGCCGCGGCAGCTCGCCGCCGAGCTGCGCTCCTCCGCCGCCTCGGGTGCCGCTACCGGTGCGGGGATCCCGACCCACTACGCGTGGTTCGCCGCCGCGGCGCTGCTGCTCCTCGTCGTCGAGAGCGCCCTCCGCCGGAGGGTGGCCGCGTGAGGCGCGTCCTGGTGGTGCTGATCGCTGCGGCGGCCGCCGCCTGCGCGGGGAGCGGGCCCGCGGCGGATCTCGTCCAGTACAACCTCGGGACGACGAGACTGCTGCGCCGGGACTACGGCGGCGCCCGCGCGCCGCTCGAGGCCGCCGCGCGTTCCGCCGAGACCGGCCTCCGCGCGCGGGCGGCCTACAACCTCGGCAACACGGACCTGGAGCCGGCGTTCGCGTCGAAGGATTCCACGGAAGGCCAGGGCAGGCAGCAGGCACTGCGGCGGGCCATCGAAGCGTACGAGCACGCCCTCCTCGCCGCACCCGCGGACTCCGACGCCAAGTGGAACCTGGAGCTGGCGCGGCGACTCCTGGCGCAGGGGCCGAAGTCACCCACGCCGAACCAGAACCCGAGCGGGGGAGGTGGCGGCGGGGGCGGGGGTGGCGGGGCCGAGTCGCAGACCGGGACGCGGAGCCCCGCGCCGCGGCCCGCGGGTGGAGGAGGGCCGGCCCCCAGCCTCTCGCGGGCCCGGGCGGAGGAGGTCCTCGCCGGCGCTCAGGAGCGGGAGCTGGGCACGCAGGAGGAGAAGCTGCGCAAGCCGCAGCCGACGCACCCCGTCGCGCATTGAGCGGCGGGCGCGCCGGCTGCGGCCTCCCTCAAGCCGACCGCACCCAGCGCGCGATGTCGCCGAGGCTGGCGCGCTTGCCGGTGCTGAGGATCCCGACGCGGTAGATCTTGCCCGCGATCCAGGCGATGACGAGGACCGCCACGAGCAGGGCCGCGAAGGTGCCGGCGACTTCCGCATCGGTGGCCGCGCCCGCGCCCAGGCGCATGGGCATCACCAGCGGCGAGGTGAACGGGATCCAGCTCAGGGTCACTGCGAGCGCGTCGTTCGGCGCCGTCACGATCTCGCCGGCGAGGACGATCGGCAGGATCAGCGGCATCATCACCGGGAAGGTGAAGCGCTGTGCGTCCTCGGTGCTCGCCGCCGCGGCGCCCACGGCCGCGAAGAGGGAGGCGTAGATGAAGAAGCCCAGCAGCATGTAGAGCAGGATGGCGATGAGCATCCCCGCTCCGGCCGCGTGCACGAAGGGCCGGACCGCCGCGAGGGTGGCGCTCCCGCGGCCCGGACCGCCGGGATAGGCGAGGATCGCGGCACCCACCGCCACCCAGATCGCCACCTGGAGGAGCGCCGCGCCACCCACGCCGAGCACCTTGCCCAGCATCAGCTGCGGAGCGCGGATCGACGAGACCAGCACCTCCGAGATGCGGTTCGTCTTCTCTTCCTGCACGCTGTGCATCACCTGCGTGCCGTAGAGCAGCAGCAGGAAGTAGAGGAAGAACGTCACCACCAGCCCGAAGACCATCGCGGCCTCGGAGTGCTCGGCCTGGCCGCCGCTGGTGAGCCGCGCTGCGTCGAGCCCGACCGGCTGGAGCAGCGAGGCGAGCTGTTGCGGCGCGAGGCCGACCGCCCTCAGGCGCTCCGCCTGGACGGAGGACGAGAGCGCTGCCGTGATCTGCCGCTCGACGCCCGAGGGCGGCGAGTCGTGGGTCCGGAGCTCGGCGCTGGCGCCCGAGAGCAGGTTCGACGGCAGGTAGAGATAGCCGTCCAGCCCGCCGGCGGTTACGAGCGCGCCGACCGAGTCGCGCACCGACGCGCGCGCCGGGACGGTCGCGACCGTGAAGTGCGTGTCGCCGCCGGCCGCCTGCAGCCGCGCGGCGGTGGCCTCTCCCAGGCCGGAGCCCGTCGCGTCGATGATCGCGAGGCTGAGCTCGCCGTTGTGCGCGTGCTCCAGCAACTGCGGCCCGAAGGCGATCAGGAGCAGGAAGACGGGCGTCAGGATGGTGCTGAGCAGGAAGCTCCGCGATCGCACCCGCTCCGTGAACTCCCGCCCCAGGACGATCCAGAGCTCACGCATGGACCACCTCCCTGCGGCGCGGGTTGGCCGCGTTTCCGACGCGCTCGACGAAGATCTCGTGCAGCGTGGGCTCCACTCGCTCGAAACGCAGCGGCAGCGGCTCGAGCTGGCCCAGCGCCGCCATCAGCGCGTGCGGCTCGCGGCCGGGCGCCAGGCCGATCTCCCAGCCCGACTCCGTCCGGGTGACCGTAGCCTCGCCCGCCGTCCGGGAGATCACCGCTTCCGCCTCGGGCGGCACCGCCTCGAAGTCGACGCGCCAGCGGTTGCCCCGGTTCTCGCGCCGGATCTCCCGCAGGCCACCGTCGAGCACCTTCCGGCCCTGCGCGATGATGCACACCGACTCGCAGAGCTGCTCCGCCTCGGCCATGTTGTGCGTGCTGAAGACCACCGTCCTGCCGTCGTCGCGCGCCTCCAGGATCGTCTCCTTCAGCACCTCCTGGTTCACCGGGTCCAGCCCCGACGCGGGCTCGTCGAGGATCAGGAGCTCGGGCCGGTGGATGACGGTGGTGATGAACTGCACCTTCTGCTGCATCCCCTTCGAGAGCGTCTCGACGCGCGAGCGGCGCCAGTCGCCGAGCCCCATCCGCGCGAGCCAGCGTTCGCCCTCGGAGCGCGCCGTCGAGGCGTCCATCCCCTTCAGCCGGCCGAAGAAGACGATCACGTCGAGCACCCGCATCTTCTTGTAGAGCCCCCTCTCCTCGGGCAGGTAGCCCACGCGGTGCAGCACGGCGGGATCGACGGCCGGGTCGCGGCCGAGGAGGAGGACGCGGCCGCTGTCCCGCGCGATGATGTTCATCGCCATACGCAGGGTGCTCGACTTGCCGGCTCCGTTCGGGCCGAGGATGCCGTAGATCGTGCCGGGCGGTACCGAGAGCGACAGGTCGTCCACGGCGACGTGGTCGGCGTATCGCTTGGACACGTCTTCCAGGAGGAGTGCGGGTTCCATGTACGTTCGGGAGAAAGGGGGGGGGGGGAACTACCGGAGGCGGAGAAAGATAGGCGCCGCGGGGCCTACCAGCAACCGCGGCGCCTATCGCCGAACGTGTCTGGAGCGCCGCTCAGGGTGCGCCGCCGACGCTGTCGCCGGCGAGTGCCGCGGCGTAGCCCTCCTCCTCCACCGCGGCGATGAGCTGCTCCGGCACGACGTCGCGCTCCTCGTACTGAACCTCGGCGGTGCCCGAGTCGAGGTGGACGGTGGCGTTGCGCACGCCGGCCTGGTTCCGGAGCGCCTTCTCCACCGTCTCCACGCAGTGGCCGCAGCTCATTCCGGAGATCTTCAGTCGGGTCGTCGTCATGGGGCCTCCTGTTCACGGGGATGGAGCCGCTCGTCGGGGCACGTTCCATACCGCCGTGCCGGAGGCGCCCCGGGCCCATTGACCGGCCATCGCGGCTCGTCTACTATGGCGCAGCCGCCCAACAGGAGAGCATCCGTGAGCGATTTCCGCAACCTCACCGTCCTGCGCCACCCGCTGATCCAGCACAAGCTCACGGTGCTGCGCGATCGGGAGACCTCCAAGAAGAAGTTCAAGGAGCTCGTAGACGAGATCGCGATGTTGATGGCGTACGAGGTCACGAAGGACCTGCCGCTCGAGCCGGTGGAGATCGACACCCCCCTCGAGCGGACGGTCCAGCGGCAGCTGAGCGGGAAGAAGCTCACGCTGGTGCCCATCCTCCGCGCCGGCCTCGGGATGGTGGACGGGGTGGTGCGGCTGATGCCCTCGGTGCGCGTGGGCCACATCGGCCTCTATCGCGACCACGAGACGCTCCAGCCGATCGACTACTACTTCAAGATCCCGCCCTTCCCGGAGGCTCGCGAGTTCATCGTCCTGGACCCGATGCTCGCCACCGGCGGCTCGGCCGCCGCCGCGGTGCGATCGCTGAAGCAGCACGGCGCGAGCAGCATCCGCTTCATGTGCCTGGTCGCCGCGCCGGAGGGCGTTCGCAGGATGGAGGAGGCGCACCCCGACGTCCCGGTGTTCGCGGCCGCGCTGGACCGCGGGCTCGACGAGAACGGCTACATCCGACCCGGTCTGGGCGATGCGGGCGACCGGCTCTTCGGCACCCGTTGAGGCCGGTCGCGGGGCCGACCGATCGACCGCCGGCTTGCGGGCGCGCGGACGCAAGAGTAAGCTTCCCGTACACTTCGCGAGCCGGGCCCATAGCTCAGTCGGTCAGAGCAGCGGACTCATAATCCGCCGGTCCTGGGTTCGAGTCCCAGTGGGCCCACTGCCAGGAAGCGTCGCAGACTCTCACCGCGGACGCTACGCCTCCATCCCGTCACCTGAGGAAGGATGAATCCAACGAGTTCAGCCGTTCTCGCGCCCACGACCCGTTCGCAGCGGGCGCGCGTACTCGTGTCCGGCGAGGCGACGACGCCGCGCCTGCGGTGGTTCGTCGAGGGTGTCGAGCGCGAGCTTCTTCGCCACGGCCACGCTCGAGTGAGCCCGACGAGCCCCCCGACGCTGGTGCTCAACGTCACCGACGCCGCCCGGCCGCGCCCGTACCGGCGCAGCTCGCAGGGCACCTTCGTGGTGAGCATCATCGAGGCGGAGAGCCGGCCGGAAGGGCTGCTGCGCGCCGCGTACCCGCTGCTCGTCCGCTCGCTGTCGAACCTGCTCCTCTTCCTCACTCCCGACGGTGACGCGTTCGACACGCACTTCGTCACGCTGGAACAGGGCTATTACACCCTCGCGCGCCAGGGCGACCCGGAGAGCTTCTTCCGCACCGTCTACGAGCGGCTCGCACCGCTCGCGGCCTCGCGGCTGGTCATCAACAACCATTTCATCCCCGACCTGCCCGCGGCCCTGGCCGCCGGCAACGAGAAGACGGCCGCGCTCGCGGCGGGCGGCCGGCGGCTGGACGAGCTGAACCTCCTTCCCGCGCCCTTCCCCCTCGCCGAGATCCTCGGCGAACGCGACATGGCGCACGTCCACCGACTCTTCGGCCTGGGTGGGCTCAGCTACGGCAACCTGAGCGCGAGAGAGGACGACACGCGCTTCTGGATGAGCGCCCGCGGCGTTAACAAGGGCAGCCTGCAGGAGATCGGGCGCGACATCCTCCTGATCCAGGGTTACGACGCGGAGAACAACGCCATGCGGGTCTCGGTGCCGAAGGACGTCACTCCCCGCGCCGCGTCCGTGGACGCCATCGAGCACTGGACGCTCTATCGCGACCACCCCGACATCGGCGCCATCGTCCACATCCACGCCTGGATGGACGGCGTGGAGAGCACGCGCGTCAACTATCCGTGCGGCACCTACGAGCTCGCGTGCGAGGTGGCGGCGCTGGTCGGCGCGGCGCCGGATCCCGCGCGCGCCGTGGTGGGGCTGAAGAACCACGGCCTCACCATCACCGGCCGCAGCCTCGAAGACATCTTCGAACGCATCGACGGGAAGATCCTTCCGCAGATCCCGATGGAGTAGGCCGGTGCGCGGCGAGGTGGTGCTCGTCACCGGTGGCTCCCGCGGCATCGGGCTCGCGAGCGCGCGCCGCTTCGCCGCCGCCGGCGCTCGGGTGGTGCTCGTCGCGCGCGACGAGGACCGGCTGGCCGGCGCCGCCGCCGAGCTCGGCGACGAGACCGTCGTCCTGCCGGCGGACCTCACGAGCGGGACCGAGGTGACCGGTCTCGTGCGGGCGGTCGAGGAACGGATCGGCCGGGTGGACGTGCTCGTCAACTGCGCCGGTCAGCTGGAGGTGGGCCCCGCCGAACGGTTGGGGCCCCCGATCGCCGAACGGCTCACGAGCGTCAACTACCTGGGCCCGGTCCGGCTGATCCACGCATGCCTCCCCCTGCTTCGGCGCGGAACCCGGCGCTCGATCGTCTGCGTCTCCTCCCTCGCCGGGAAGATCGCCCCGCCGTACATGGCCGCGTACGCGGCGAGCAAGTTCGCACTGACCGCCTACTGCCGCAGCCTGCGCCAGGAGCTGCGGCCCGAGGGCTTCCACGTCGGCCTGGTCTTTCCCGGCCCCGTCGACACCGCGATGATCGAGGGGCGGATCCGGACGCGGTACTATCCGCTCCCGCCCGGCACCCCGGTGCTCGACGAGGATGCGGCCGCCGCCGCCGTCGTCCACACGGTGCTGAGGCGGGCGGACGAGTGGGTCGTGCCGCGCAGGCTCGCGGCCGCCATGCGGCTGGGGCAGGCCTTCCCCGGCGTCGTCGACGTCGTCTACCGGCTCATGGAGCGCGGCAGGGCGGCTCCATGACCCCGGCACGGCATCGGACGGCGCGAAGTACGTGCTTGTCTTTCCCCGCCTCCGTGACCATTCTTCAGGCGTCTCCCAACGCCGCTCCCATCGAAGATCCCGTCCCCAGCCGACCGAACACCCATGTCGCACGATCCTGTCGCGAGCCTGTTTTTCGAATACGAGGAGCCGTTGACGCAGAATGCGCGCATGAAGGTGGTGGGCGTGGGCGGAGGGGGGGGCAATGCGGTGAACCGGATGATCGATGAGGATCTGGAGGGGGTGGAGTTCATCTCGGTGAACACCGACGCGCAGGCGCTGAAGTTCAGCAAGAGCGGCGTGAAGATCCAGATCGGCAAG
>DASSTO010000159.1:0-9572 GCA_035707865.1 Longimicrobiaceae bacterium | reverse complement strand
TCGACGAGAAGGTCGCGCGGCTGCACCTGGACAAGCTCGGGGTGAAGCTGACGAAGCTGACGCCGAAGCAGGCCGAGTACATCGGGGTGCCGGTGGAGGGGCCGTACAAGCCGGAGCACTACCGGTACTGAGGCCGCTTCGCGGTCGAGCTAGCCGCGGTAGGGCCTGACAACACGCATCGTACCGTTGCGAACAGAATCGGCGGCCAGCTTGGCCGCCGATTCTTCCACGCCCGAGGACGGCCTCATCCCCGTCGGGCTCGTCGGGTCCTTCCGGAGCTTCCGGGCGTAGATCCGTTACTCCCCGCTTTTGCTGGTAAGCGATACCAGTTATCCTTTACCAAGCAGTTTTCCAGGTCAGGGATCCAGCTACGGTGCGGGCGGACGGGGAAGAGCATATGCCGGGACGAACGATTGCCCTTACGTGGGCGCACGAGCCGACTCTGTACGCGCCCGCGAAGTACCGCCGGGCGTGCCGGTACGAGGCTTTCGTACCGACGCCGCTCGCCGAGCTGAGCGTCAGCCTCCCCGCGGAAGCCGCAGGGATCGTCTCCGAAGCGGAGAGCGCCATCCACGTGCTGAACGCGTCGGCGCGCCCCGCGCTCGCGCCTCTCTCGCGGCTCCTGCTGAAGAGCGAGTCGATCGCCTCGTCCAAGATCGAGGGCATGCAGCTCGATCCCCGTGAGTTGGCCCGGGCGGAGTCACGCATGGAGACGGGAGGGCGAGTGAGCGCCACAGCCCTGGAGATCGTCGCCAACATCGACGCGATGGAGTTCGCGGTCCACGAGGCGGCAATCGCGGGGCGCTTCACCGTGGAGGAGATCCGCTCCATTCACCGACGCCTGATGGAGCGCTCCGTGAATCCGCGGATTGCGGGCGAGATCCGCGCGGAGCAGAACTGGATCGGCGGCAACGACCACAATCCCTGTAGCGCCGACTTCGTACCACCTCCCCCCGAGTACGTCGCTCCCCTCCTGGAGGACCTCTGCGCAGCCATCGAGGACGACCGGCTTCCGCCGCTCATGCAGGCTGCGCTCGTCCATGCGCAGTTCGAGACGATCCACCCCTTTCACGATGGGAACGGCCGGGCGGGACGGGCGCTGATCCACGTGGTGCTGCGCCGCCGCGGGCTCGCTCCGGCGTACGTGCCGCCGATCAGCATCGTCCTGGCGCGTGCGCGCGATCGCTACATCGAGGGCCTTGCGCGGTTCCGGGGGGACGAGATCGGGGCCTGGATCGAGTACTTCGCGGCGGCGGCGGCGAGCGCCGCGCATCTCGCGGCGGCCTACGTGGAGGCCGTGCAGGTGCTTCAGGAGCAGTGGAGAGCCCAGGTGGCGGCCCTTGCAGCTGTGCCGCGCGCCGATTCGGCCGTCTGGTCGCTCATCGATAGCTTGCCGGCCCATCCGCTGATCACCGCACCGGTGGCGGCCACGGTGACGGGGCGGTCCAAGCCGCCGACCTATCAGGCGATCGAGCAGCTGCAGGCGGCGGGAGTACTGGTGCCCCGCACCGAGTCGAAGCGGAATCGCGCCTGGGAAGCGACCGGGCTCCTCGATCTGCTGGTGGGGCTCGAGAGCGGCGTGGCTCCCCGGGCCGCGTCCCGATCACCGCGGGAGAAGGCGCGATGAGCATGTATGGGGAGGTCGCGGTGCCGGTACCGAGGGGCTACGTGGGAGTCGTACGGTCATCTGGACGCGCGACCCCTCGAAAACCCGCATCCCACCGTCGTACGAAGAACGGGTGGCCATCATGGCCGCCCGTTCTTCTTCACACGCACCTCGTGAAGTGCGGCTCCGAAGGTAAGAGAGCCCGCACACGGAGCAGGAATGCCGATTGCCGAACTGCCCCGCGGCCCGCCCGATCCTCACCCCTGCACGACGCCACAGGCGATCCGGTCGCCGGCGGCGCCCGCGGGATCGGTGGTGTAATCGTCCGCCCCGGCATGGACGACGACCGCGGCACCGTCCGCGTCCAGTAGCCCGTTCGCGCCCCGCAGCATCGCCCCGGGAGGCGTGCTCACCTGCACGTTCACGGTGCTGTCCGCGCCGACCTCGATGTTCGGCATGTCACCCATGTGCGGGCCCTGCGGGTTCTTGGTGCCATGCTTGGCGTTGGTCGGGTTCCAGTGGCCGCCCGCCGACTTGAACGGGGGCTGGCACTGACCGGTCTGGTGGAGGTGGATGGCGTGCGTGCCGGGGGGCAGGCCGTGGAGCGTTCCCGAGACCTGGATCGCCTGGCCCGCCTGGGCGAGCGTCAGCGTCCCGAGGTCGTTGCCCGCCGCGTCCTTCAGCGCGGCCGTGGCGCTTCCTCCCCCGGCGGCCGTTCCCGGCGCCGAGGTGTCCGTCGCGGCGGGAGCCATGGCCGTGGTATCGGCCCCGGGTGCGGTCTCCGCCTTCCGATCGCTGCCGCATGCCGCGATCCATACACACGATGCGACGAGGGCGATTCGCGCCGTTCTCACATTCACCTCCGATGCGGGGATTGGATGAAGGGTCTCCGAGTCGCACGCCGGCCCGCAAGAACCGCGCGAGCCACGGGCGCACCGGGTCGGCCGCGGGAGACGGGACGGGCGGTCCCCGGCCGCCGGGACGCATTTCCCCCTTCCGCGATCGGGGTCCGGACGGCATACTGGCCTGTCGCATCCCCACGGCGGCCCGCCCGCTCGACGGTGCCGCGGTTCGGATGCCAGGACGTCCCGCGCGCACCCGGACGGAGGGGGTGGAGATGAGAACGAGGTCGTCGTCTCTCGGCGCGTTACTCGGTCTGCTCGTGATCGCCGGTCCGGCGACGGCGCAGGCGCCCCCGACCCGCGATCCGCACGCTCCGGGCTATGTGGCCGCCGTCGATCTACCCGACGGCGCCCTCCCGCCCGTCGGGAGCGACGGGAACTTCGTCCTCGGCCCGACGCACACGCCCGCTCCCGAGATGACCGCGAGGCCGGACGTGCCGCACGGGACGATCTGCCGTTTCACGATGAGCTCCGCGGACAGCAGGATCTACCCGGGCATCGCCCGCGACGCGGGGACGTTCGGCACGGTCGATC
The DNA here is from genome assembly GCA_035707865.1 of Longimicrobiaceae bacterium. Taxonomy (GTDB): domain Bacteria; phylum Gemmatimonadota; class Gemmatimonadetes; order Longimicrobiales; family Longimicrobiaceae; genus DASSTO01. The sequence continues at coordinate 6,530 of DASSTO010000159.1, read as the reverse complement.
CCGACGATCCCGCGAGGCTCGTGGTGACGACCAGTCATCCGGCGCCGTACACGCGCCGGGTGGCGGTGTACGTCCCGGCGCAGTACGTCGCCGGCACCGCCGCGCCGTTCATCGTCGGCGCGGACGGGCCGGACGACGCGCTCTTCACGGCGCTGGACAACCTGATCGCGGAGAAGCGGGTTCCCGTGATGGTCGCGGTCTCGATCGGGAACGGCGGCGGGGACGCGCAGGGGAGCGAGCGCGGTCTCGAGTACGACACGATGTCGGGGCTCTACGCCGAGTTCGTCGAGACCGAGGTGCTGCCACTCGTGGAGCGGCGATGCAACGTCAGTCTTACCGACGATCCCGACGGCCGCGCGACGATGGGGGGCAGCTCGGGCGGCGCGGCGGCGTTCATCATGGCGTGGTATCACCCGGAGCTCTACCACCGGGTGCTGGCCTACTCGATCACGGCCGTCAACCAGCAGTGGCCGCACGACGACGCGACCCCGCACGGCGCCTGGGAGCTCCACGAGCGCCTCATCCCGAACAGCCCCGTCGAGCCCATCCGGGTGTGGCTGGAGGTGGGCGACAGGGATCTCCTCAACCCGAACGTGATGCGCGACGGCATGCACGACTGGGTGCTCGCGAGCGAGGAGATGGCGCGGGTCCTGGCCGCCCGCGGCTATCACTACCAGTTCGTCTTCGCCCGGAACGCGGGGCATGTCGACGGCCCGACGAAACGGCAGACGCTGCCCGAGGCCCTGGAGTGGCTGTGGAGGGGATACCCGGTCGAGCCCGGGAGCTGAGCCGGATGGGGACGATGCATCATTCCGGTGACGTGCTGGCAGGAAGGTTCTGGGATGGACGGAAGTCTTCCGAGCTCGCTACTCCTCCGCGAAGTAGTCGGAGTCTACCCGCTTTATCTCGTAGGTGGCGACGGGAGACACGCCCACGCCGTGGTCGATCATCAGCTGCGCCAGCATCTCCCCGTCGATCAGTACCACCTTGTTCTCGATCATGGACGTGTACTGCACCGCCTCCTTGGTAAAGAAGGAGGTGGTGATGAAGATGCCGCGGCGTGCGCGCTGGCCCTGGAGTGCACCGACGAACTTCTGAATCTCCGGCCGCCCCACCGATCCCCCCCACCGCTTCGCCTGCAGGTAGATCACCCCGAGTCCGAGACGGTCTTCCTTGATGATCCCGTCGATTCCGCCATCTCCGCTCTTCCCCACCGCCTGCCCGGCCTCCTTCCGGTTGCCGCCGTAACCCATCCGGACGATGAGATCGACCACCAATCGCTCGAAGAACGCGGGGGAGCACGACATGATCTGCTGCTGGAGCTCGTCGGCGAGATCAATGCGGATGCGCTGGTACGCGGCCTCGATCTCCTCCTCGGGCGTTTGCTCGACCGCAGGCTCGTTGGTCAGCGCGGGCGCTCCGGCTCCGTCATCGCTGCCCGGGCTGCGGAACTCCAGGTACTCGGGGAAGCGCTCCAGCAGCTTCATGTCCACGCGCTCCGGGTTTTCCGCGAGGACGGACCGGCCCCGGTCGGTAATGCGGAAGTGCGCCCGCCGCGTGGAGGCGAGCAGCCCGGCCTTCTTCAGGTAGGTGGTTGCCCACGCCACGCGGTTGTCGAAGGTCGCTTGGCGCCCGCTTGGGAGCAACTCGCGCCTCTCGGTCTCGGTGAGTGAGAAGGCGTTCGCAAGCGCCTCCAGAGCGGAGCGCTTGGAGTGCTCCTCGCCATCCGCTGAGAATTGCAGCAGCGGAAGCATCACGGTCTGGAAATCGGGAATTGGCATGAATGAATGGCGAATGCCAGTCTGTGGAAGTGGTGTTCAAATGTCTCGGAGAGGAGCCGGGAGAAATCCATTCTGTTACCCCTCCGTCTCTACGCGCGGATGAGCGGCGCGAGCGCCGTCCGGGATAAATGCCCCACGAGTAAGCTCCTCCCCCGGTGATGCTGGTGCGCGGACCGCACGAGCCGCCTCGCGATTGCTTCCGTCCGCTCCAGGAGCTCTTGCCGCGGGCCGCTGAGCTGCAGCCCAGCTACCTCCAGCCGAATCCCCGATCGCTCCACGACGTGCGCCTGCGACGGCGCATCGCCCGCGTAGATGAGCAGCCCTGACGACAGCCCGAGCGCCGTGCAGTAGGCGAGCATCTGGTAGAGGTCCGGGTGGGTCCAGCCAGCCTCTGGTGCCTTGTACTTCACGTCCGCCACCGCGTAGTCGCGCCCAGTTCGCGAGAGGAGGAGGTCCGGCTGCATTGTGACCCTCGCCGAGAGCTTCCGCTCCTGCCGCGGCTCCAAACGCCACCCTGCACGGAGCGCCGCCTTGCGAACCACCGCCTCCACGAAGCCCTCGAAGAGCTTGTTCATGTCTACCGTGTAGCCGCTACCGAGTACCCGCCCCTCCGCGTCGCGGACGGACTGCCGGCGGAGGATGAGCTGCGCCAGGCGAGCGGCTGCCTCCCAGCGGTCGTTCAGGCGGTTGAATGTGAACTCGGGAACAGTGCCCTCCGTGTACTCCGCGGCGGCGACCTCCTCGAACGAGTGCAGTCGGTACCGGAGGCTCCGTGCGAGATTCGCTTCCAACCCCGGGACGTGCAGCAGGTGCAGGGTGGCGGCCTTGAGGACGCGATTCAGCTCGGTGTCGGCGGTGTACTCGTCGAACCGGCACTCCAGCGGGAACGGCCGATGCTGGCGCCGCCGCACCTGCTCGCCGATGTCGATGCGCCCCCGGAGCGTGAAGAGCGTCTCCGCCCGCGTTTCGTAGCTCCGGGCCACGCCGCTCCGGAGCGCGCGCCTCAGCTCGGCGTCGTACACCCAGCCCATGGCGCGTAACAGGTCCTCATCCTCGGCGAAGGGGAACCGGTCCAGCCGCCACTCGGTCAGTCCGGCCCCGTAGCCCAGCATGAAGAAGAGGTTGTCCAGCGGGATCTTGGGCTGGATCAGCAGATGCACGGACGGGAGCACGACCGCCCCGACCGTGCTCCCCGGCCGCAGCTCGTAGAGCCCCGCCTCCCGGAGTGGCCGGAGGTCGAGCAAACCCGCGGGGAGGGCCAGGAGCTGGTCCAGCTCGCTCCGCGAGAGCCGCTCACGCGTCGGCTGGTACTCCCTCAGCCGGATCGTCCGACGTGGGCTCATGCCGCAGTGCGTCGAGGGTGAAGAGTGCGAGCTCCTCTTCCTGCCCGAAGAGCTGGTCCTCCAGGAAGGGCATCACGTCGTAGCGCCAGATGCGCTCGAGCGCCTGGTTGGTGAGGTCGCTCTTCACGAAGTGACTGTGCCCGAGCTGCAGGTGCGGACCGAAGCGGTCGCGGAGCTTCTCGTTCAGCCGGTCCACCACCCCGGCCACCCAGCGCATCTCCGGGTGGTGCGCTTCGAGCCACTGCTCCAGGAAGCCCTCCAGCGGAGACTCGCCGGGGAAGAGGGGCACGAAGTGAAAGCGGCGCCGCAACGCGGCATCGACCAGCGCCACGGAGCGATCCGCGGTGTTCATCGTGCCGATGATCAGCAGGTTCTCCGGGAGGGCGAAGGGTACGCCCTCCTCGCCGTACATCAGCGTGATCTCGTCGTCGCGGTACTCCAGCAGGTAGAGCAGCTCTCCGAAGATCTTGGGCAGGTTCCCGCGGTTGATCTCGTCGATGATCATCACGTGCTCCGAACCGCGGCCAGCCTCCCGCGCGGCGTCTGCCAGGCGCACCAGCGGCCCGGGCTTCAGCTCGTAGGAGAGGGCGCCGTCCTCGCGCGTGGTGGGGCGGTACCCGTGGACGAAGTCCTCGTAGGAGTAGTTCGGGTGGAACTGCACCACGGAGCGGCGGCTCTCCTCTTTCGCGAGGAAGCGCATGATCTCACGAGCGATGTACGTCTTCCCCGTCCCGGGTGGGCCGTAGAAGATGAGCTGCTTACGCTCGCGCAGCAGCTCGATCACCTCCTCGAGCCAGGCGGCGTCCACGAAGAGCCGCTCCGCCAGCGCGGCGATCCGCTCCGCCTCGTCCTCGCCTTCCTCCCCCTGCTGCTCGTTCAACCAGTAAAGGAATTCCTTCATCCCGTACGTGTCGCCCCCGAAGAACGGCTCCAGGCGCTCGCGCAGGAGGTCGTTCGTACGGACGGCGCGCTCGCCCCGCGTCCCCTCCACCGAGGTAGGGAGCGCGAGGGCGGTGTGCCGCATGAGCGCGAGCTTTCCTTTCGCGCCGGAAGTGACGAAGATCGGGAGCACCCGCTCGTCATCGACGATGGAGAGGAACTTGGTCGCCAGCGACTCGCCAAAGCCCGGAACTCTGTAGTCCCCGTCCAGCAAATCGTCCAGCCGCCTCTCCAGCGGCTCGTCTGCGTACAGCAGGTGGCGGATGGAGTCGCGGAGCCGCTCCCGGCCCTCGTCGCCCACCTGGTTGATGTAGCGGTTGAAGCCCGACTGCGGGCCGGGTGCGCCGTACTTTCCCGTGGAGGCGATCGCTTTGACGCGGTCCCAGTCGAGGATCTCGAGCGCGTCTTCCGCGAGGATCGCCGCGAACTCCTGCCTCGCCGTGAGGTCCGCCTCCTGGGCCGGCGACGGGTACGCGCACCTGGTGACGAACCGGTCCACGAGCGCCTCCAGCTCCGCGCTCGGCCGCGATGGCGCGCTCCTCTCCCGCGTCTCCTCGGCTCTCGTCCCGGCGGCGGACTCGCCGCGCCAGCGGACGCAGTCGGCGTGATCGCTCTTGGTCAGCCACCAGAGCAGGCTCTGGGCATCCAGGGTGTCGCGGATTTCGAGACCCGCCTCCCGCAGCTCGGTCTCCAGCTGCTGGACGAAGGCGAGGTGGTGGCGGTAGGTCGCGCCGGGCGAGAGGTCCCGGGCGGGCACCGGCCAGCCCAGGAGTGGCTCGGCCATCTTGAACGCGCTCGAGCGGTACTGGACCAGGCGCGTCGGGTCGGAGCCGAAGGAGAAGAAGGAGGCGAGCATGAGCCGCATGCCGAGCCCCGAGACGACGGACTCGGGAAACTCCGCGAAGAAGCGGTCCACTCGCCCCTCGACCGGGAGGTCGGGTCGGGTGAAGGGCTCCAGCGCCCGGCGCGCCTGCTCGGGGTGCTCGCCGGCCCACTGGCGGAAGACGCCGTTCGTCCGCCAGCTCGTCAGGTTGTTCGGTTTCCCGAACGCCTTCTTCAGAGGTTCGTCGAGATCCGCGCCGGCTTTCACCGCCTGGAGCGCTCCGGCGATGTTCCCGGCGATCTCCAGCTTGTAGTCTCGCTCGGCGCGGTCGAACTGCGCCCGGTCAGAGAGAATGCGGCGGCAGACCTCGATCGTTTCCTGCAGCTTCTGTGGGTTGAGCATCTGGTCGGGCAGGGATGCTGGCGATGGGGGGCGAAGCCGTATTCAGGGCACCCGGGGCGTGGCGCAGTGCTAAACGTTGGCGACCCCGAAGGGGACGTGCACCGAGGGCGCGATCTGCGCTGCCCCCTGCACGTGCGTGAGCTGGTCGTCGAAGTAGATGTGGGGCCGGTACGCGCGCAGGATCTCCGCCTTCTCCAGGCCGCCCAGGAAGAATGCCTCATCCACCTGGATCCCCCACTCGCGAAGGGTGGTGATCACGCGGGTGTGCGCCGGCGCATTCCGCGCGGTGACGATGGCCACTCGGAGCCGGGGCTGGTAATCGGGGTCCTTCTCCTGCCGAGCGAGGTCCTTCCTCTGAAGCGCCGCGACCTCGGTGAAGAATGGCTGCAGCGGGCCGGCCTGGTGCGGCTCGGCAGCGTGATCTCGCTCGGACGATCGGAAGCTCTCGATACCGTGTTTCTTGAATATGGCCTCAGCCGAGTCGTCGGCGATGATGCCGTCGAAGTCGAAGGCGATGCGGAGCTCTGGATCCCCTTCGTCATCCACGAACGCGGTCGGGAAGACCTGGCCCGCGGGTAGACCCATCGCGATGGCCCGGCGCACGTCGTCGGCATCGGCGGAGAGGAAGAGGCAGGCGTTGAACGCGTCCATGTAGACGTATGGATTCCGCCCCTTCACGAACGCCGCGCGGGAGATGGGAAGCTGGTGCTGCTCGATGGAGTTGAAGACGCGCAGACCCGTGTCGGGGTCGTTCCGCGAGAGGAGCACCACCTCCACGAACTGCTCGTCGTCTGCCTCCCCGTTCAGACTCAGCAGCCGGCGGATGAGGGGGAACGCCACCCCGGGCGTGAGGACGTCGTCCTCGTGCTCGCGTTGGTACTGGCGGTATGCCTCCTCCTTCTGCTCCCGGAACACGCGGTCGGCCTCGTCGAGGTCGAAGAGCGCGCTCGAAGCGACGGCGACAACCAGACGGTCCTTGAACGAGAGGGGCATGTGCTACGCGGCCGTGAGCTGGTGGACGACCGCCGCCGCCAGCCGCTCGGACTTGGTGCGGGCGCGGGTGAGCTTCGCCTCCAACTCGTCGCAGAGGGCCATGAGCTGGTCCACCTTCTCCACGATGCGCCGCTGCTCGGGGAGGGGGGGAACACCCAATGGCAGAGACTGCAAGACTCTCGATTCCAGACGGCACGTCCCGTGGGTGGATCGCTCAACTAGTCGAAGCACGAGGGGCGCCAACGCCTG
>DASSTO010000158.1:0-3649 GCA_035707865.1 Longimicrobiaceae bacterium | reverse complement strand
CGCCAGCCCGGCGCGGGACGCCCGCTCGGGGTACACGGCCTTCCTCCTGCGACCGCCGTACGCGACGCCGAGCTTCGCGCCGGCCGCGACGGCCATCCGCGCACTGGGCGAAACGCCGGGCTGCCTCATCGGCATCCTGCTGACGCGTGCGGACCCGGACTGGACGGAGATCGAGCGGTTCGTCCTGGCGCTGCGGGTCCGCTTCGCCTTCGCGCCCGTGGTGCTGCTCCTGCGCCTGCCGCAGGACGAGAGCGTCTACGTGAGCAGTCGCGCCGGTCGGCTGAAGATCCGCGCCGTGGTGGCCGAGGGTCAGCCACTCGGCGCCACCCTCCGCCGCTCGCTCACCGCCACGGACGGCCTGGGAGAGGACGTGGTGGAGTGGCTCGATCTGCAGCGCGTGCGGCTCTCCCCCTCGGTCCGGCACCTGTTGCGCAGCCTGATCTCGGGCGCAGCGAAGCACGGAGACGTGACCTCGGTGCTCAGGCAGATCGGCACGCCCGAGTCCACCGCGCGTTTCCAGCTGCACAAGCGCCGGCTGCCGGCGCCGGGCCGCTGGTTCCAGGCCGGACGGGCGCTCCACGCGACGCTCCGGCTGCAGGCGGAGCCGGAGCGGCCTCTGCTCTCCCTGGCACTGGAGATGGGCTACGCCGACCACTCCGCCCTGAGTCAGCTCGTGCACCGGACGTTCGGCATGCGCCCGGGTCGGCTGCGTCAGGTGCTGGGCTGGGAGTGGTTGATGCACCGCTGGCTGAGGACGCACATCCCCGCCGCCGCCATGATGTACCCCGAGACACAGGCTCCGCGCGACCTCTGTGCCGCCGACGCCAACTTCTCCACGCTCTGACCATCGAGAGGCGCGCCGGCCCTCAGTAGCTTCCCCGCGACCGTTGAAGGGCGCGCCGGGATCTGCGGCGCGCCACCCGGCAAGCCGGATCGCCTCGAACGAATGGAGGCCGAGCGATGCCGAGCCCACCGATCCCGTGGTGGCGCCTGGACGACACCCTGGAAGCGCTGCTCGCTGAGCACGCGAGACCCCGCGCGGTCGTCTACTCGGGCCTGGTCGTGCTGCTGGCGGTCGGGTGCGCCGTCCTGCCGCTCGTTCACGTGGAGGTCTCGACGTCGGCCCGCGGGCTGGTCCGGCCCGCGGTGGAGCGAGTCGAAGTCGCGGCACCGGCGACGGGCTTCGTGGAGCGCTCGGAGATCGACGAGGACCGGGTCGTCCACGCGGGCGACACGCTCGCGGTCCTGCGCAGCCGGCCGATCCGGAGCCGCGCGGGCCTGCTGGAGTCGAGACTGCGTGAGAAGCAGGACGAAGCGCGCGACCTCGAAGTGCTGGTCTCCGGAGCCGACCGACCGGTCCGCACCGCGCGTTACCGGGACGAGATGCTCGCCTCCAGGGAAGGGACGCGGGAGAACCGGCTCCAGACGGAACAGGCGGAGCGCGAGCTGCGGCGGGTGCGGGCACTGGCTGGCCGCGGGCTGGCGTCCCGCAGCGAAGTGGAAGCGAGGCAGCTGGCGAGGGATCGCCTCGGCTCGGAGCACCTCCAGCAGGTGAGCCGTGACCGGGCGCGGTGGCAGGGCGCCCTGGTGACGGTGCGCGGCGAGATCGCCGACCTCCGCGACCAGATCGTGCAGCTGGAGGACGACCGCGACCGCTCGTTCGTGCTGGCCACGGTGAACGGAACGCTCGCGGAGACGCTGAGCCTCTCCGCGGGAAGCTTCGTTCAGGTTGGAGAGGAGCTCTGCGTGATCTCGCCGAGCGCGACGCTCGTCGCGGAGGTGTACGTATCACCGCGCGACATCGGGCTGATTCACCGGGGAATGCCGGTCGCGATGCAGGTCGATGCCTTCCAGTACACGGAGTGGGGATTCCTCCACGGCCGGGTGGCGGAGGTCCCGAGCGATTACGCGCTCGTCGACCAGAGGGCCGTCTTCCGGGTTACGGTGCGCCTGGACGCGGCCGAGCTCAGGCTGCCGAGCGGAGCGCGGGGGCGGTTGCGCAAGGGAATGACTCTCTCGGCGCACTTCCAGGTGGCGCGCCGCTCACTCTGGCAGCTCCTACGGGACCGCGCAACCGACTGGTTAGACCCCCTCCACCCCACCCCCGCTCCCCGGAAGAGCGCCGTATGAGGCCGTTACGTCGGATCCCGCGCGTACGCCAGCACGACGTGACGGACTGCGGCGCGGCGTGCCTCCGGTCCGTCACGAGTCATTACGGGCTGAGGCTTCCGATCTCCCGCATCCGGCAGCTCGCCTCGACCGACCAGCAGGGGACGAACCTGCTCGGAATGATCCAGGCGGCGGAGAGGATCGGCCTGACGGCCAAAGGCGTGAAGGGTCCTCCGGAGTGCCTGGCGAAGATTCCGCTACCGGCGATCGCGCACCTGGTGGAGGGCACGCTCCATCACTTCGTGGTGATCTACCGCGTCACGCCGCGGCGGATCACCGTCATGGACCCCACCGACGGGAGGGTCCACCGCAGGGGCCACGAGGAGTTCGGGGCGGCCTGGAGCGGTGTCCTGCTCCTGCTCGCTCCCGCGCCGCGCTTCACACCGGGTCGGGAGGAGCGGAGCGCGGCCGCCCGGTTCTGGCAGCTCGCGCGACCACACCGGACGGTGATGGTGCAGGCGCTGGTGGGAGCGCTCGCGTACACCGTGCTCGGGCTCTCGACCGCGGTCTACGTCCAGAAGATCGTCGACCACGTGATCGTCGGTGGCAACCGTAACCTGCTCAACCTGATGAGCGTGGCGATGCTGGCGCTCATCGCCGCGCAGGTCTATCTCGGTTACGCCAAGGGATTGCTGACGCTGCGCACGGGCCAGCGGATCGACGCGACGCTCATCCTCGGCTATTACCGCCACCTGCTCCACCTGCCGCAGCTCTTCTTCGACAGCATGCGCGTGGGCGAGGTGATCTCGCGCGTCAACGACGCGGTGAAGATCCGCGCGTTCATCAACAACGCGCTCGTGGGCCTGGTGGTGAACGTGCTGGTGATGGTCTTCTCGGTGGCGATGATGCTGCTCTACTCGTGGCGGCTGGCGCTCGTGGCCGTGTGCGCGTTCCCGGCGTACGGAGTGGCACTGGCGATCACCAACCGCGTGAACCGACGGAACCAGCGGCGGCTGATGGAGGGCGCGGCCGAGCTGGAGACGCAGCTGGTGGAGTCGCTCGGCGCAGTGTCGACGCTCAAGCGCTTCGGGTTGGAGGCCGCCGCCGAGCTGCGGACGGAGGGTCGGCTCGTGGGCCTGCTGCGCCCGGTCTACCGGGCGGGGCGAACGGGGCTGTGGGCGGATTCCGCGTCGGAGCTGATCTCCCGGCTCCTGACGGTGGCGGTGCTGTGGATCGGAACGATCTTCGTGCTCGACCGAGCACTCACGCCGGGTGAGCTGATGTCGTTCTACGCGCTGGTGGGCTATCTGACGGGACCGGTGGCGGGGCTCATCACGACGAACCAGACGGTGCAGGACGCGCTGATCGCCGCCGATCGCCTCTTCGAGATCCTGGACCTGGACGGCGAGGAGGACCCGGGCGGGGCGGAGCTGACCGCAGAACGAACGGGAGACATCGCGTTCCAGGGGGTGTACTTCCGCTACGGAACACGGAGGGCGGTCTTGCAGGGTCTCGACCTCGTGATTCCGCGAGGTCGGCT
>DASSTO010000157.1:0-24735 GCA_035707865.1 Longimicrobiaceae bacterium | reverse complement strand
TCGCCCGCGTACAGCCGGAGCTGGCGGGGCTGGCGGCGGAGTACGGCCCCTTCCGCGAGGGCGACGTGAGGCACTCGCAGGCGGACATCTCCAAGATTCGCACTCAGCTGGGCTACGAACCGACGCACACGCTGGCCCAGGGGCTCGGGGAGGCGCTCGACTGGTACGTGGAGGACGCCCAGCAGGACGCGCTCGAGGCATGACCCCGCGCGAGATCTCCAGACCGTTCGCCACAGCCATGCGCGCATTCGACCGGACCCTCACGCGAGCATCGATCGGCATCTTCCTCCTCCTGCTCGCGGCCCTCCCGGCCGCGGCGCAGGGGCTCAACCGAGGCATCGTCGCCGGCGTGGTACAGGACACCGCCGGCGTTCCCGTCATGGGCGCCCGGGTCGTGCTCCGGAGCACCTCCACGGGCCTGACGCGCGAGACGACCACGCCTCGCGACGGGCGCTTCGACTTTCCCTTCCTCGCCGCGGGCGAGTACTCCCTGCGCGCGGAGCAGCTCGGCTACCGCCCGCGGGTGTTGACGCGGATCATGGTCCGCACCGGGCAGCGGGTCGACGTCCCGGTGGCGCTGAGCCCGACCGCGCCACCGGCGGAGCGGGTGGACACGAGCACCTTCGCGGGCGCCCTCTTCGATCGCAATCCCGGTCTGTCGGTCTCCCTCTCGCCGTCGATGCTGCACGACCTCCCCGCGCCGCGCCGCGACGTGCTGGAGGCCGCCCGGCTCTCGAGCCTCGCCGACGCGGGCCTGGCGACGGAGGGCCTGCCGGCCGCGTACAGCGGGCTCGCGGTGGACGGGCAGCGCGTCGGGACGTTGCAGTCCCCCTCCCTGGTGCCGGGTGCGCTGCGCGACGCCGCCTTCCCGCTGAGCGCCTTCGACGGCGCGGATCTGGTGCTGACGAATCCCGACGTGGAATGGTCCGGCTCGGCGGGGGGCACGCTGGACGCCTTCGCCGCGGCGGGCAGCCGGGAGTTCACGGTGCGCGCCTTCGGGAACGGATCGAGCGACGAGTTCAGCACGGCGTCGGGCGTGTCCGACTCGTACACGACGCTGCAGGGGGGCGTGCGGGTGAGCGGGCCGGTGGTGCGTGACACCGCCAGCTACGCCGTGGGGGTGGAGGTGTGGCGTCTGGGCGGCCCGACGGGCGGGCTCCGGGCGCCCGGCCGGGTCGGCGCGGATCTCGTTAACGCCGTGTCCGATGCCTACTCGCTGGACCTGGGCGCGGGCCCGTCGGAGACGCAGGAATCGAATGTAGTCTCCGCCTTCGGCCGGCTGGACTGGCAGCTGGGGCGGAGCTCCTCGCTGGGTCTGCGCGCCAACTTCGCCGACCTGTCCTCCGTCCAGAACGGGGTGAGTGCTCCCCCCGCGCCCGATCTCGGCCGCCCCTTCGACGGCCGGGACATCTCCGTCTCCGCGACGCTCGCCTCCGGGCTCAGCGAGTCCCTGTCGCAGGAGGCACACGTCGGCTTCGACCGGAGCGAGCGCACCTACGGCGGCGCCGATCCGCTCGGGTTGAGCGGCTCGACCTTCCTCCTGGCCGAGGGCGTCGGGATCGGGGCGACGGGGCCGGCGTGGAGCTCCTTCACGCAGTCGACCATCCACGCGGGTGAAACGCTCTTCCTGGCGGAGGGCGCCCACCAGCTCAAGTTCGGCCTCGCCGGCGACATCGGTTCGTATCAGCTCCACCCCGCGGCGGCCCCGAGCTACGTCTTCGCCGATGCCGGCCGGTTCGTCGCGGGCGACGGCTACGCCTCGCAGGCGCAGTGGGGTGCCGTCGGTCGCAGCTTCACCCTGCCGCAGCTCGGCCTCTTCGCGCAGGACACGTGGACCCCGCGCTCCGGCCTCGACCTCCTGCTCGGCGTGCGCCTCGACGCGGGGCGCGTACCGGGCGACGAGACGCCGCAGCGTACGCAGTTCGTGCAGCTCGCGGGGCTCACCGACACCGGGAACGGCGGGTTCTGGATGCGGGTCAGCCCCCGCTTCGGCTTCACCTGGGACGTGCAGGACCAGCACCGCTGGCTGGTGAAGGGCTCCGCCGGCCTGTACTCCGCCACGGTGGCGCCGGAGCTGGTGGGGCAGTGGATGAACGACTCCGGCGCCGCGAGCGTGCGCCAGGGCTTCGGAAGCCTCGGCTGGCCCGGCTCGCTCGCGCCCGACAGCGCGACGGGCTTCACGACGCTCCCGACGCTCACGCTGCTGAGCTCCGACTTCACCGCACCGCGCACCGTTCGCGCGAGCCTGCAGGCGAGCCGCGTGCTCGGCGCGAGTGCGAAGGTGTACGTCCAGGGCCTGTACCGCTACACCGACCGGCTGCCCATCCTCCAGGACCTGAACCTCTGGCCCGACGCCACGCTCGCGGACGCGAACGGGCGCCCCTTTTACGGGACGCCGCTCGCGCAGAGCGGGATGCTCCTCGCCGAGCCGGGCTCGAACCGCCGCTTCGCCGACTACGGCCGCGTCACCGCCGTGGACCTGAGCGGCTGGTCGAGGTACGCCTCGGCGACCGTCGGGCTCGACCAGCACTGGAGCAACGGGCTGGGGCTCTTCGCGAGCTACACCTACTCGCGCACCGACGACGACCGGATCTGGACGGGGGGCGGGGTGCGGGGTGCCGACCTCCCGACATCGCTCACGGGTGGAGGCGCGTGGTCCGAGGGGCGGTCCGACTTCGACGTGCCGAACCGGGTGGTGGTGGGCGCGGTGGCGGAGCTCCCGCAGCTCCGGGCGCTCCGCGTCGGCGCGCTCTACCGCTACCGCTCCGGCTACCCGTTCACGCCGGGCTTCGGGCCGGGTGTCGACGCCAACGGCGACGGGGTGAGGGGCAACGACCCGGCCTTCATCGACTCCGCGCTGGAGGGGATGAGCGCCGTCGCGCAGAGGTGGTCGTGCATCGGCGAGCAGGCGGGCGCCTTCGCGGAGCGCAATTCCTGCCGTACGCCGGGCATCCACTCGCTCGACGCGCGGCTCGCCCTGGAACTGCTCCACGTCCGCGGTCACGCCGCGGTGCTCACGGTCGACGGGCTGAACCTGCTCTCCTCCGACATCGTCTACCCGGATCGGGCCCTCTACCGACTGGATCCCACCGCCGCGCCGGTGGTCGACCCGGCGGCCGGGACGGTCAGTGCTCCGCTCACCGTGAACGCGAACTTCGGCAACCCTCTGGCCGTGTACCACATCGGCCGGGTGCTACGCCTGGGACTCCGGCTGGACTTCTGACATGCGACTCCGCTCTCTCGCCTGCGGCGCGGCGGCCCTCGCGCTCCTGACGGGCGCCTGCACCGACGGAACGGGCAACCCCCTCGCGGTCACCGCGACCGGCTCGCTCGCCAGCCAGGTCTTCCTCGACCGGAACGGGAACGGCCAGTTCGACGCCAGCGCGGATGCGATCGCGCCGGGTGTCCAGGTCTCCCTGCTACGGGGCAACGGCGACACGGTGTCGGTGGTCACGACCGACGACCGGGGCGTGGGGATCTTCGCCTCCGTGCCGGTCGGCAGCTACCACCTGACGATCGGGCCGACGGCGCTGGGCGATACCCTCGAGTTCGCCGCCGCCGACACGGCCGCGTTCCGGGTGGCGCCGGGGGACACGACGCTCGCGGTCCTGTCGGTGGGGTACTCGCAGATCACCGCGGCACAGCTCGACACCGCGCGCAGCGGGCGAACCGTGGTGATGGTGGGCGTGGCGCTCCACGCCGCGAACGTCTTCGGGGACTCGCTCCTCGACGTGGCGGACTCGACGGGCGCCTTCCGCGTGGCCGGCATCCCTCCGCGGACCGCGGTGGGGATGGGAGACAGCGTTCGCATCGTCGGCCGGGTCGGCACCTACCTCGGCCGGCCGGCGCTGGTGGAGCCCGCGGCCGTCTACCCGCTGGGGAAGGGAACGGTACCGGGGCCGGTTCAGCTCACGACCGCCGTCGCCGCGACCGCCCGGGGCGGAGAGCTCGACGCGGCGCTCGTGCGCGTGCAGGACGCGGAGGTGCTCACGCTCACTTCGAGCGGCGACGTGCTGATGCGCGTGAGTGACGGCTCCGGTGCGCTCGACGTGGTGCTGGACCGGAACGTCGCCTTCAGCCCCAAGGAGCCGCTGGGGCGCGGCGTGGACGTGGACGTGACGGGCGTGCTCGTCCCCGACTCGGCCAGCGGTACGTGGAAGCTGAAGCCGCGCAGCAACGCCGATCTCACGGTGCGCGTGCCGCGCGTCACCATCGACGAGGCGCGCCACGACACCCCCGGGCTCTCGGTGGCCCTCACCGGCGTCCTGCTCGACGCTCAGCTCCCCGACGGGAGCGTGCACCTCGCCGATCCCACCGGCTTCATCCGCGTCTTCCTCTCCAGCGGCGCGGTGCTGAGCGCCGGCGACAGCGTCCGGGTGATCGGCACCGTCGGGAGCAACAACGGCCAGCCGGCGCTCGTCTCCGCCACCGTGACGGTGCTCGGCGCGGGCCAGCCGTATGCGCCCATCTCCGTGACCACGGCGAACGCCGCCAGTGCGCGGGGTGGGCAGCTGGACGCCGCACTCGTCCGGATCCAGAACGCCGCCATCACGGCGATCGCCCCCGCTTCGGGCGGAGGGGCCGTGCTCGCGGTGAACGACAGCTCGGGAAGCGTGCAGGTGGTGCTCGATACCGGCCTGGGGATCTCCAGCAGCGGACTGGCGGTGGGCGACCACGTCGACGTGGTGGGACTGCTCCGACCGGTGTCGCCGGGAAACTGGGCTCTCTACCCGCGCTCGCAGGCGGACGTCACCGAGCGCTGAGGCGTCTCCACCGCGCGCCAGCATGGCCCGGCTCGCGCGGTGGGGCGCGGGATGCCGGCACTACGGATGACAGTGCTCTTCCTCTCTCGCTCCGTCCCCCGGTAGCACCGCATCGCGCAGCAGATCCGCCCAGACCCGCTCCAGCTCCGGCACTCCGAGGCTCTCCGCGGTGATGCCGTTGCCGCGGAGAACGTGCTCGACGATCACGCCGCCCTGGAAATGGGCGTCGTGGCTCCAGCCTTCGGGGTCGCGGAGCATCATCTCCCGGTACGCCCGGGCCACGTGCTCCGGGAGCCATTCCTGAATGAAGTCCACCGCGTGTTCCCAGAGAACCGGGTCCGGCGGCTGATCGCGGCTCACGTCCATGCGTCCCCCTGCGCCGTGACGGCGGGTGACACGTCGCCGACACCCGCCGCGACCTGGAGCGCGCCATGCCACCCGCGACGCCGGTTCATCGATCGCCGCGACGGGGTCAGACGTTCTCACTGCAAGTCGATTGCCACGCAAGTGACTGTACCCGCGCGGGTTGGCGGGTGGTGGCCCGTCGGATGGCCGTGCGGGGGCGGGTCAGCTGCCGGCGTCGATGCGGAGGCGGTAGGTGAGGGAGGCGATGCGCTCCTGCAGGTCCTCGGGGCCGTCGTCCCGGGGTGCGTCGGCGGCGGAGGCCTCCTCGGCGTGGCCGAGGGCCTCGGCGTGAAGGGCGCGGGCGCGGGCGAGGGCCAGGGTGAAGGCCCGCGGGTCGATGGCTCCGGTGGGAGGGGGTACGGAGACGGTGACGGGGGCGATCCGGATCCCCTGGATGGGGGGCGTGGCGTCGCTCATCCGAGTGCGCCGCGACTCCGTGCCCATCCGCGGGCGAGCTGGAGACTGTGGAGCGGGCCGGGGAGTTCGGTGCCGGAGGAGCGGAGCGTCACGCCGGCGTCGTGCTCGACGGGGGTGTGGACGACGTCGACCCAACCCTCCTCCTCCATGCGCTCGAGGACGCCACGAGTCGAGCGGACGCTCCAGCCGAGCGTACTCGCGACGTCGACGACGGGGACGATGTCGCTGTCGAGCTCCTCGGTGACGGCGCGGATCGCGGCGAGGACGTCGTCGCGCGGGCAGTCGGGCGAGATGGGCTCGGGGGCCAGGGCGGGAGAGGCGTCCATGCGGCGCATCCGGGCGGCGGTCCAGGTACTCAGGTGTACTCGGGCGTTGCGGCGGCGTGGCGATCCAGGATCGCCTGGCCGCGCTGCATGCCCCCGCCGGTGATCCAGATGCCGGTGTGCGGGAAGACGAGGAACCGCGCGTCGGTGAAGGCGTATCCCCGAACGACGAGGCCGTCGACGGCAGCGAGCACGTCGTCGAGCGGGCGGTTCAGGATTCCGGAGAGCTCGAGCGCTCCGACGGGGGCCGAGGGCATGGAGGCGGCGCGCTCGCACAGCGCCCGGAGCAGGTCGTCTATTCCTTCGGCTTCTCGCATGCGATAATATCCCCGATTGCCGCGGTGGCGGGCCGGAAACCGGCCGGAGCGGCGCCCGGCCGCGCCGGCGTGGCCGCTCGTGTCCCGCACTCCAGTCTCGGCACAACTCGCCGGTTGCATGAACCCCGGCGCGGGGCCCTCGACCCCGGCGCCAGCGCCACCCCGAGCCACGTCTCCGCATGCCGCCCGTACCGCCGCAGGCCTCCGATCCGCCGCTCCGGCCGACCATTCTGGTGGTCGAGGACGAGGTGCCGACCGCGCTCGCCACGGCCGAGCTGCTGCGCGAGCACGACTTCGAGACGGTGGTCACGCACGACGGCGCGCAGGCGCTCGAACGCCTCGGCGCGGCCGACCTGGTGCTCCTGGACATCCGGCTGCCGGACCGGGACGGCTTCAGCATCTGCCGCGAGATCAAGCAGGGGTCCGCTCACGAAACGGAAAAAATAGGGCGCTAAGCCGAGGTGAGGGGGCGAAGCGCTCGAAATTGCCCTCTCTCGACCGATCGGTGTGCCTTCCAGGTGTAGTCCCCCGTCAGCGCGATGTGGTCCCAGCCGAGGGGCGAGAGGTGCTGGAGAAGGTCCTCGTCCACCATGTGGCCATGCGCGGCGAGCGCATGTACCGCCCGCTCCAGGTAGACGGTGTTCCAGAGCACGATCGCGGCGACCACCAGGTTGAGCCCCGAGGCGCGGTGCCGCTGGTCCTCGAAGCTGCGGTCCCGCAGCTCGCCCAGCCGGTTGAAGAAGACCGCCCGCGCGAGCGCGTTCCGCGCCTCCCCCTTGTTCAGTCCCACGTGCACTCTCCGGCGCAACTCCGTGTTCTGCAGCCACTCCAGCGTGAAGAGGGTCCGCTCGATCCGACCCAGCTCTCGTAGCGCGATGGCGAGCCCGTTCTGCCGTGGGTAGCTGCCCAGCTTCCGCAGCATCAGCGACGCCGTGACCGTGCCCTGGCGGATGGAGCTCGCCAGGCGGAGCACCTCGTCCCAGTGCATGCGGATGTGCTCCACGTTGACGGTCCCTCCGATCAGCGGGGTCAGCGTCGGGTAGCGCTTGGGTGAGCCCGTGATGTAGAGCCGGCGGTCCGCGAGATCGCGGATTCGCGGCGCGAAGCGGAAGCCCAGCAGGTGCATCAGGCCGAACACATGGTCCGTGAACCCGGCCGTGTCGGTGTAGTGCTCCTCGATCTTGAGATCCGCCTCGTGGTAGAGGAGCCCGTCCAGCACGTAGGTGGCATCCCGCACCGTGGCGTTGATCACCTGCGTGTGGAACGGAGCGTACTGATCGGAGACATGGGTGTAGAAGAGGACGCCGGCGTCGTTTCCATAGCGGGCGTTCACCTGCCCCGCCGCTTCACCTCGCCCGCCCGCGCGGAAGCGCTGCCCATCCGAGGAGGAAGTGGTGCCGTCGCCCCACCAGCCGGCGAAGGGGTGGCGCCCTTGCGCGTTCACGAGCTCCGCCAGCGCGCCGCGGTACGTCTCCTCGCGAATGTGCCAAGCTTGCAGCCAGGAGAGCTTCGCGTACGTGGTGCCGGGGCAGGACTCCGCCATCTTGGAGAGACCCAGGTTCACCCCGTCGGCGAGCATCGCGGTGAGGAGCAGCTTCTTGTCCTCCGCCGGTGCGTTGCTCTTCAGGTGGGTGAAGTGCCTGGTGAACCCGGTCCACTGGTCGACCTCCAGCAGGAGGTCCGTGATCTTCACGTGCGGGATGAGCGCGTACGCTCTCCGCATCAGCTGCTCGGCCTCCTCGGGCACGGTGTTGCTGAGCGGGGCGAGCTTGAGTCGGTTGTCGCGGAGGCTGGCATCCGGCAGCTCGTCCTGGGCGGCGAGCGTCTCCACCCGCTCCATCGCCCGCTCCAGCCCGAGTAGCCGCTCCTCGAGGTAGGCCTCGCATTCCGTCTCGATGGCGAGGCCGAGCTCGCGCTGCACCAGTTGCGCTTGGAACTGCGGAGCGGGGATCAGGTACTCCTCGAAGTCCTTGAACTGGCGAGAGCCCGGGATCCACAGATCTCCCGAGCGAAGCGCGTTCTTCAGCGCCGAGAGGACACAGAGCTCGTAGAAGCGCCGGTCGATCCCCTCGTCGGTGAAGACCAGGTCCGCCCAGCGCTTGCGTACGAATCCGATGGGGGCGTCCTCCGGGACCTTCCTCGCCTGCCGCTCGTTCATCGAGCGCAGCACCTCCACCGCCTGCAGGATGTCCGCGGCCGCCGGCGCCGCGCGGAACTCCAGCGTGGAGAGGAGCGCCGGCACGTAGCGGCGCAGCTGCTGATAGCCGTCTCCGATCAGCGGGAGGAAGTCGAAACCCTCCGGCTGAGCAAGCTTCTCCGCCTCCTCGATGCTCGCCGTGAAATGGTCCCACGGGAGAACCTCCTCGATCGCTGCAAACGGATCTCCTCCCTGGCTCCGCGCCTCCACGAGTGCCCGGCCGATGCGGGAGTAGAGCCGGACCTTCTCGTTGATGGAGCGGCCCGCCTGCTGGAACTCCTCCGCGTGGCGGCGCTTGGCCCGGCTGAAGAGACTGCCGAGCATCCGCTCGTGCAGTTCGATCGTCTCGTCGATCAGCGTGGCGCGGGTGTCCAGTACCACGGCAACGAGCGTCGCCTGCCGGCGCCGCGTCTCCAGATCGCGCAGGTGCTGGCCCGTCATCTGACCGCCCTCGCGCGCCAGCTTCATCCAGCGGTTCTGGTGCACGCCAGCCGTGAGACCCTCCGGGAGCGCCAGCCCGTGCACCGCCTGCAGCCGCTCCAGGTGGTGGAGGACGTTCTTCGCCGAGGCGGAGCCCGGCGGCTGTCTCATCCAGGTGAGCGTGCTGAGGCGCGTTCCCTCCCGGGGATCGAGGAGCGAATCGAGACGCTCCTTCTCCGGTCCCGAGAGCCGGGCGGTCAGAGCGGTGTAGACGCGACGCGTGCCCTGGGTGAGTGCCTCGGCACAGACGCGCTCGATCACCTCGATCGCGGGCACGATCACCTTCTGGTGCCGCAGCATCTCGACCATCGCCTGCGCGAGGAGGACTCCCTGGTCGGTCTGCGTCGCGAGCTCTGCCAGCGCGCTCACCACCGCCCGGTGGTGTTCGAGGCCGAACAGGGTGAGCCCGAGCCAGCTCTGCAGCTCCTGGAGGTGCTCACGGCGCGTCTTCTCCCGCTCGGAGTACTTCGCCCAGAGGCCGGGGCTGACCCGCAGCTGGTCCGCCACAGCGCGGAGCAGGGACTCGGCCGGCGGTTCGCCGTGCGGAAGCAGCGTGCCCGGGTAGCGGAAGGCGCAGAGCTGGACGGCGAAGCCCAGCCGGTTGTGCGCTCCGCGCCGTTGCCGGATCACCGAGAGGTCGCTCTCGCTCAGGCTGTAGTAGCGGATGCGGTCGTCTTCAGCGGTCGGGACTGCGAGCAGGGAGGCGCGGAATGCGGAAGGGAGGAGAGAGCGTCGGGGCACGGGATCAGCTTCGTTCCAGGTATCGATACAGGCTCTCGCGGCTGATGCCGAACGCGCGGGCGACCGCCGCCTTCGGTTCTCCAGCTTCGACGCGCTCACGGAGCCGCGCGGCCTGCTCCCTGGAGAGCACCTGCTTGCGGCCGCGGTAGACCCCGCGGCGCTTGGCGAGGGCGATTCCCTCACGCTGCCGCTCGCGGATCAGGGAGCGCTCGAACTCCGCGAAGGCGCCCATCACGGAGAGCAGCAGCGTGGCCATCGGGGAGTCGTCGCCGGTGAAGGTGAGGTTCTCCTTCACGAACTCGACCCGGATCTTCCTGCGGGTCAGTGCCTGTACGAGACGGCGGAGATCGTCGAGGTTGCGAGCGAGCCGGTCCATGCTGTGGACCACCAGTGTGTCCCCTTCGCGGATGAAGGAGAGGAGCGCCGCCAGTTGCGGCCGCGCGGTGTCCTTGCCCGAGGCGTGGTCGGTGAAGACCCGGTCCACCGCGACGTGCTCCAGCTGCCGCTCCGGGTTCTGGTCGAGCGTGCTGACGCGGATGTAGCCGATCCGCTGCCCGTGCATGAGCGCCGGAAGTGTCAGGGTGAGATCTAGAGCCGACCGGGAGGGTGTCAGGAAGGTAGGATACGGACGCTATCCTGACAAGATCGGCGGGCAGGTCGTAACGTCAGGATGGGGTGTACCTCAGATTGACAGCAAATCGTGTCTATCTCAGCGCCGCCAACTGTTTGATTGCGCCCGGTGGAGCTGCGCGGGAGGAGCTCGATGCTCAGTCGACACGATCCTCGCCCGGCCCCGCGCTCGGTAGCCAAAGAGTGAAGCACGATCCCTCACCGATGGCGCTCCGCAGAGTCAGATCCCCTCCCATACGGGTCGCGAGCTCGAGACCGATGGCGAGCCCCAGCCCGGCGCCGCCCTGCTTCCGGGTGTTCCCCGGATCGGCCTGCACGAACGGTTGGAAGACCATCTCCGCCTTCGCAGGCGAGATGCCGATCCCGGTATCCGCCACCCGGATGAACGTCCACGGGCCTTTCCCGCCAAGCTTCGCTTCCGCGTCGGGCGTCGGGCTCGTGCCACAGCTCACGGTGATGCTCCCGCCGCGATCGGTGAACTTGAGCGCGTTGCTCAAGAGGATCACCAGGATCTGACGGACGCGATCCTCGTCGCCGACATAAAGGATGCTCTCGTCGGGGCACTCGGTCCGAAGGTCCACGCCGCCCGCCCTGGATTGCGGCTCGACGAGAGGGATCGCGGCCGAGATGGACCCCCGCGCGGAGAGGGTCTCCCGGTTGAGGATCATCCGTCCCGACTCCACCTTTGCGAGATCAAGGATGTCGTCGATCAGCCGGATCAGGTGGTCGCTACTGGCCTTCACTCGCGCGATGTACTCCTTCTGCCCGGGCGTTGTCGGTCCGGCGATCCCCATCTCCAGGAGGTCTGTGTACCCGATGATCGCGTTGAGCGGAGTACGGATCTCGTGGCTCATCGTCGCCAGGAATCGTGACTTCGCATGGTTCGCGTCCCGCGCTTCCTCCGCGAGCTCCTGCTGGCGTATGCTCGACACGACCAGCTGTTCGTTCAGCTGCGCAGCACTCTTCCGGGTCGCTTCCAGATCACGGAAAAGCCGGGCATTGTCGAGGGCGATCGAGCAGCGGGCGGCGAGGTCTTCCGCCAGGTCGACATCCCGTTCCGTGTACTGGTGCCCTACGTCGGCACTCACGAACGTCATGGCGCCGAGCACGCGGTCGCGAGCGATGAGCGGGACGACGACGACCGATCCGATTCCGAGCGCGCGCAGGTCTTGCAGGTTCTCCTCGCTGATGGCGAAGTCGACGAGCATCTCGTCGGATACGGTCGGAATCAGCTCTGTCTTACGAGATCGGATCACGCGGGGCAAGCCGATCGGATCGTCCCGCCCGGGGGGCCAGCCCTCCTTCAGCCTGCGGGCACGTTCCTGTTTGAGCGGGTCGGGGTGAATGATGCCGAGGCGACGCATGGATCCGTCGGCCTCGACCACGTCCACGATGCACCAGGAACCCAGGTACGGGAGCGCCATACCCGCGACCGTCACGAGCGTGTTCTCGTAATCGAGGGACTCGGCCAGGCACCGGCTGGCATCCGCGAGGAAGTGCGGTACCGATGCGGCCTCGGACGAGGGTACGAACGGGGCAGGGCGAGGCGGCTCACTCTCCGTGGCCTGTTCCGGATGGGGGCTGTGGGTCATAATGCGTCTTGTCTTCGGTTGCTACCATGAGGCGCCGACGATTACGAACCCCGTCGTGTCGGACAAGCGGCTCCGAACGAAGTGTCGAAGGGTCCGTGCGAAACCCGTTCCGGCCGCCGCGGCGGGTCGACCCGGATTCAGGTATCATCCCGCGCATATGCAATTTGAGGTGGCCGCGACCCATGCGGAACCATGTCCTTGCGAGGCCCGCCAACGGGCACGCCGACGCCGCACCGTACCCGCCCCAGCATGGACCATCCCTCGCCCAAGCGATTTGAATTGGCACGCCGGATCCTCGAGCATGAAGCCGGCGAGTCGCCCGATCCGGCCGCCACGGCTGCCGCAGTTGAAACAGCCTGTCGACGGTTGCGGGGCCAGCTGGTCGACGTGCTCGGCTCCGGCGGAGTCTCCGCACTGCTCCGGCGCGCCCTTCACCTGGCGCAGCGGGAGCAGCCCCTGCTGGGGGGGGTCGCCGTGAGCGAAGAGCCAGCCGCGTGCTTCACCGGCCTGGCGGAGTCGCTCGCGGCGCGCACCGCCGAAGAGTCGACCGCGGCCGCCGCCACCGTACTCACTCACATGCTCGATTTGCTCGTCATGCTGTTCGGTGAGGAGCTGGGTATGAAGCCCATCCGCAAGATCTGGCCTCAAGCGACCACGGCCCAGGAGATCGACGAATGAGTCAGGGGAAAAGACTGGTCATCGAGAAGCTCCCCAGCGGCGTGCCGGGGCTCGACCTCATCCTCGGCGGCGGAGTCCCGGAAGGTTCATTCAACCTCATCGCAGGCGCTCCGGGCACGGGGAAGACCACGCTGGCGCAGCAGTTCGTCTTCGAGAACGCAACGCCCGATCGCACCGCTCTCTTCTTCACCATCCTCGGCGAGCCGGCGGCGAAGATGCTGCGGCACCAGCAGCAGTACACCTTCTTCGATCTCGACAAGGTGGACGAGAGCGTCCGCTTCATCAACCTGAGCGATGATGCCATCGAGCGCGGTTTGGAAGGCGCTCTGGAGCGGATCATCGAGGAAGTGGAAAGGAGCGGGGCGGGGATCGTGGTCGTCGACTCCTTCCGTTCGCTGACCGATGCCGTGCAGGCGGGTTCCGTTAATCCGTCTCAGGTTCCTGGCGTCCTGCAGCGCCTCGCGATGCACCTCACGACCTGGCAGGTGACGTCGTTTCTGGTGGGCGAGTACGAAGAGGCCGACAAGTTGGGGAATCCCGTCTTCACCATCGCGGATACGATCGTCTGGCTCGAGCAGGCTGCCGACAACAACTCGATCGTTCGCAAGCTCCAGGTGATGAAGGTCCGCGGCCAGGCGCCGATGCCGGGACTCCATACGTACCGCATCACGGATGGGGGGTTGCAGGTCTTTCCACGACTCTCCCTGGCGGTGGACGAACGCGACAGGGAGACGCCGTCCGGCCGAGCCTCCACCGGCGTCCCAGGGTTGGATGAAATGATGGCCGGCGGGATCCCCACCGGCGATTCTGTGCTCGTCGCCGGCCCTTCGGGATCGGGCAAGTCGGTGCTCGCTACACAGTTCATCGCCGAAGGGGGGAAGCACGGCGAGGCGGGGGTGCTCGTCGTCTTCGAGGAGCATCCGAAGGAGTACCTCTACCGCGCCGAGGGTCTCGGATTCAAGCTGCGGGAGATGATCGAGGCGGGAACCCTGGAAGCCCTCTATCTGCGTCCGCTCGACCTCTCCCCGGACGAGACCCTGCACGAGATCCGGGAAGCGGTGAAGCGGGTGGGTGCCAAGCGTGTGGTCATCGATTCGATGTCCGGCTTCGAGCTCGCTCTCGCCCCCACCTTCAGGGCGGACTTCCGCGAATCGCTCTACCGGCTGGTGGGCGCTCTCACCGGCGTCGGGATCACCGTGCTGACCACCATGGAGATCACCCAGGGGGAGGACGAGCTCCGGTTCACCCCGAACGTGATCTCCTTCTTGGCGGACGACCTCATCTCGCTTCGCTACGTCGAGGTGGAGAGGGAGCTCAAAAAGGTGGCGGCCGTGGTGAAGATGCGGGGGAGCCAGCACAGCAAGGCGTATCGCGAATACGAGATCACCGAGCGCGGCTTCGTGGTCGGGGGAGATCTGGAGGGATACACCGGCCGCATCAGCGGGGCCCCGGTGCTCACCAGGCAGGAGGAGTGATGACCCGAGGCACCGATCGAGGATCGCCCGTCGCGGCCCCGCATCAGCGGTCTGGGACGCGAGTGAGCGAGCCGGAGACGGGTGCATGTTGTTTGCATCCATGCATGTACCTCACAGTCCGCGATCGATGCATAGACCCAGGAGGATCAGATGGAAGACCGAAAGAGCATGGCAGAGCGCGGCGCGGAGAATGATGTGAAGGGAAAGGGCAACGACCTCAAGGGCCGCCTGAAGGACGCGGCGGGTGGACTGACCGGAGACAGCAAGTTGCAGGCGGAGGGGAAGCTCGATCGGGCGAAGGGCAAGGCGCAGGACGCTCTCGGAGACGTTCAGCGGCGGGTCGGCCGGGAGACGGACGAGCCGAAACGGTAGCACACTCCGCCCGAGGCAGGAGAGGGGGCCTGGCGTGCCCGGGCTCCCTCTCGTTGCATGGCACTCCCGACAACGGAACGAGCCGGAGTAACCGTTCAGGCCCGTTCAGCGACGGGCGTTGAAAATGAGCGCGGTACAGCATGAGCGTGGTCGAGCAGCTTGAAGCCACGGGAGAGGTTCTCTCGGCATTCCGCACCGCCCTCCTGGCTCAGGAGCAGATTGCTGCCCAGGTGCCGCGCCTGAAAGTACGCATCCGCGACTTGGAGGCTCGGCTCAGACCCCACGAACTCCTCGCGTCCCCCCGTCGTCGGATCCACCCGGTGTGCTGCGGCGCGGGAAGAAGCCCACGGGCAGGAAGCGAGGAGGTCAGCCGGGGCATCCGGGGGGCTATCACTCTCTCCTGCCGCCCAGCTGCGTCGACGCCTGTGTCGTGCATCGTCCCTGGGCGTGTCGCCACTGTGGTCATGGGGGCCGCCTACGAAGCGGAACCAATGGGGCGCTAAGGCCGCATGGACGGTTGCAGCGGCCGGAACGGAGGGGCGGCGGCGGGATGCCAGCCGTACTGCATGCTCTCGGCGAACGGCGCTTAGTAGCGGTTGCATCCCGGCAGAACACGAAGCCCGCCGGGTCCAGGTTCCGCAGTTCCCCGCGCTTAGCGCCCTATTTTTTCCGTTTCGTGAGCGGACCCCAAGCAGACCCGGCCGCTCCTGCCGGTCATCCTGGTCACGGGTATGTCCGACCCGGCGGCGGTGGAGCAGGGCTTCGCGGCCGGAGCCGACGACT
Source organism: Longimicrobiaceae bacterium (assembly GCA_035707865.1). GTDB lineage: Bacteria > Gemmatimonadota > Gemmatimonadetes > Longimicrobiales > Longimicrobiaceae > DASSTO01. The sequence goes on along the minus strand of DASSTO010000157.1, from coordinate 9,562 downwards.
ACGCGCCGAAGCCCTTCCGCATCCCGGAGCTCCTCGCGCGAATCCGCAACCGGCTGCGGATCAGCGAGATGGAGCGCCAGGTCCGCGAGAGCGAGGAGCGCTTCCGCTTCATCGTCGAGGGCACGCGGGGGGTGCTCTTCTACATCTGCGACGCGCAACGGCGCTTCCGCTACGTCTCTCCCTCCGTGGGGCCGATGCTCGGCTACCCGGAGGCGGAGGTCGTCGGTCGGGAGTACGGCTTCCTCTTCTCCGAGCCGGAGCCCGACACCTGGGCGGGCGCCGGCGCGGGCCGGACGCTCCTGGCCCACCACAGCGAGGGCTACTCCATCCTGGTGGAGGTGGACGAGCGGGAGGTGGAGCGGAGCGGGGGAGCCGACGGCTTCCAGGGGCTGGCGCGCGACGTGACCGAGCAGGTGCGCTCCACCGAGACGCTGCGCGCCGCCGCGCTCCACGACCCGCTCACCGGCCTCCCCAACCGGCTCCTCTTCCTGGAGCGGCTGAACCAGGCGGTCAAGCGGCTGGCGCGCCAGCCGGGCAACCGCGTCGCCGTTCTCTTCCTCGACCTCGACCGCTTCAAGCAGGTCAACGACACCTTCGGGCACGACGCGGGCGACGAGCTCCTGCGCGTCGTCGCCCGCCGCCTCTGCGGCAGCCTGCGTCCGGAGGACACCGTGGCCCGCTTCGGCGGCGACGAGTTCGCTCTGGTGATCGAGGGCGTGCAGGACCCCCTGCTCGTCCACCAGCTGGTGCATCGCATCGAGGCCGCGATCGCGGCCCCGATCCCGCTGCGCGATCAGGAGATCGTCACGCGTGCGAGCATCGGCGTGGCGATCGGCGACTCCGCAGAGATCGAGGCCGCCGACCTCCTGCGCCACGCCGACCTCGACATGTACCGCGTGAAGGCGGAGTCGGGCTGGCGGGAGTGACGGCGAGGGCGAAAGAGGGGCTCCACGACCCGCGTAGTGGCGCCGTTCCCGCCCGCATCCTCCCCCTCCAGGCATTCCCATCCAGACAACTCACCGGGACGTCGTCACCCGTGCCCTGCCCTCGCCCCCGACGGTGCCTCCGGATATCTTAGGCGCGCCCGGTCGACGGCCCGGTCCGTCGGCAACCGATCGCCGCGGAGGTGGCGGCGCGGACATCTCCCTCTGCGGCGCGCCATGGATTCACCGCCGGCTCCGATGGAAGAAGATCTCATGTCGCGGGTGCGCGCGGGTGATCGCGCGGCCTTCGAGGAGATCTACCGGCGCCACGCGGAGCGGGTGTACGCCTACCTGTGGCGGATGGTGGAGGAGCACGCTCTGGTCGCGGACCTGCGACAGGAGACGTTCTTCCGGCTCTGGCTGGCGCGGGAGCGCTGGAGGGACGGAGGCTCGGTCGCGGGATACCTCATCCGCACCGCGCGGAACCTGGCCCTGAACGCGCAGCGCCAGCAGCGACTCCACCGGCGCCTGGACGCGGCGCAACGGGACGGCCCCACCCCTTCCGCGCCCTCCGCGGAGACCGTCCTGGCGAAGCGGGAACTGACCCGGCGGGTCGACGCGGCGATCGCATCGCTGCCGGAGCGCGCGCGTGAGGTGTTCTCCCTGAAGCGCGACGCCGGCCTGTCGTACCGGGAGATCTCGGAGCTGCTCGGGATCTCCTCGAAGACCGTGGAGGTCCACATGACGCGCGCGCTCAAGCTCCTGCGCGTCGCCCTCGCGGACGTGCGGAACGGGTAACAGCTATCAGCTATCAGCTATCAGCTATCAGCTATCGGTTAAGCTGTTACTGATAGCCGATAGCCGATAGCCGATAACTGCTGTTTAAGGGATCTCCCCCCCTCGAGTGTACCTGATGTCGGAACGCCGCCGTGGAGCTTCCACGGCGGCGATTCGGGCGTCGCCTTCCACCATCCCATCCCACAGGATCGAGCTTGCACAACGAACACGACCCGGACGAAGGGGCCGGACCGGCGCTCCCGGAGGAGATCCTCTCCGGGCTGGAAGGCGGCGCCGAGGCGGCGGCCCGGCGCGAGAGGTGGCTGGCGGAGCACCCGGAGCGCGCGGAGGAGCTGGAGGAGGTGGCCGAGATCTGGCGGCTGACGCAGCCATCGCGCGACGCGCACGGCTGGCCCGAGCTGCGGGCGCGGATCGAGCGCCACCGGTCGCCGAAGCTGCGGCCGGCGGCGCACTTCCCGCGTGCGGGATGGCGCTCTCCGCTGCGAGCGGCGGCGGTGCTGATCGTTGGCATCGGGCTGGGTCTGCTCGCGCCGAGGCTGGGGCTCACGCCCCGCGCGGCCGCGGGGCGTACGGTCGTCTCGGTCCCGGCCGCGGCGATGACGACGCTGCGGCTCCCGGGCGGCGTGGTGGCGCACGTGAACGCGGCGTCCACGCTGTCGTACGCGACGAGCCGGTCCGAGGTGCGCGAAGTGGAGCTGAACGGCGAGGCCTACTTCGAGGTGCCGCACTCGGCGGCGCGGCACTTCACGGTGCGCACGGCGTCCGGCGTCGTCCGGGACCTCGGCACCGACTTCAACGTCCGGGCGCGCGGTGATCGCGTGGTGGTCGTCGTCACGAAGGGGACCGTGCGGCTGGAGGCCGCCGAGCACGCGGTCACCGTGCGCGCGGGCGAGAAGAGCTCCGCCGGCGCCGATCAACCGCCCGCGCAGCCGGTGCCCGCGGACGTGGAGGAGGCGAGCGGGTGGATGCGCGGCGACCTGGTCTTCATCGACCGACCGCTCTCCAGCGTCGCCGCCGAGCTGCAGCGCCACTACGGTGTTCCGTTCCGGGTCGCGGAATCGCTGCGCGAGCGGCGGATCACCGCGACGATCCAGGCGCGCGCGAGCGCCGACGCCGCGCACGCCATCTGTGCCGTCGTCTCGGCGCGCTGCGAGGCCGTGGGCGACGGCTGGTCGATCTCGGCCGCCCCCTGACCCGGCCGGCGACGAACGAGGAAGCGAAGCGACGTGCCCGCGGGCACGTCCAGGTGTCTCAACCCCAACTCCCTATTTTGGAGGTAAACATGACAAAAGCGCGGGTACGGCCATTGTTGGGTACACTGCTGTGCTCGGCCGCACTGGCCGGCATGAGCGTGGTGGGTTGGGGCGCCCCGCCCCTGCACGCACAGGCTCTCCGGCCCGTCCGGCTGGTCTCCGCGGAGAGCGCGGGGCAGGCGCCGCGCCTGCTCTCTCAGCGCGTCGATCTCTCCGTGGTGGACGCGCCGCTGAGCGGCGCGCTCGAGCAGCTCGTCCGCGACGGCGCGCCGCTGATGTACACTCCCGAGCTGGTGAAGAACGCGGGGACGGTGACGTGCCGGTGCGTGGGCGTGAGCCTGGGCACCGCGCTCGACCGCATCCTGAGCGGCAAGGGGATCGTCTACCGCCAGGTGGGCGAGCAGGTCGTGCTGATCGCGGCCCCCGCACGGGAGGAGCGGCAGACCGGCATCATCTCGGGGCGGGTGCTGGACGCCGCCACGCAGCAGCCGCTCGCGGGCGCGAGCGTGGTCGTCGTCGGGACCGCGCACGGCGCGACGAGCGGCGCCGACGGCCGCTTCGCGATCACCGGCGTGCAGCCCGGCCAGCACCAGGTGCGCGCGGGCATGCTGGGTTATGCCGAGCAGACGCAGACGGTCACGGTGAGCGACGGCGGGACGGCGACGCTGGACTTCACGCTCCAGGCGCAGGCCGTCCAGCTGCAGAGCGTGGTGGCGATCGGCTACGGGACGCAGACGCGCGAGAAGCTGACCGGCGCGGTCTCCTCCGTGACCGCGCGCGACCTGCAGCGGGCGCCGACGCCCTCGGTGGACCAGGCGCTGCAGGGCCGCGCGCCGGGCGTCGAGGTGACGGCGGCCAGCGGGCAGCCGGGCGCGCCCTCGGTGGTGCGCATCCGCGGCGGGAACTCGATCTCGGCCGGGAACGAGCCGCTCTACGTGATCGACGGCGTGCCGGTGCAGTCGACCCCGACGAACACCTCGACGCTGGAGACGCAGGGCGTCAGCGGCATGAACCCGCTCGCCGCGATCAACCCGGCGGACATCCAGTCGATCGAGGTCCTCAAGGACGCCTCCGCGACGGCGATCTACGGCGCGCGCGCCGCGAACGGCGTCATCCTCGTCACCACCAAGCGCGGGCGTGCCGGGGCCAACAACATCAACTTCGGCGCCTACTACGGCGTCCAGAACGTGCGGCGGACGCTGCCGCTGCTGGGCGCGCAGGACTACGCGCGGATCTCGAACGAGGCTCGCACGAACGCCGGCCAGCCGCCGCTCTACACCGAGGCGGAGCTGGCGTCGCTGCCGAACACCGACTGGCAGGACGCGATCTTCCGCACGGCGCCGGTGCAGAACTACGAGCTCTCCTTCTCGGGCGGCAGCGAGGCCACGCGCTACTATCTCTCGGGAAACCTGCTACGGCAGGACGGCGTGGTCCTCAACACGAACATGGACCGCGGCTCGATCCGGCTGAACCTCGACCACGACGTCAGCCACCTCTTCCGGCTCGGCACGCGCTTCACCTTCAGCCGCGAGCAGGGGCAGGTGATGCCCAACGGCGGGGCGGGACAGGAGGTCTCCTCGGTGCTGATCAACACGCTCGAGGCGCCGCCGACCCTCCCGATCAGGGGCTCGGGCGGTGAGTACTTCATCGGCGTGAACCCGGCCAACGGCCGCATCTTCGCCAACCCGGTCGCCACCGCGTCGCTGGTGACGAACTACGAGCGCCAGAACCGCTTCATCGGCAACGTCTTCGGCGAGTACGACCTGCTCCACGACCTGACGTTCCGCACGACGGTGGGCGCGGATTACCTGGGCAGCCTGCAGGACTTCTACTCGCCCTCCTCGACCTATCCCGGCGTGGTCTACGGCGGCTACGGCAGCCGCGGCTCGCTGGAGGCCACGACGTGGCTGAACGAGAACACGCTGCACTACACCCCCGGCCGGGTCGGCCCGCTCGACGACGTGGACCTGCTGGGCGGCGTCACCTTCCAGCGTACCCGGTCCGACAACATCTCGGGCACGAAGCAGAACTTCCCCACCGACGCCCTGGCGCAGTACGGGCTCGCCAACGGCGTCACCCCGGTGGGCGTCTGGAGCGGCGCGCCGCACTCGTCGCTGCTCTCGTACTTCGCGCGCGCCAACTGGGACGTGGCCGACCGCTATCTCTTCACGGTCACCGGGCGCGTCGACGGCTCGTCGAAGTTCGGCGCGGGCAACCGCTACGGCTTCTTCCCGTCGGCAGCCTTCGCGTGGCGTCTCTCGGACGAGCCGTTCATGCAGGGCCTCAGCTTCCTCGACGACCTGAAGCTGCGCACCAGCTACGGCCGCACGGGCAACCAGAACATCGGCAACTACAACGCGCTCGCCATCCTCGGGTCCTCGTCGTACCTCTTCAACGGCCAGAAGGTGATCGGGCTCTCGCCCAGCGGTCTGCCGAACCCCGACCTGAAGTGGGAGACGACCGACCAGTTCGACGTCGGCGCCGACGCCGCGCTGCTGGGCAACCGGCTCTCGCTGACGGCCGACTACTACGACAAGAAGACGCACGGGCTGCTGCTCTCGGTGGCCGTGCCCTCCACGCTGGGCTTCAGCAGCCAGCTGCAGAACGTCGGCAGCGTGGGCAACCACGGCTTCGAGCTGGGGATCAACACCGTCAACCTCACCGGCCGCTTCGGCTGGACGTCGACGCTGAACCTGGCGTTCAACCGCAACGAGGTGCTGGACATCGGCTCCGACACCATCAAGATCGGACCGGTGGGCGTGGGCGCCGGCGCGAGCCAGAACCCGACCGTCCTCAAGGTGGGTGAGCCGATCAACTCCTTCTACGGCTACGTCTACGCCGGTATGGCGGACGGGCAGCCGACGTATGCGGACCTGAACGGCGACGGGAAGGTCAACACCAAGGACCAGGAGATCATCGGCAACGCGCAGCCGGACTACACCGGCGGCTTCACCAACCAGTTCACGCTCGGCAACTTCGACCTCTCGGTCTTCCTGCAGTTCTCGCAGGGCAACGACATCTACAACATCACGCGCTCGCTGCTGACGCGGAACGCGGGCGGCGACAACCAGCTGACGGACGTGCTGGCGGCGGAGGAGTCGGGCGCGAACGGCATCGCGAAGCCGAAGCTGGGCAACACCTACGACACGCGGCCCTCGACGCTCTTCGTGGAGGACGGCTCGTACCTGCGCGGGAAGAACATCCGCCTGGCGTACACGCTGCCCGTGTCGCTCCTCGACCGGATCCGGCTGGGGAACATGAGCAACGCCCAGATCTACGTGAGCGCGCAGAACTTCTTCACGGTGACGAACTACAGCGGCTTCGACCCCGAGGTGAGCGAATACGCCACGAGCGTGCTCGCGCAGGGCATCGACTTCGGGACCTACCCGCAGACGCAGCAGTTCACCGTCGGATTCAATGCCGGCTTCTGAGCCGACCGGAGCCACGAACCCATGCAAATGAACATGCACTGGAAGAACGCACGGCGCGCCTTCATGGCGCTCGGATGTCTTTCGCTGCTCGCACTGGTCACATCGTGCGACAGCTTCCTGGAGCCGGACCCCTTCGACGCGCTCGCGACGCAGAACTTCTACCACTCGGCGGAGGACGCCGTCACCGCGGTGAACGCCGTCTACTCGCAGGCGCAGTGGGAGTACTTCTACTTCTGGTACGAGTCCGACATGGCGAGCGACGACGCGCTGGCGTCGGCCAACTTCGGCGCGGACGGGCACCAGCTCGCCTCGTACACCTTCGACCCGACGCTCTGGTCGCTCGACGACGTCTGGGGGAACGCCTACAAGACGATCATCAGGGCGAACGTCGTGCTCGACCGGGTACCCGGGATCGTGATGGACACCACGCAGCGCGCCGCGGTACTCGGGCAGGCGCACTTCCTCCGCGGGCTCATGTACTTCAACCTGGTGCGCATGTTCGGTGACGTGCCGGTGATGGAGCACGAGGTGAAGAGCGTGGCCGAGGCGCAGGTGCCCGCGACGCCGGCGGCGCAGGTCTACGACCTCATCGAGAGCGACCTGAAGACGGCGATCGCTCAGCTGCCGCCCTCGTGGTCGGGGAACGATCTCGGCCGCGCGACCTCCGGTGCGGCGACCGCGCTGCTCGCCAAGGTCTACCTGACGCAGGGCGACTGGAACGACGCCGCGAAGTACGCGGGAGACGTCATCAACAGCGGTACCTACTCGCTCAACACCGACTGGGAGGACAACTTCCGGGTCGCGCTGGCGAACAGGAACCCGGAGAGCATCTTCGAGATCCAGTACGGGGCGCCGGAGACGACGCCGGGCGTGGTGGGCAGCGTCGTGTCGCTCTTCACCCTTCCCTCCGGCTTCCCCGGCGGCGACGCCTACGGGCTGATCCAGGTGAACCCGCAGCTGGTGTCGCTCTACGCGGCCGACGACCAGCGCGGCGCGGGCGCCACCTACATGACCTCGCCGTACACGGACGCGATGGGTCGCACCGCCACGTGGGGCGTTCCGAACGGGGCCGCCTTCCACAAGTGGCTCGACGAGTCGAACACCAAGGACATGACGGCGCGCGCGTGGCAGCAGATGCCGAACAACTGGATCGTGCTGCGCTACGCCGACGTGCTGCTGATGTACGCCGAGGCGGTCAACGAGGGCGGCACCGCGACCGCCGGCCCGGCCGAGGACGCGCTGAACCAGGTGCGCGCGCGTGCCGGGATCGGAGCCGTCTCCGGGCTCGGGCAGGCCGCCCTGCGCGACTCCATCCGGGTGGAGCGCCGGCGCGAGTTCGCCTTCGAGGGGCAGCGCTGGTTCGACCTCTCGCGCTGGGGCGTGCTCGATAGCGTGATCACCGCCAAGACCAAGCTCATGCAGACGCTGCAGCCGGGTGAGACGGACGTGCACGGCGTGAAGAGCAACCTCTTCCCGATCCCGCAGACGGAGTTGAACAGCAACCCCAACCTGAAGCAGAACCCGGGTTGGTAGCGGTCCGCATCGGATGAACGCGATCGGGCTCCGGCACCTGCCGCCGGAGCCCGATCGGCGACCCCCACAACCCGCCTTTCCTCATGAAGTCAACGATCGCCCTGATCCTCGCGGCCGCCGGCTGCGCCGCGTGCTCCGGCGCTGCCGCGACCACACCGAAGGGCCCGCCGCCACCCAGCGACTCGACGGTCGCGACGGGTGACACCGCCGGCGTCTGGATGACGACCGCAGACAGGACGAAGTTCGTCGAGCACCGGCCTCCCGTCGGCTTCCAGACGGGCAAGGCGACGGCCCCCTACACCCTCACCGTCGACGACGGCACGCAGTACCAGTCGATCGTCGGCTTCGGCGCCGCCTTCACCGACGCCTCCACCTACCTGATCCAGGAGAAGCTCTCCCCCGAGCAGCGCCTGGCGCTGCTCACGAGCCTCTTCAGCCCCACGGAGGGCCTGGGGCTGAGCTTCATGCGCGTGACGATGGGCTCGTCCGACTTCTCGCGCAGCGACTGGTCGTACGACGACATGCCCGCGGGCCAGCGCGACACGGCGATGGTGCACTTCTCCATCGAGAAGGACAGGGAGGCGATGCTTCCGGTGATCCGCCAGGCGCGCGAGATCAACCCCGATCTGGCCCTGATGGCCACGCCGTGGAGCCCGCCGGGATGGATGAAGACGACCGGCAGCATGATCCAGGGGCACCTGCGCGACGACGCGTACGGCGCCTATGCCCGTTACTTCCAGCGCTTCCTGCAGGCGTACGACTCCGCGGGCGTACCGGTGCAGTACATCTCGGTGCAGAACGAGCCGGACTTCGAGCCCGCGAACTACCCGGGCATGAAGATGTCGGCGGCGGAGCGCGCGAAGTTCGTCGGCCGGTACCTGGGCCCGCTCCTGGAGCAGTCCGGTATACAGACGGGCATCCTGGACTGGGACCACAACTGGGACGAGCCGCAGCAGCCGCTCGGCGTGCTGGCCGACTCGGCGGCGCGCGGCTACGTCGACGGGGTGGCCTGGCACTGCTACGCCGGCGACATCTCGGCGATGAGCACCGTCCACGACGCCTATCCGAACAAGGACACCTTCTTCACCGAGTGCTCCGGGGGGGAGTGGTCGCCGGACTATGCGCAGAACCTGAACTGGTTCTTCGGCACCCTCATCATCGACGGCACCCGGAACTGGGCGCGGGGGGTGGCCTTCTGGAACCTGGCGCTCGATCCGGAGCACGGTCCGCACACCGGCGGCTGCGACGACTGCCGCGGCGTCGTGACGATCGACCCCGCCAGCGGCAGGGCTACGTACAACGTGGAGTACTTCGCGCTGGCGCAGGCCAGCCGCTTCGTGCGCCCCGGCGCGCGCCGCATCGCCTCGAACAGCGACGTGGGGGGACTCAAGAGCGTGGCCTTCCGCAACCCGGACGGCTCGACGGCTCTCCTCGTCCTGAACGGCGCCACGGAGGAGCGCAGCTTCGACGTGGCCGCGGACGGGAAGTACTTCGCGTACACCCTGCCGGCGGGGGCGGCGGCGACCTTCCGCTGGCCGTGAACGGCGGTAGCCAGCGGCTGGCTGCCAGCAGGTAGCAGCCAGCCCCTGGCACCGGGGCCCGGCACTCCTGCCCTCGTTGCCAT
>DASSTO010000156.1:0-15684 GCA_035707865.1 Longimicrobiaceae bacterium | reverse complement strand
GACGTAGTTCGTCCCCGCGTTCGTCACGCGCGGCTCGGTGTTGCTCGTCCCCTCACCGTGCCACCGGTCCAGGTACGAGGTCTCGAAGTTGTCGGCCCCGAAGCGGACCGCCTTCTTACCGTTGAAGATCTCGTTCCCCGTCTGGCCGGCGAACGACGCGGAGAGGTCGAAGTCGCCCCAGGTCGCCGTGCCGTTCAGCCCGTAGACCACGCTCGGGATCGGAGAGCCCAGGAAGGTCTTGTCGGCGTCCGTGATCGTCCCGTCCCCGTTCGTGTCCTGGAAGATCAGGTCGCCCGGCTGCTCGGTGCCGCGCTGCGGGGTGTTCGCCAGCTGGTCCGCGTTCTGGAAGACGCCGACGGTCTTGAAGCCCCAGAACTCGCCGATCGGGTGGCCCACCACCGTGCGGGTGGTGAAGCTGACCTCGTTGCCGAGCCCGCCTCCCAGGATCTGCTCGTTGCCCTGGCCCAGCGACTTCACCTCGTTACTGATCGTGGAGGCGTTGCCGCCCAGCTGAAGAACGACCGGCCCCACGCGCTGGTTCCAGTTCAGGGTGCCCTCGAAGCCGCTGTTGAGCACCGACGCGGCGTTGACGTACGGGTTCGTCGCGACGCCCACGTACCGCGGGATGGGCACCTGCACCAGGATGCCGTCGGTGAGCCGGTGGTAGTACTCGAGCGTCCCCTGCAGCCGGCCCTGGTAGATGGAGAAGTCGGCGCCGACGTCGGTCTGCTTGGTGCGCTCCCACTTCACGTCGGGGTTCGCGAGGGCGATCGGGCTCGCGCCGTAGACCAGCGTCTGCCCGGGGCCGAAGACGGCGTTCAGGTTCCCCGTCACCACGGGGATGCCGGGGTAGGAGCCGATCTTGTCGTTGCCCGTCTCACCCCAGCTCGCGCGCAGCTTCAGCTGGTCGAGCGCGCTGAAGCGGCTCATGAACGGCTCCTGCGCCAGGTCCCAGCCCGCGGCCACCGAGGGGAACCAGCCATAGCGGTTCGCGGCGCCGAAGCGCGAGGAGCCGTCCACGCGCAGCGTGGCGGTCAGCAGGTAGCGATCCAGCAGGGCGTAATTCGCCCGGGCGAGATACGAGACCATCTTCCAGTTGAACGCCGTGTTGGTGTTGGTCTGCGTCGTCGCGTCGCCGGCGTTCAGGTACCACAGGCTCGGGTCGGTACCGACGATGTCCTTCCGGCTGCCACCGAGCACCTCGTTGTAGAAGGCCTGCGCCGTGATGCCCGCCAGCGCGGAGATGCGCTGCCGCTCCGTGGAGTGCTGGTAGTTGAGGGTGTTCTCCCACAGCCAGGAGGTGTTGCGCGAGTCCGTGACGTTCAGGTCGGACTCCGTGTTCTGCTGCGTCGGCGAGACGAAGAAGACCGGCGTGAAGCCCCGGGAGTCGCCCTGCTGGTAATCCACGCCGAAGTTCGAGCGGAAGGTGAAATCCTTCAGGAAGTCTCGCTCGGCGAAGAGGTTCCCCACCAGCCGCGCGGTGGTCCCGGTGTTGTGGGTGTAGTAGATCGTCGCCGCCGGGTTGCCCGCCGAGGAGCGCACGTTGGCGTTGTTGAAGTTCCCCGGCTCCCCGGGCGCCACCGTCGGGTCGGCCCGGTAGACCTGCCCGTAGACGTTCGGCGCCCCCTGGTCCCGGATGTAGATGAAGCTGAGGTTGTTCCCGAAGCGGAACTTGTCCGTCAGGTCGTAGTTGCCGTTCATCCGCAGCGTGGCGCGGTTGTACGTCGACCGCGGCACCACGCCCTGCTGGCGGATGTAGTCCCCGCTGAAGAAGTAGTTCGTCTTGTCCGTCCCGCCCGAGGCCGATGCGTTGTAGTTCAGGATCGGCGCCGGCTCGAAGACGTAGTCCTGCCAGTCGGTGCTCGTCGTCACCGAGCTCGGGTCCGGGAAGTACGGCGCCGTGCCGCTGTTCGCCGCCAGCTCGTTCGACAGCGTCACGTACTGTTGCGCGGTCACCAGCGGGATCTTGTGCTCCACGCTCTGCATGCCCGCGTACGCGTTCACCGTGAAGCGCGTCGGCTGGCCGATCTCGCCCTTCTTCGTGGTGACGATGATCACGCCGTTCGCGCCTCGGCTTCCGTAGATCGCCGTGGCCGAGGCGTCCTTCAGCACGTCCATCGACTGGATGTCCGCCGGGTTCAGGAAGCCGATGTCGTCCAGCAGCATCCCGTCCACCACGTACAGCGGCGAGGCGTCACCCAGCGTGCCCACCCCACGGATCCGCACCACCGCCGTGGACCCCGGCTCGCCCGAGGCGGGCGTCACCTGCACGCCCGCCACCTTGCCCTGCAGCATCTGCGAGGCGGAGGGCGTCGCCTGCTTGTTCAGCTCGTCGGCCGGAACGGTGGCCACCGACCCGGTCACGTCCCTCCGCTGCTGCGTCCCGTAGCCCACCACCACCAGCCCCTCCAGCGAGAGCGCCTGCTGCTGCAGCACCACGTCGATCACCGAGCGGCCCGCCACCGCCACCGTCTGCGTCGCGTAGCCCAGCGAGGCGAAGACCAGCGAGTCGGCCCCGCTCGGCACCTGCAGCGTGTAGCCCCCGTTCGCCCCCGTCACCGTACCGATCGTCGTCCCGCCCACCGTCACCTGCACCCCCGGCAGCGGCGCACCCTGGGCGGAGGTCACCGTGCCACTCACCTGCTGCTGCGCCGCCGCCGCGCCGCCCCACAGCAGCAGCACGCCGGCGATCAGCCCCCCTCGCCATAGCGAAATCCTCCATCTCCCCTTCGATCCCGCGGCCCCGCGGTCGTGCCTCTCCCGTGAGGCGCCTCCGGCTCCGACGAACCACGCTTTCATGGTCTGGCTCCCGAGAAGTGGGTGAACGACGAGGGGAACGGCCCGGCACCGCCCCCGTGGATGTAAACCTTTACAGTAAACGTTTACAGCAGAGTACGCCGGGGCTGGAACACTGTCAAGCATCGCGTGCGCGCCCCGGCCGTCCCTTGCCGGGGGTGATGCGTACGGCGATATTCAACTGTGTTCCAGCGCTGAGTTTGCAGGCGTCACGCAATCCCCGTTCCGGGCCGGGCGCCGGCCCGCGGAGGGTGCGTGGCGCCTTCACCCCGGTCTCTTCCGACGCCACGCCCGATGTCGTTCGTCCACCTGCATTGCCATTCCGAGTACTCGCTCCTCGACGGCGCCAACCGCGTCGGAGACCTCATCGCACGCGCGCAGGAGTTCGAGCAGCCGGCGCTCGCGCTCACCGACCACGGGGTGATGTACGGCGCCTGGATCTTCCAGGAGAAGGCGAAGAAGGCGGGGCTGAAGCCGGTGCTGGGGATGGAGGCGTACGTGGCGCCCGGGAGCCGGCACGAGCGGGGGAAGGCGAAAGGGGAGAAGGGCTACTATCACCTGGTGCTGCTGGCGCGGGACCTCGCGGGCTACCGGAACCTCTCGAAGCTCTCGAGCATCGGCTACACCGAGGGCTTCTACTTCAAGCCGCGCATCGACCGCGAGGTGCTGGCGGAGTACAGCGAGGGTCTGATCGTCAGCAGCGCCTGCCTGGCGGGCGAGGTGGCGCAGCACCTGATGGAGGACCGCTGGGACGAGGCTCGCGAGGCCGCCGCCTGGTACGCCGAGCTCTTCCGGGACCGCTACTACCTGGAGGTGCAGGGGCACGACTCCGAGGGGCAGGCGGAGCTGAACCGGCGCATCTTCACGCTCGCCGACGAGTTGGGCCTGCCGGTGGTGGCGACGAACGACGCGCACTTCCTGAAGGCCGACGACCACGCGGCGCACGACGTCCTCCTCTGCATCGGTCTGGGCAAGGACCACGCGGACCCCAACCGGATGACGTACGACCGGGGCCTCTACTTCAAGAGCGGCCCCGAGATGGCGGAGCGCTTCCCCGACCGCCCCGACGTCCTGGAGAACACGCTCAGGATCGCCGAGGAGTGTGACTTCAGCTATCCGAAGGGCTACCACGTCCCACGCTTCCCCACCGAGGCGGACGGGTTCGCGAACGAGGACGAGATGCTGCGGGAGTGGGTGTGGAAGGGGGCGGCGGAGCGGTACGGTCGACCGACGACCGACGACCGACGACCGACGACCGACGACCTGCCCGACGACATCCGGCAGCGCATCGAATACGAGCTCGGCGTCATCACCAAGCTGGGCTACTCGGGCTACTTCCTCATCACGGCGGACTTCATCCGCTGGGCGCGCGAGCACGGCATCCCCGTGGGGCCGGGGCGAGGCTCGGCGGCGGGGAGCATCGTCGCCTACTGCACGGGCATCACCGACATCTGCCCCATCAAGTTCGACCTCCTCTTCGAGCGCTTCCTCAACCCCGAGCGCGTCTCGATGCCCGACATCGACGTGGACTTCTGCTTCGAGCGCCGCGGCGAGGTCATCGAGTACGTGCGCGAGAAATACGGGCGCGACGCGGTGGGGCAGATCATCACGTTCGGGACGATGAAGAGCCGCGCGGTGGTGAAGGACGTCGGGCGCACGCTCGGCTTCCTCCCCGCCGAGACGGACCGGCTGGCGAAGCTCATCCCCAACGGCCCGGCGCACTCGCTGAGCGTCGGAGAGGCGATCGAGCAGATCCCGGAGATCAAGCAGCTCTACGAGGACGACGAGCGCTACCGGAAGCTGCTCGACTACTCGACCACGCTCGAAGGCCTCTCGCGCCACTCCTCGGTCCACGCGGCGGGGGTGGTGATCGCCCCGGGGCCGCTCCACGACTACGTCCCGATCTGCACCCAGAGCACGAAAGGCGCGGGCGGCGGCGACGGCGAGTCGGTGCTCGTCACCCAGTACGACATGACCTGCCTGGAGAAGGCGGGCATGCTGAAGATGGACTTCCTGGGGCTGAAGACGCTGACCGTCATCCACGACGCGGTGACGACGATCCGCGCGCGCCACGGGGCGCTGAAGCACCCGAAGACCGGCGACGAGTACGGGAGGCCGGAGGATCTCCCGCTCGAGGACCCCGACGTCTACCGCATGCTCGCGCGCGGCGGCACGGCGGGCGTCTTCCAGTTCGAGTCGCAGCTCGCCACCGAGCTGCTGCGGCAGATGCGGGCCGACCGCTTCGACGACCTCATCGCCACCAACGCCCTGATCCGCCCGGGGCCGCTGGACATGGGGATGGACAAGGTCTACATCCGCCGCAAGCTGGGGCAGGAGGCGGTGCGCTATCCCCACCCCGACCTGGCCGACGTCCTCGAGCCCACCTACGGGGTGATCGTCTACCAGGAGCAGGTGATGCGCATCGCGCAGATCCTCGCCGGCTTCACCCTCGCCGAAGCCGACGTGCTCCGGAAGGCGGTGGGGAAGAAGGACGCGGAGCTCATCAGGAAGGAGCTGGGGAAGTTCATCGAGAAGGCGGTGGAGAAGGGCCACGACCGTCGCCTGATCGAGGACCTGGCCGAGCAGATCGAGGCGTTCGGCCGCTACGGCTTCAACAAGTCGCACTCCGCCGCGTACGGCCTGCTCGCCCTCCAGACGGGGTGGCTGAAGGCGCACTACCCGGCGGAGTTCATGGCCGCGCTGCTCTCCTCCGTGCTCGACAAGGCGGAGGACGTGGTGGGCTACATCGCCGCGTGCCGCGAGATCGGCAAGGCGCTGCCCGAGAAGGCGCCGCACGGGCTCGAGGTGCTCCCGCCGCACGTGAACGAGAGCAACCTGAAGTTCACGGTCGTGGGCGAGGGCGTCGGCCAGATCCGCTTCGGGCTCGCCGCGATCCGCGGCGTGGGCGAGGGCGCGGTGCGCAGCATCCTCGCCGCGCGCGAGGCGGAGGGGCCCTACAAGAGCCTCTTCGACTTCCTCTGCCGGGTGGACCTCCGGCTCTGCAACAAGCGCGTGATCGAGGCGCTCGTCTGCGCCGGCGCGCTCGACGGCTTCGCGCCGCAGGGCCGCGCCCAGCTCATGGCCGCGCTGGAGAGCACCTTCGCCGCCGCGCAGGACGTGCAGCGCGAGCGCGAGAGCCAGCAGGGCGGCCTCTTCGACCTGATGGAGGGCGACGCCGGCCCCGTGCTCGTGCAGGAGCCGCCCCTCCCCGACGTCTCGCCGTGGCCCGAGGGCGAGCGACTGCAGAGGGAGAAGGAGATCCTGGGCTTCTTCATCTCCGGCCACCCCCTGGACAAGTACCGGGAGGACATAGCACTCTTCGACCGGGTGAACACCGCGAACCTGAAGAGCCACCGCGACCAGAAGGTCGAGCTGGCGTGCGTCGTCACCGAGGTCGCGCGGCAGATCTCGCGGCGCGACGGCTCCGAGTGGGGCCGCATCACCGTCGAGGACTTCTACGGTACCGCCACCGTCCTCGCCTTCGGCGAGAGCTGGGAGCGCAACAAGGAGAGGCTGGTGAAGGACATGCCCGTCCTGCTGCGCGGCTCGGTCTCCGGCCGCGAGCGCGACGAGGAGGACCCGCCGCTCTTCCTCGACGGCGTCACCCCGCTCTCGGAGGTGCGCGAGAGCGGCGCGGTCGGCATCTGCATCGAGATCGCCTCGGCCGGCTGCGACACGGAGCGGATCCAGCGCGCACGGGCGCTCCTCTCCGACCACCCCGGCCCCGCGCCGCTCCTCGTCGTCTGGCGCAACGGCGGCACCGGCGACGAGGACGACGCGCCGCGCCTGCGCTCCCGCTCGCTCCGCGTCGCCCCGCGCGAGGAGGTGCTCATCCAGCTGCGCGAGGTGCTGGGGGAGGAGCGGGTCCGGCTCGTCCGCGCTTAGACGCGAACGGCAATCGTGAATGTTGAATTTTGAATGTTGAATCGGGACTGCGTTTCCCTAATCCAAAATTCAAAATTCACAATTCAAAATCCGAAAGCAAATGCCTACAGTCGCACACCTGGATTTCGAGAAGACCATCGCCGAGGTCGAGGAACAGATCGACCGGCTGCACGACGTGGCGCGCGAGCGCGGGCTCGACGTCTCGGCCGAGCTGCGCTCGCTCGAGCGGAAGCTCCACACGCTCAAGCGCGACGTCTACCGCAACCTGGCGCCGATCGAGCGGGTGATGGTCGCCCGCCACCCGAACCGGCCCTACACGCTGGACTACCTGGCGCTGATCTTCAGCGACTTCATCGAGCTGCACGGAGACCGGCTCTACCGCGACGACGGTTCGGTGGTGGGCGGCTGGGCGCGGCTGGACGGCGAGAGCGTGATGGTGATCGGCCACCAGAAGGGCCGCGACATGAAGGAGAACCTGCAGCGCAACTTCGGCATGGCCCACCCGGAGGGCTACCGCAAGGCGCTGCGGCTGATGAAGATGGCCGAGAAGTTCGGCCGCCCGGTCGTCACGATGATCGACACGATGGGCGCCTATCCCGGCATCGGCGCGGAGGAGCGGGGGCAGGCCGAGGCGATCGCGCGGAACCTCCGCGAGATGGCGGCGCTGAAGGTCCCCACCGTGGCGGTGGTGATCGGCGAGGGCGGCTCCGGCGGCGCGCTGGCGCTCGGGGTCGCCGATCGCGTCCTCATGCTGGAGAACAGCGTCTACTCGGTGATCTCGCCCGAGGGCTGCGCGGCCATCCTCTGGAAGTCCGGCGGCGAGCGCGAGAAGGCCGCGCAGGCGCTCAAGATCACCGCACCCGACCTGCGCCAGCTCGGCGTGATCGACGACGTGGTGCCCGAGCCCACGGGCGGCGCCCACTCCGACTGGGAGCGCACCGCCGAGGCCCTCCACGAGGCGCTCAGCCGCAACCTCGGCGAGCTGCGCGCCCTCCCGATCGACGAGCTGCTCCGCCAGCGGTGGGACAAGTATCTCGCCATGGGCGAGTGGCGGGTCGAATAGGGGACAGGGGACAGGGGACAGGTTACAGCCTGCTCGCCGTCCCCTGTAACCGGTACCCTGTAACCTGTAACCTTGCAGTTATATGTCTCTCCCGCTTCCGGTCATTCAGACGGCGCCGTCCGAGGAGGACGCGCCGCACATCGTCGAGGTGGCGTTCAAGGGGAATCGCCGGGGCTACTACGTCACCGACGACGAGGCGCTGCGCGTGGCGGAGTACGTGGTGGTGGAGACGGAGAGGGGGGAGGATCTGGGCCGCGTGAAGAGCGTGGGCGGCGTGGCGGCGCGCAAGTGCGGCGGCTGCTCGGCGAGCTGCGGCAGCGAAGCGAGTCCCTCGCCGACCGAGCGGGTGCTGCGGCGCGCGGAGCCGGGCGAGGTGCAGCGCCTGATGGTGCTGCGCGCCGACGAGGAGCGCGTGCGCCGCAAGGCGCGCGAGATGGTGGCGGAGCACGGCCTCAAGATGAAGGTCACCGAGACCGAGTGGCAGTGGGATCGCAACAAGCTCACCCTCTACTTCACCGCCGAGCGGCGCGTGGACTTCCGGCAGCTGGTGCGTGACCTCGCCCGCACCTTCCGCACGCGCATCGAGCTGAAGCAGATCGGCGTGCGCGACGAGGCCGCGCTGCTGGGCGGGGTCGGGCGCTGCGGGCGCGAGCTCTGCTGCTCCACCTGGCTGCGCGAGATCAAGCCCATCTCCCTCCAGCTCGCCAAGGACCAGAACCTCTCCCTCAACCCGGCGCAGATCTCCGGCACCTGCGGGCGCCTGATGTGCTGCCTCACCTACGAGCACGACTCCTACCTCGCGGCGCGCAAGCGCTTCCCGCGCGAGGGGAAGGTGATCCGCACCTCGAAGGGCGCGGAGAAGGTGATCGGGATCGACATCTGGCGCGACCTCGTCACGCTCCTGGACGAGCAGCGGCAGCGGCGGGTGGTGGACCTCACCGAGCTACGCGCGGAGACCGCCGCGGTCGCGGCGCGCGAGGAGCCGGAGGTCGCCGCCGCGACCGGCGACGACGAGGCTCCCGCGACGCCGGCGAAGCGCCGGCGCCGCAACCGCCGCTCCGCCCGGAAGAGCGACGCGGCGGAACCGGCAGGCGAGTAAGCGCGCAGGGGCCCAAGCATCCCACCGATGCTCGGGCCCCTGCGCCAGCCCTCACCCGGCGCGCTGAGACGCGCCACCCTCTCCCATTCACGGGAGAGGGGACTCGGGTCTGGCGCAATATCGTCGTAGTCCCCTCGCCCGCTTGCGGGAGAGGGTGGCGGCTCTCAGGCCGCCGGCGAGGGCCCGCGCGCAGGCGCCTCAGCACTGCGCCCCTTCATCCCTTCACCCGTTCACTCCCGCCCCCTCCAGCTGGAACCGCGCGACGCGGGCCTGCAGGTCCTCGATCAGCCCGTTCAGCTCCTCGACCGAGGAGGAGATGGACTGGTTGCCCCGGGCGGTCGCCACCGTCACGCGGGAGATGGCGTCGATGTTCCGGCTGATGTTCTCCGTGGTGCTCGCCTGCTCCTCGCTCGCCTGCGCGACCTGGCGAATGCTCTCCAGCACCTGCCGCGAGTTGGCGATGATCGACTCGAGCGCCGTACCGGCCCGGTCGACGAGGCCCTTCCCGTTCTCCACCTGGTCGCTCACCCGGCCCATCGTCTCGACGGCGCGGGCGGCTTCGCCCTGGATCCGGTCGATCATGCGGGCGATCTCCTGCGTCGCCTGCGCGGTGCGGCTCGCCAGCGTCTTCACCTCGCCCGCCACCACCGCGAAGCCCTTACCGTGCTCGCCCGCGCGCGCCGCCTCGATGGTGGCGTTGAGCGCGAGCAGGTTCGTCTGATCCGCGATCTCGTTGATGACGCGCGTGATCGCTCCGATCTGCTGGCTGCTCGCGCCGAGCGCCTGGACCGTCTGGGCGGAGAGCGCCACCACCGCGACGATTTCGTCCATCCCCGCGACGGTGTCGCGCACGATGCGACCACCCTCCTCCGCGTTGTCCCCCGACTGCTGGGCCATCTCGGCGGCGGTGGAGATGTGGCGCGCGTTCTCACCCACGGTGCTCGTCATCTCCTCCGCCGCGCTCGCCACCAGCGCCGCCTGCTGCGTCTGCGCGTCGGCCCCGCGCGCCAGCTCCTCCGTGCTCTCGTGGATCTCCCGGCTCGCGCGCACCGTCGCTTCGAGCACGTCGTGGACCTGCATCACCATGTTGCGGATGTTGCCGACCGCCCGGTTGAAGCCCGCCCGCAGCCGCCCGATCGCGTCGTCGCCGTCCACCTCCAGGCTGGCCGAGAGGTCGCCGTCCGAGAAGCGCTCCATCACCTCCAGGATCTCCAGGACGCTGCTCTCCAGGTACTGCTGCGTCTCCCGGTCGCGCTCCGCCGCCTCCGCCGCCACGCGGCTGCGCTCGGCCTCCGCGTGCTTCGCGTTCTCGATCTCCGCCTCCAGCTTGGCGTTGATCGCCTCCAGGCTGCGGCGCCGGCTCCGGGTGGTCCGCACGATCTCGATGACGATCCCTGAGAGGGCCAGCACCACCAGGCCACGGAACCACCACGTCTGCCAGTACGGCGGCAGGACGGTGAGCTGGATCGACGCCCCCTCCTCGTTCCACACACCGTCGTTGTTGCTCGCCTTCACCCGGAAGACGTAGTGGCCGGCGGGCAGCCCCATGTACGTGGCGCTGCGCTGGTGACCCACGCGGTTCCAGTCCTTGTCGAAGCCCTCCATCTCGTAGGCGTACTCGTTCTTCTCGGGCGCCGTGTAGTCGAGCGCGGCGAAGTCGAAGGTGAAGACCGACTGGTCGTGCGAGAGCACCAGCTCCTTCGTCTCCGAGATGGCCTGCTTCAGCGGCGAGCCCTCGGCCCCGACCGCCACCGGCTTGTTGAAGAGCTCGAAGCCCGTGAACACCACCGGCGGCTGGCGGTCGTTGACCGTGATCTGCGCGGGGTGGATCGCGTTGAAGCCGTTGTTTCCGCCGAAGTACAACGTCCCGTTCCTCGCCTGGAGGTACGCGCGCGGGTTGAACTCGCTGCCCTGAAGGCCGTCGGCCACGGAGTACTCCTTCCCCACCCTCGCCCCGGGGTCGAAACGGGTGATGCCGTGGTCGGTGCTCACCCACAGCTTCCCCGAGGCGTCCCGGGCGAGCCCCGCGATGAGGCTGCTGGGCAGGCCGTCCTTCTCGGTGAAGTGGGTGATCGCGCCCGTGTGCGTGTCGAGCCGGTCGAGCCCGCCGGCGGTTCCCACCCAGAGAATGCCCGACGGGGCCTCGAGCACGGCGCGCACGTCGTTCGAGCTCAGCGTCCGCTCATCACGCGGGTCGCTGAGATACGCCGTCATGGCGCCGGTCTTCGGGTCGAAGATCTGGAGACCGTTCCCCATGGTGCCGAGTGCCAGTCGGCCGTCCGACAGCTCGCGGATGACCCAGATCTGCGACTGTGCCTCCCCGGGCCTGGCGATGGGGTAGGTGGTGAACGACTTCGTCCGGGGGTCGAAAAGCACCAGCCCCTCCCGCCACGTGCCCACCCACAGCCTCCCCGCCGCGTCCACGTGCAGGGAGAAGATGTTGTCGTCGGGGAGGCCGGAGTTGGCGGTCGTGTAGCTGGTGAAGCGCCCGGTCTTCGGGTCCAGGTGGCTGATGCCGCCGTTCCACATTCCCGCCCACACGCCCCCCGCGCCGTCCGCCGCCACCGCCAGGACCGCATCGCGGCCGAGGTCGCTGTTCTTCGTCGTGTAGCTCGTGAACTTCCCGGTCGTCGGATCGAAGTGATCGAGCCCGCCGCCGTCGGTGCCCACCCAGACCCCGCCCCGCGCGTCCTCCGAGAAGCCCACCACCGAGTTGAAGCTCAGGCTCGCGGAGTCGCCCGGGATGGAGCGGTACTGCCGGATGGCCTGGCTGTTCTGCCGGGAGACGTTCACGCCCCCCGAGAACGTCCCCGCCCACAGCGCCCCGCTCGCGTCCTCGTAGAGCGACCAGAGGGAGTTGCTGTTGAGGCCCGACGGGTTGTTCGCGTCCGCCCGCGTGTGAGTGAAGACGCCCGTGGCCGGGTCGAAGTGATCCATCCCGCCGTTCTCCGTGCCGATCCACAGGCCCCCGCGCGTCCGGTCGACCAGCAGCCGCTGGATGCGGTCGATGGAGAGGCTCTGCGGATTCTTCGGGTCGTGCCGGTAGCGGGTGATCTTCCCGGTGGCGGGGTCCAGCCCGGCGAGCCCGCCGTTGTAGGTGCCGACCCAGAGCACGCCCGCGGCGCCCTCGGCGAGCGCGCGGACGTCGTCGTCGGCCAGGGTGTTCGGATCGCCGGGGTCCGCACGGTAGGCGTGGATCTCGCCGGTGCCCGGGACCAGCTCGAAGAGACCACCGGTCTGGGTGCCGATCCAGAGGTGCTTCCGCGCGTCCTCCTTCAGCGCCTGGACGACCTGAGCGGTGGAATCGGGTAGCGCGAAGCGCGTCTCGCGGCCGGTCGCCCGGTCGAGGCGGAAGAGCCCCGAGGTGGTACCCACCCACAGGGTCCCGCGGTCGTCCTCGACGATCGCGTTCACCTGCCGACCGTCCTGCACCATGAAGTTGGTGAACCGGTCACGGCCGCGGTCGTAGCGGCTCAGCCCCGCCTTGGTGCCGACCCAGATCGTTCCCCGGTGGTCCTCGTAGACGACCGCGACGTAGTTGTCCGGGAGACTGTGCTCGTCCGCGCGCTGGTGGCGGTAGACGACGAAGGAATAGCCGTCGTAGCGGGTGAGGCCGTTGGAGGTCCCGAACCACATGAAGCCGCGGCTGTCCTGGAAGATCTCGGGGACCCAGGAGCTGGAGAGCCCGTCGTTCGGGCCCAGGTGCCGGAACTGGAGCTGCTGGGCCGCGGCGGGACGGCGGCCGAGGCTCAGGCACGCCGCAACGACGGCGCACGCGAGGACGAGCAGCATCGCGCGGCGGTTGAGTCGCTGCGTGGGCCGAAGCGAACGCGTCATGGTTCGACTCTCCACGGGTGGCGAGGGGTTCGGAACTGGAGGGAGGGCGCCCTGCACCGCGCGTCACCGCGGCTGCCCGCGACCGGGGTCATGGCTCACCGGAGAGTATCGGAAGGCGGGGCGTCGAGTTGAACCGCGGCCGCCCGCGGGGTGGGATGACAAACGCCACGCGGAGCCGTAGCTTGGTGCGGATGCGCCATCACCACGAGCGGGAGTCGGCCTTGAGCGACCAAGTCTTCTACATCACCACGGCCATCGATTACGCGAACGGCCCCCCTCACCTGGGCCACGCCCTGGAGAAGGTGGGCGCCGACGCGATCGCGCGCTATCACCGGCTGAAGGGCCTCCCGGTCCACTTCGTCATCGGGATGGACGAGCACGGGCTGAAGGTCGCGCAGACGGCTGCCGCGCAGGGCATCTCCCCCCAGGAGTGGGCCGACCGCATCGCGGAGGCGTTCCGCGCGGCGTGGACGCGGCTGGAGATCTCGAACGACGACTTCATCCGCACCACCCAGCCGCGGCACCGGGCGGCCGTGCTGGAGATGATCCGCCGCATGCAGGAGAGCGGCGACCTCTACAAGGCCACCTACGCCGGCTACTACTGCGTGGGCTGCGAGGCCTACAAGAGCGAGGACGAGCTGGTGGACGGCCGGTGCCCCGAGCACCCGGGCCGCGAGATCTCCTGGATGGAGGAGGAGGACTGGTTCTTCCGCCTCTCCCGCTACCAGGAGCCCCTGCGCCGGCTGGTGGACGGGACGGAGTTCGTGGAGCCGCCGTCGCGCCGCAACGAGGTGCGCCGCATGATCGACGAGATCAAGGACATCTCGGTCTCGCGCTCGGGCCTCGAGTGGGGCATCCGCTGGCCGGGCGAGCCGGAGCACGCGGTCTACGTCTGGATCGACGCGCTCACCAACTACCTCTCCGCCGCCGGCTTCCCGGAGCCGGGCTACGAGCGGCTGTGGCCGGCGAACCTGCACGTGATCGGCAAGGACATCGTCCGCTTCCACTGCGTCTACTGGCCGGCGATGCTGATGTCCGCCGGCCTGGCCACGCCGCGCCAGGTGTGGGCGCACGGGTGGATGACGATGGGCGGAGGGAAGATCTCCAAGTCCGAGGGCGTGGCCTTCACGCTGGAAGAGGCCATCGAGCGCCACGGGCCGGACGCGCTGCGCTATTTCATCCTGCGCGAGGTACCCTGGGACGGCGACGGGAGCTTCACCCGGGAGCGCTTCGACGAGCGCTACACTGCGGAGCTCGCCAACGACCTGGGCAACCTGGCGAGCCGCACCCTCGCGATGGTGCAGAAGTACCGTGGCGGCGTGGTGCCCGGCGGCGGCCGGACGGAGCTGGACGCGCGGATCGACGAGGGCGTCACCCGCTACCGGGAGAAGATGGACGCCTGCCTGCTCCACGAAGGCGCCGCCGCCGCCATGTCCCTCGTGGCGGGCGCGAACGCCTTCGTCGGCGAGAGCGCGCCGTGGAAGCTGGCGAAGGACCCCGCGCGCGCGGCCGATCTCGACGCCGCGCTGACCTCGCTGGTGCGCGCGCTCGCGGCGGCGGCGGTGCTGCTCTCGCCGTTCATGCCCGCGAAGATGGAGGAGCTCTGGCGGCGCCTCGGCGCGCCCGGCACGCTCACCGCGGCACTCGACCGGCTTCCCGCGCTGGACTCCGCCGGGTGGACGGTCTCTCCGGGCGGCGTGCTCTTCCCGCGACCGGAGCTCGCCGGGAGCTGAGCACCGCGCGGACGCGCCCCCTTGACACGAGCCCGAACTCCCGTGTCAAGCCCTCTCGCTTGACACGCGCTTTCGCGGCGGGTTATCCTTGCCCGTTGCCCAATCGCATGGAGTGTCCGGGATTCGCCTGGATCGCTTCCACCCATTCTTCCATCCGTGGCTGACGGTCATGGCAAGATCCAAGTGGACGCTGATGCTCGTCCCGCACGACAACGAGCGGGTGAGATCGGTGCAGCTGTCCAGTTCCGCCGTCCGCGTCGTGCTCTCCAGCGTGCTCTTCCTGGCGGTCCTCAGCGGTACCTTCAGCGTCGGGTTCTTCATCAAGCAGAACCAGTACATGCGCGCGCAGCGCCTGCAGCACGAGAACGTGCTGCTCGCGGCCGAGGTGACCCAGATGCGTGGCCGCATGACGCATCTCTCCGCGTCGCTGGACTCGCTCGCCAGCAAGGACGAGAAGTACAGGGTGATCGCCGGCCTCACCCCGCTCGACGCCGACGTGCAGCGCGTGGGGATCGGAGGGCCGGGCACCGCCACGCCGCAGTCGAACCCGGTCTATCCGCTCGACCAGGCGACGGGCGAGAAGCTCTTCGCCGCCAACTACGATCTGGCGACGCTGACCCGCCGGGCGAAGCTGCTGCGCACGAGCATGGACGAGGCGATCCACGCGCTGAAGAAGAACACGCAGCGCCTGGAGGCGATCCCCTCCATCGCGCCGGCGGACGGCCCGCTCTCGAGCCTCTTCTCCCGGGCGCGCAGGAACCCGGTGCTGCACATCACGCGGCCGCACAAGGGCATCGACATCGCCGCCCCCATCGGCGAGCCGATCCTGGCGCCCGCCAAGGGGGTCGTCACCTTCGCGGGGATGCGCTCGGGCGGCTACGGCCGGATGGTCGAGATCGACCACGGCTTCGGCTACGTCACCCGCTTCGCCCACTGCTCGCGCATCCTGGTGCACAAGGGCCAGACGGTCGAGCGCGGCGAGGTGATCGCCGAGGTGGGCGAGTCCGGCCTCGCCACCGGGCCGCACCTCCACTACGAGGTCGAGGTAAACGGCAAGCAGGTGGACCCGCTCAATTTCATCATCGCGGACGTGATACCGGATTAGGTAACAGGTAAGAGGTAAGAGGTAAGAGGGCCGGCACCCGAGCTGAGGTGCCGGCCCTCTGTAGTTATCAGTTATCAGTCATCAGTTATCAGTTGCCGGACTGATAACTGATGACTGATGACTGATAACCCGTTCCTCTTACCTCTTACCTCTTACCTCTTACCTG
>DASSTO010000155.1:0-13940 GCA_035707865.1 Longimicrobiaceae bacterium | reverse complement strand
GCCTCTTCGACGTCTCCCACATGGGCGAGGTGGAGGTGTGGGGCGACCGGGCGAGGGACTTCGTGCAGTTCGTCACCACCAACGACGTCGACCGGCTGGAGGTCGGTCAGGCGCAGTACTCCACGCTGCCGAACGAGCAGGGGCGGCTGCTGGACGACCTCCTCGTCTACCGTTTTCCCGACCACTACCTCCTCGTGGTGAACGCGTCGAACCGGGCGCGCGACGTGGAATGGATGCGGCGGCACTCCGCGGCGTTCGGCGTGGAGCTGCGCGACCGCTCCGACGAGCTGGCGCTGATCGCCCTGCAGGGCCCGAGGGCGCAGGCGATCCTGCAGCGCATCACCGGCGAGGATCTGGAATCGATCGGCTACTATCGCTTCCGCGAGGGAGCGGTCGACGGGCGCCGCGCGATCATCAGCCGCACCGGCTACACCGGAGAGGACGGCTTCGAACTCTACCTGGCCGCCGCGGACGCGGTCCCCGTCTGGCGGCGCCTGCTGGAGGTGGGTGCTCCGGAGGGCCTGATCCCCGCGGGTCTCGGCGCGCGCGACTCGCTCCGGCTGGAGATGGGCTATGCGCTCTACGGCAACGATCTGGACGAGAGCCATACTCCCCTGGAGGCCGGGCTCGGCTGGGTCACGCGGCTGGACAAGGGCGACTTCGTCGGGCGCGACGCGCTGTTGCGCCAGAAGGAGGCCGGCGTCGAGCGCCGCCTGGTCGGCTTCCGCCTGCTCGAGCGCGGCTTCCCGAGGCGCGGCTATCCCGTCGGTTTCCAGGGGAGAGAGGTGGGTGAGGTGACGAGCGGCACGGTCAGCCCCACGCGCGGCGAGGGGATCGGAATGGCGTACGTGCCTGCGGAGGCGGCGAAGCCGGGCACGCGGATCGAGGTGATGATCCGTGGCCAGGCGATCCCCGCCGAGGTGGTGCGGCCGCCCTTTCACGCCAGCGGCAGCGTCCGGACCTGAGCGGTGACGATGCGCGCACCTTCTCGGGACGCGGGAAGCGGTACCGTCGTCATCACGACCGACGAGCTCGAGCCGGCCGTCCTGCTGCGCGACGGCTTCGCGGCGGCGGGCTACGGCGTGGAGCTCCTGACGTCGGGCGAGCGCCTCGGCGACGCCCCGGGCGACGCGGTCCTGGCCGTCGTCACGGGAGGGCTCCGTGAGCAGCGGGCGCAGACGCTCATCGCGGCCGCCCGTCAGCAGCGGGTGCCGGTGATCGGGCTGCTGGAGCCGGCGGAGGTCTCCGATCGCGAGCTCTGCCGGCGGCTTGGCGTCTCCGAGTGCTTCCCGAAGCCGATCGAGGTGGAGGAGGTGGTGCTCGTCGGCCGCCGGCTGGTCGAGCGCGAGCGGCTCCGCGAGATGACCGGGATCGTCGGCCATACGGACGTGATGGAGGAGGTGCTCGAGCGGGTCGTCCAGATCGCTTCCGTCGACTCGACCGTGCTCATCCAGGGCGAGAGCGGGACCGGCAAGGAGCTGGTCGCCCGCGGGATCCACGCGCTCTCCCGCCGGCGGCACCGGCCCTTCATCCCCGTCAACGTCGCCGCGCTCCCGGAAACGCTCCTCGAATCCGAGCTCTTCGGCCACGAGAAAGGGGCCTTCACGGGCGCGGCGTCACTGCGCAAGGGCCTCTTCGAGCTCGCCCACGGCGGGTCGATCTTCCTCGACGAGATCGGCGAGATGCCCCGCGCCACGCAGACCAAGCTCCTTCGCGTGCTGGAGGAGCGCGAATTCCGCCGCGTGGGCGGCGAGGAGACCCTCCGCGTGGACGTGCGCGTCATCGCCGCCACGAACCGCAGCCTCCGCGACGAGGTCGACCTGGGCGAGTTCCGGCGCGACCTCTACCACCGGCTGAACGTCCTGCGCATCGACCTGCCGCCGTTGCGCGAGCGGCGCGAGGACATCCCCCGGCTCGTCGACGCCTTCATCCGTGAATTCAGTCGGGCGCACGACCGGCGCTTCCTCGGGATCGAGCCCGAGGCGCTCCGCATTCTCGTCGAGTACGCGTGGCCCGGGAACGTCCGCGAGCTGCGCAACCTCGTCGAGTCGATGGTGGTCCTCGCGCCGGGGCGAACGATCCGCCCGGAGGACATCCCGCCCGAGGTGCGCGGCCGGCGCGGCTCGCTCCTTCCCGTTCCGCTGCGCACCGGCCCGACGGGAACGCCGGAGCCGTCGGCGAGGACGCCGGAGCTCGAGTTCGTGCTGCGCACCCTCTTCGACCTGAAGCTGGACGTCGAGGATCTGCGCCGCGAGCTCGACGCCTACCGGGAGCGCATGCGCGGCGACGGCCTGCCGCTCTACTCGATCTATCCCTCGCCCGGCGGGGCGCCACAGCGCGAGATCGCGCTTCCGGCCGCCCTTCCCGAGCCCGTTGCCGAGGCGGACCGGGAGGACGCCGTCGTCTTCCGCGACGGGATGACGATGCAGGACCTCGAGCGCGAGGCGATCGCGGTCGCGCTGCGCCGGGTCCGCGGCAATCGCCGCCGCGCCGCGGAGATGCTCGGCATCGGCGAGCGGACGCTCTACCGCAAGATCAAGGAGTTCGGGCTGGACGGGGCGGGGGAGCGGGTCAGGACGTAAGGAGACTCCGCGGCGTCGATCGTGAGCGGGCCCGAGCATCCAGCCGATGCTCGGGCCCGCTCACGATGTTGCGCCGGCTCGTCAGTCCAGCACGACGCGGCGGCGCGTCTCGTGAAGGAGCCAACCCTTGGTGTCGCAGGGACTGGCCGAGCGGAAGGGGTCCACGAGGAAGAAGGAAGAGACGTGCATGGCGATCCTGCTGTCGGCGCCGAACATGCTGCTCTCGGTCGCCTGGCCGATCTCCTCGACGTGCCACAGCTCATCACCGAGTCTGGGGAGGACGTCGGTGCTGCGCCGGCCGAGGTTCACCCCGAGAGTCGCCACGCCGAACAGCAAACCGGCGCCCCCCGAGACCGCACCCACGGCCGTGCTCATGACGGCTTCGAGGATCGGGTAGCTCGTTCCTCCCTTGAGCGCGGTCGCCAGCATCCGCGTGAAGCCCGCCTGCGACTGGTCGAGCGTGAACACCTTCACCCGCCGGTAAAGGTGCTGGTCGAGCGAAGCCGTTCCGTAGGCGGGTACACCGACGTACTCGCCGCCACGGTGCACGATGCGGATCAGCTGGTCGACCCCGCCCGACGCGGAGGCGAAGCCGTTGAGGATGCTGATGGGAAGGCGCTGTCCGGAGTCCGGCTGCAGGGCGGGCAAGTGCGCGACGAGTTGCTGGCTCGGCTGGGGCATCTGGCATCTCTCCCGGATCGGAATGGGGCGACGTGAGACGGACGGGGACTGCGTTGCGGGGCCGGCGCTGGCGGTGCGGCCCGGACAAGATACTCCCCCGTGCCCGGTCGCGCATCCCTCTCGGACGCCTCCCTCAGAATCCGGCGCGCTCACGGGCCGGCCGGCGAGCCGCTACCGCCTGGAGAACTCCGCCAGCCGCGCGCCGATCGCGTCCTCCGAGGCCTTCTCACGGGCGGTGGAGGGGACCCCGTTCGCCATGATGCTGAAGACGAGGTGCTCGCCGTCGGCGGTCGTGACGTAGCCCGAGAGCGCGCTGACGCCGTGGATGGTGCCCGTCTTCGCGCGCAGGTTCCCGGCCGCGGCGCTGTCGTACATGCGACGGAGCCCGTGCTCGTTGCCTGCCCGGGGCAGCGAGGCGAGGTACGCGTCCCGGTCGCCGGTGCCGCTCAGGTACTCGAGAAGGGCGACGGTGTTGCCCGGGGTGGTGTGGTCGAGCGTCGAGAGGCCGGAGCCGTCCACCTGGTGCAGCGCGGTGGTGTCGGCGCCCGGAGCGAGCGCGAGCAGCGCGCGGACGGCCCGGGCTCCGCCGTCCACGCTGCCGGCGCCCGCCGCCGCTCGCCCCGCCGCGCGCAGGAGCGCCTCGGCGAAGAGGTTGTGGCTGACGTGGTTCGTCACCGAGACGATCTCGGCGAGGGTGGGGGAGAGGTGGGTCGCGACGATCCGGGGCGGAACGGCACCGGGACGCATCGGCGACTCGGCGGGATCCGTGATCGTCCGGACGGAGCCCGTCACCTCGATTCCGTGCTCCTCCAGGACGGCTCGAAGGCCCGCGGCGGCGTAGTTCGCGGGGCCCACCACGGGAAGCGAGCGCACCACGACGCGGCCGCGGCGGATCTGGCCGGAGACGATCAGCCGATCCTCCGCGCGCTCGAAGTGGATCCGCGTGCTCCCGCGCCGCACGGTGCGGACGCGGTTCTCGAGCGCGAGGCCGCGCGTCGCCGGTACGGTGGTCACCCCGGCCCGCTCGCCCACCGCGCTCCCGGAGACTCGAACCGTGACCATGTTCTCGGCGTAGTCGAGACCGCTGATGGGCGCGGCGTACCACTCGTCGAGGTCGGCCGGGAGCCAGCCGGCGCCGAGCCGCTCGCCCGTGAAGTAGCTGCCGTCCCCCACGACGTTCCCGCGCACCTCGTGGACGCCCAGGGCGGCCAGGGTGTCCGCGAAGGCGCGGAACGTGGAGGTGGTGCTCTCCAGCATCCGCCCGGAGATCGTGGGGTCGCCGGTGCCGTAGAGGACGAGGTCGCCCTCGAGCACTCCGTCGCGGACCGGCCCGCCGGCGAGCAGGAGGGTGGAGAAGCGGTACGCCGGCCCGAGGTAGTAGAGCGCTGCCGCGGTGGTGTAGAGCTTGAGATTGCTCGCCGGCTCCAGCGGCGCATCGGGCTCGAGCGCGAAGAGGGTGTCGCCGCGGTCGAGCGAGACGACGAGCACCCCGAAGCGCGCGTCGCGCCAGCGAGGGGCGTGGAGGATGGAGCGGAGGTCGCTGCGCAGCCGGAGCACCTGCGTGGAGGGCGCGATCGCCAGGTCGGGCGCGGCCGCGTCCGGGCCCTGGGCGGCGGCCGGTCGGGCGAACAGGAGGCCGGCGCACAGGAGCGCGGGCAGATGGCGGAACGGGCGGAGCATGAACTGCGGAGGATCGCGGGTGATTCTGGCGGTCTGCGCGTCGTACCCGGCGGAGTGGGTTCCGGTCCCCGCGCTCAGCCGAGGAGCAGGTGGACGATGAGGGCGCCGACGAGGATCCCGCAGGCCGCTCCGGCGGCGATCACCAGCACGACGCTGAACCCGCGAGTCGATCTCGATCGTGGCACCACCCGCCTCCGCTGTTCGTTGGGTCCGTCGCCAGGGGGACCTCGCTCCGGCGCCCTTGCGAGGAGCGTGCCGGAGGGGCACGCCGCCGCGAATTCTAGCACGCGGCCCCCGAAGCCGCGAATGCCCGGATCTGCCGACGGTGGCGCGCGCCGTTGACATCTCCCCGGCCGCGCGTGACTTTGCCTCGCTCGTCGCCCACGATTCCCCTCACGCGCCGGTGCCGGTGAACTCAGCGCTGCTCTACGCCCTCGCCGCCGCGGGGGCGAACCTCGTCGGCGGTCTCGTCATCACCACCGCCTCGCCGCGAGGCCGGGTGACCCAGCGGCTTCTCGTCGGCTTCGGCGCCGGTTTCATGCTCGCCGTCGCCATCCTCGCGATGGTCCCGACGGCCGTGACGGCCACTCCGGACGGCGCGCTCGGCATCCTCGGCGGCTACCTGCTCGTCCACCTGACGCAGCACGTCTTCACGCCGCACTTCCACTTCGGCGAGGAGACGCACTCGAAGGAGATGGTGGGGCGCTGGGTCGGGATCACGGCCGTCCTCGGGCTCCTGCTCCACACCTTCTTCGACGGCGTCGCCATCGCCAGCGGCTTCGAGGTGAGCGCGGCGCTCGGCGTCCTCATCTTCACGGCCATACTCCTCCACAAGATCCCCGAAGGCGTGACGATCGCCTCGATCATGCTCGCCAGCGGCAACAGCCGCACGCGCGCGATCGGAGGCGTGCTGGCGCTCGGCGTCTCGACGATCCTCGGTGTCCTCCTCACCGCCTACGTGGGCCCGCTCGCCACGCACGGCCTCGCGCTCAGCGCGGGGGTGACGATCTACGTCGCGGCCTCGAACCTCATCCCCGAGGTGCAGCGCGAGCACGGGATTCGCTTCGCACTCTCCGTCTTCGTCGGCGTGGCGCTCTACTATGCCACGGAGAGCCTGCTCTCCAGCCTGCACCTGTGACGTGAGCGACGACACCCTGCCTCTCTTTCCCGATGCCCCGTACGAGGCGGGCGGCACCGCGCCGCCCCCGTTCGTGGCCGAGGCGCCGAGCCGCGGTGCGGGCGACGCGCCTCTCCCCGAGCGCATGCGCCCGCGCTCGCTCGACGAGCTGGTGGGCCAGGAAGCGCTCGTGGGCGAGGGAGGGACGCTCCGCAAGCTCCTGCGCGGAGGCCGCATTCCGAGCCTCATCCTCCACGGCCCTCCGGGCAGCGGCAAGACGACGCTCGGCCGCCTCCTGGCCGAGCGGCTCGGCGCCGATTTCGTTCCATTCAGCGCGGTCAGCGAGGGCGTGCCGAGGCTGAGGGAGATCGTGAAGGAGGCGGAGAGGGCGCGAAAGGCGGGCCGGCGCACGCTGCTCTTCGTCGACGAGATCCACCGGCTGAACAAGGGCCAGCAGGACTTCCTGCTGCCGTACGTCGAGTCCGGTCTCGTGACGCTGGTGGGCGCCACGACGGAGCACCCGGCGTTCGAGGTGAACGCGGCGCTGCTCTCCCGCGCCCGGGTCGTCGTGCTGGGGGCGCTGGGCGAGGAGGAGCTGCGGACGCTGCTCCGGCGGGCGGTCGCCGATGCGGAGCGCGGCCTGGGCGCGTCGGGCGTGACGCTCTCGCCAGAGGCGGAGGCGCTGCTGATCCGGGCGGCCGGCGGCGACGCCCGGCAGGCGCTCGGCACCCTCGAGGTCGCGGCGCAGCTCGCGGGCGCCGGCGGCCGCATCGGCGAAGAAGCGGCGCGCGAGGCCGTGCAGCACCGGGTGGCGCATCACGACACGTCGACGTCGTTCCAGCTGCTGTCGGCCTTCCACAAGTCCCTGCGCTCCAGCCAGGGCGACGCCGCGCTCTACTGGGCGGCGCGGATGATCCGGGCGGGTGAGGACCCGCGCGTCCTGCTGCGCCGGCTGGTGGCCGCGGCGTACGAGGACGTCGGGTTGGCCGACCCGCAGGCGGGGGTCGTCGCGACGCAGGCGATGCAGGCGTACGAGCGGCTGGGCCCGCCCGAGGGGCTGCTGCCGCTCGCGAACGCCATCCTGTACGTGGCGAGCGCCCCCAAGTCCAACCGCGCCTACCGCGCGCTCCAGGCCGCGACCGAGGCCGCGGAGCGCGCGCCCGACGCTCCCGTTCCGCTGCACCTGCGGAACGCTTCCACGCGACTGATGAAGGAGTGGGGCTACGGGAAGGGCTACCAGTACGCGCACGACTTCGAGGGCGCGCGCGTCGACATGAACTGTCTCCCGGACGAGCTTCAGGACGCGCGATTCTACGAGCCGAGCGACCACGGCTTCGAGCGCGAGATCGCCGAGCGCATGCGCGAGCGCGGGACGCGGCCGTGATCCTCCTGCGTCTGGACGTGCTGCGCCTCGCGGGCGCCACGCGGCACCCGCGGGTCGGTGCCGCGTTCGCCATGGCGATTCCACTGGGGCTGCTCTGCGGCGCCCTCTGGGTGGCCGGCCGGGCCACGCGCCCCGGCGCGCCTCCCGGCTCCACCGGCGTAGCCGTCGGGCTACTGATCGGCGGCGCGCTCGGCTTCGCCGCCTACGGGATCCTCTTCGGCGGCGCGGACGCGCCCTTCCTGCGGCGGCTGGGTGTCTCCGCGCGGGTGCTCTTCCGGGAGCGCGCGCTGCGGCTGCTGGCGCTCGCCTTCGGGGCGGCGGTGCTCGCGACGCTCCCCTTCGCCTCGGCCGGCGCGCCGCTGGGGCGGGTGGCTGCGGTCTCGATCAGCGCGGCGCTCGCGGGCTGGGGCGCCGCGCTCATCGGGTACGCATCGGCGGCGCGCGGCATGAGCCGCCACCGAACCGGCGCCCGCTGGGGGCTGGCGTCGCTCGGGATGTGGGACCGCGACCTCGCCGCGGCGGCGCCGCTCGTCTACGCACCCGTTCCACCACTCCTCGCCGCCGGCGCCGTGGGTGGCTGGGCGGCGGCGGTGAATGGCTGGATTCCGCCCGTCGCGACGGCTGCCGCATCGCTCCTGGCGGCAGTGGCGGCGGAAGCGGCGTATGCGTCGGCGCTCCCGCGCTTCGCGCCACAGGTGCACGAGATGGCCTTCGCGCCCCCGCCGGGCGGTACGGGCGAGCTGGTGGTCGGCCGTGGCCTCGCGCGGGTCCTTCCTCATGGGGCCGCCGCCGTATGGGCACGCGACTCGGTCGTCGCCGGGCGGCGCTTCGCGTGGGCCGCGCGCGTCGTCTGGCCGGTGGCGATCGTCTGCTGCTTCGCGCTCGCGCGCTGGGGCCGGCTTCCCGCTGCCCGGCACGCGGTCGTGGTCGCCGCCGTGGCGGTGCTTCTGCTCCAGGCCTCCGCCGCCATCGGCCTGGGGCGGGTCGAGCGCGCCGGCCCGCGGTGGATCGACCGCTCGGCGGGAATCGGCTCGGCCGCGCGGCTGCTCGGGCGCTGGGCGTGGGCGTGGGGCCTCTCCCTCTGGCTCGCCGTCCCGCTCGCTCTCGCCTGGGGCTGGTGGGCGGCCGGGCCGGGGTGGCCGTGGCTCGTCGCGGGCGGGATCACCGGCGCGGTCGGCGCCGGCGCGTCGGTGGCGCTTGCGGAGGGCCGGTGAGCGTCCAGCCGACCCTCGCCGTTCGGGCGCTCTCGAAGACCTACCGGCGCCGCCCCGTGCTGCGTGACGTGAGCTTTGAGCTGCGGCCGGGGGATGCCGTCGCCATCCTCGGCCCCAACGGCGCGGGGAAGAGCACGCTGCTGGGCTGCATCACCGGCGAGCGGCTGCCCGACGGGGGCGAGATCCGGGTCTGCGGGGCCGATCCGTTCTCGGATCCATCGACCGCGGCGCGGTGTATGGGCTTCGTCCCCGAACAGCCCTTCCTCTACGGCGAGCTGACCGTCGGCGAGATGATCGGCTTCGTGGTCGAGGCACGCCGCCTCGGAGCGGAGGGGAGGGAGGAGGCGGAGCGGCTCCTCGCGCTCCTGGACATGGCCGGGACGCAGGCACTGCTCTGCCGCGAGCTGTCGCAGGGCATGGGTCGCAAGGTCGCGATCGTCGCGGGGCTGCTGCACCGCCCGCGGCTGCTGGTGCTCGACGAGGCCTTCAACGGCCTGGATCGCACCTCGGTGGAGCGGCTCACCGCGGAGCTGGACGCGCGGCGGGCCGACGGTGCAGGCGTCCTGCTCTCCAGCCACGACCTCGACTTCCTCGCATCGTGGTGCGATCGCGGTCTCGCCCTTGCACCCGGTGCCGGGGCGCGGACGCTCGCCGGGCAGGCGTGGGACCGGTGGCGCGCGTCGCCCGCGCTCCGCTTCGAAGGATCAACCCGATCGTCGTGAAGAGAGGCAGTATGCGCCGAATCAAGTCGCTCCGCATGGCCGCCGCCGTGCTCGCCCTCGTGCTCGCGGGCGCGTGCACCAGCGCCATCTTCCGCCAGCCGCGCGTCGCGCTCCAGAGCGTGCAGATCGGCGGCCTCGGCCTGACCGGGGGGACGCTCCTGGTGAACCTCAGCATCGTCAACCCGAACCGCTTCGGCCTCAGCACCTCCGGCCTCGAATACGATCTCGCGCTGCGCGATCCGAACTCCGCGCCAGGTGACACCAGCTGGGTGGACTTCGCCCAGGGCGATTACGATCAGCCCTTCTCGGTCGCGGCCCACGACTCCGCCACCGTACAGATCCCCGTGCAGTTCTCCTACTCCGGCCTCGGCTCGGCAGGCAACTCGCTCCTGCGCTCCGGGACCTTCACCTACCGCGCGAGCGGCACGGTGCACGTGGGCACCCCGCTCGGCAGCCACGCCGTGCCGTTCACGAAGCACGGCACCGTCACGCTGCTCGGCACGAAGTGACGCTCGTCCGCTTCTCGGACGTCGGAAAGGAGTTCGGCGAGCGCTGGGTCTTCCGCCACGTCTCCTTCCAGGTATCGGCCGGCGAGCGCTGGGGCGTCGTGGGTCGCAACGGCGAGGGCAAGACGACGCTGCTACGCGTCCTGACGGGCGAGGACGAGGCCACCGAGGGCGAGGTGTGGCGCCACCCCGGCGTTCGCTTCACGCTGATGCGCCAGGGGAGCATGGTCGGCGAGGGCGATCGCGGCGCGGCGACCGTCGGCGAGGCGGCGCTCGAGCCCTTCCGCGACCTCCTCGCCATGGAGGAGCGACTGGGGCGCGAGGCCGCCGGGATCTCCGCGGCGGACCCGGAGAGCGACATGGGCCGGCGCCTCCTCGCCAGCTACGACCGCCACCTCGATGAATTCCGCCGCCGCGGCGGCTACGAGATGCGCGCACGGGCACAGGCCACGCTCGAGGGCCTCGGCTTTCCCGAGCCGATGTGGGCGCAGCCGGTGCGCTCGCTCAGCGGTGGAGAGCGGGGCCGACTTCGACTGGTTCAGACGCTCCTCGCCGGGCCAGACGTCCTGCTGCTCGACGAGCCGACGAACCACCTCGACCTGCGCTCGACGGAGTGGCTGGAGAGCCATCTCCGCGCCTACCGCGGCACCGCCCTGGTCGTCTCCCACGACCGCGTCTTCCTGGAGCACATCGCCGATCATGTCCTCCACGTCGAGGAGGGGACCGCCTTCGCCTACACCGGCGACTACGGCGCCTTCCTCGCGCAGCGCGAGGAGCGGCGCGAGCTGCAGCAGAAGGAGTACCAGAAGCAGCAGGGGTACATCGCGCGGACCGAGGAGTTCATCCGCCGCAACCTGGCCGGCCAGAAGACGAAGCAGGCGAAGAGCCGGCGGACGCTGCTCTCACGCATGGACCGGGTGACGGCGGTGCAGGACGAGGAGCGGGCGATGGCGGTGCGTTTCGGCGGCGCGCGCCGCAGCGGCGGCACGGTGCTCAAGCTGGAGGGTGTGGTCGGCGGCTTCACGGGCCGCCCGCTCTTCGAGCCCTTCGGCGCCGAGGTCGGCCGCGGCGAGCGCATCGCCATCGTCGGCCGCAACGGCTCCGGTAAGTCGACTCTGATGAAGATCATCGCCGATGTCGCGGAGCCGTTGGCGGGCGAGGTGGTGCGCGGCACGGGCGTGAGGCTCGCCCATTACCGGCAGGACTTCTCCCATCTGCACCCCGAGCGCTCCGTCCGGCAGGAGGTGAGCGACTCCGCACCCGCGCTGGGAATGCCGGAGCTGCGCAATCATCTGGCGCGCTTCCTCTTCACCGGCGACGAGATCGAGGCGCGCATCGGCGACCTCTCGGGCGGCGAGCAGGCCCGCGTCGCGCTGGCGATCGCCACCCTGGCGGGCGCCAATCTCCTCCTCCTCGACGAGCCCACGAATCACCTGGACATCGTCAGCCGCGAGGCGCTGGAGGAGTCGCTGGAGCTCTTCGACGGCACGGTGATCCTCATCTCGCACGACCGCGCCTTCCTCTCCGCGCTGGCGACGCGCGTCTGGGCGCTGCCCGACGCGCCGGGCCGGATCGAGGACTATCCCGGCGGCTTCGACGACTGGCTCGCCGACCGGGAGCAGCGGCAGGCGGCGTCCACCGACTCGCCCGTCCGCGCGGTTACGTCGCCCGCGACCGCGACTCCCGCGCGCGCGGCCGCCGGGCTCTCGAAGAACGAGCTGAGGCGGCGGCAGGCGGAGCTGGAGCAGGTGGAGGTGACCATTGCGGCGCTCGAGGAGGAGCTCGCGGCCATCGACGCCGAACTGGCCGATCCGGCGCTCTACGCTTCCGGCTCCGACCCCGCCCGTGCGCGCGAGCTCACCGCCTCGCGCGACGCGAAGACCGCCGGGCTGGAGAAGGCCTACGATCGGTGGGCCGCGCTGGGCGAGGAGATTGCGGCGGGGGTATGATCTGTTACGAGTTACGAGTTAACGGCCGGAAGTGCACCGGCCCCACCTCGTAACTCATACCGGCCGGGGCGTCATTACCGACGAGGACTATGATCGAACTGGAAGAGCCACGCGAGCGCGCGATCCTGGTCGGTGCGCCGCTGAAATCGGTGCCGCCGCTGCTCGCGGACGAGCACCTGCAGGAGCTGGGTCGGCTGACGGACACGGCGGGCGCCGACGTGGTCGGGACGCTCACGCAGCGGCTCGACCACCCGCAGCCGCGCCTCTACGTGGGTGAGGGCAAGGCCGAGGAGCTGCGCGACCTCGTCCAGGAGACCGGGGCGACGCTGGTGATCTTCGACGAAGAGCTCTCGCCCGCGCAGGGCAAGAACCTGGAGGAGTTCACGGGTACGCGGATCATGGACCGCGCCGAGCTGATCCTGGACATCTTCGCCACCCGCGCGCGCACCGCCGAGGCGAAGGTGCAGGTGGAACTCGCGCAGCTGCAGTACCTGCTGCCGCGGCTGACTCGCATGTGGGCGCACCTCTCGCGCGTGCGTGGCGGCGTGGGGATGCGCGGCCCCGGCGAGACGCAGCTCGAGACGGACCGCCGGATGATCAACAACCGCATCGCCCGGCTGCGCGAGGACCTGGAGCGCGTGGAGCGCCAGCGCGCGACCCAGCGCAAGGGTCGGGAGGAGATCTTCCGCGCGTCGCTCGTCGGCTACACGAACGCCGGCAAGTCGTCTCTTCTGCGGGCGCTCTCCAACACCGACGTCTTCGTGGAGGACCGCCTCTTCGCGACCGTCGACGCGACGACGCGGCTCGTCGACCTGGGGGAGGGCTACGACGCGCTGGTGACCGACACCGTCGGCTTCATCCGCAAGCTCCCGCACCACCTTGTGGCGTCCTTCCGGGCGACGCTGGAGGAGGCGAAGGAGGCCGACCTCCTGCTGCACGTCATCGACGCGTCGCACCCGGGCTGGGAGGAGCAGAAGGAAGTGGTCGACGAGGTGCTTGAGGATCTGGGGCTCAGCGGCCGCCCCACCGCGCTCGTCTTCAACAAGGTCGACCGCCTCACGCACGAGGAGGAGGCCGCCTGGCGCGAGCGCGCCGCGAGGCGCTTCACTCAGCCGGCGGTCTTCGTCTCCACCGTGGAGCCCGGCGGTGTCGAGCCCCTGCGCGCCTTCCTGCTGCAGCGCCTGCGCGAGGCCAATCCCGCCGTCCACGTCACCATCCCATCGACGCGCGGCGGCCTGCTCGCGGAGATCTACCGCGACGGCGAGGTGATCCGGCGCCAGGACGAGGGCGCGGCGATCGAGGTGTGGGCGCGTCTGCCCGCCGCCACGCTCGGCCGCTTGCGGCGCGCGGGCGCCGAGATCCACGATGGCGCCTGAGCGTGCCTCGCACCTCTGGGTGATCGGGCCCGGGCGCGTGGGACTCGCGCTCGGGCTCGCGCTCTCTCGCGCCGGAGCGGTCGACCGGCTGACCTACTCGGGCCGTCGCCCGGCGCCGCCCGACCACCCGCTCTTCCGCGCCCGTGCCGCCGCGTATCGCGGCGATCTCTCCCTCCCCGACCCTCCTCCCGACGCGCTCCTCGTCGCCGTCCCCGATGCGGAGATCGCGCGAGTGGCCGAGACTCTCTCCGAGGCCGCCCTGTCGCCCGTGCCCGTTCTGCACGCCAGCGGCGCACTCGGCGCCGAGGTGCTCGACCCGCTGGCGCGGCGTGGCTGCCCGACCGGTGCGATCCACCCCCTCGTCGCCGTGGCCGACCCGGTCGCGGGTGCGGAGCGGCTCCGGGGCGCGTGGTTCGCCGTCGAGGGTGATCCGGCCGCCGCCGCGCTCGCGATCGGGTGGGTGGGGGCGCTCGGGGGGCGGATGCTCCCGGTCGAGCCGGGCGCGAAGGCGCTCTACCACGCGGCCGCCGTCTTCGCCTCCAACTACGTCGTCACGCTGCTCGACACGGCGGAGCGGCTGATGCAGGCGGCGGGCGTACCCGACGGTGCGGCTCGCGAGGCGGTTACGGACCTCGCCGCCGGGGCGGTGCGCGGAGTGGCGGGGCGAGGCCCCGCGGCCGCACTCACGGGGCCCATCGCGCGGGGCGACGTGGAGACCGTCGAGCGCCA
>DASSTO010000154.1:0-22311 GCA_035707865.1 Longimicrobiaceae bacterium | reverse complement strand
AGGATCCAGCGCAGGAAGGGATCCGGCTGCGAGACGTGGAAGCGGCGCACCGCGCTGCCGTCCGCCTCCTCCCGCACCGGCTCGCCCTCGTCGTTGCGCGCCGCCGACAGCGAGAGCGGGAAGTGGAAGCGCACCTCCGCGCTCACCGCATCGTCGTCGTCCTCCCCCAGCTCCCAGGCGCTGCGATCCAGGTGATCGCGCACGTGGAAGTCGGGAGGGATCTCGTAGTCGTGCTGCTTGGGCACCCCGGTGTTCGGCTCGATCGACCCGATGCGCGCGACCCGGAAGACGCGCAGAGCGTCGCGGGCCGCGTCGTGACCCACCAGGTACCAGTCGCGCTGGAAGAAGAGGCCGTACGGCGCCACCTCGCGCTCCGTGGCCTCGCCGCGCGAGATGCCGTGGTAGGAAAAGCGCACCCGCTTGCGCGCGAGCAGCGCGTCGGAGATCACGCGGAGCCGCTCCAGCACCTCGTGCGCGCCGGGTCGCTCCACCCAGAGCACCGGCTCCGCGGGGAAGCGCTCGGGATCGACGTCGAAGGAGAGCTTGCGGAGCGCGGAGCGCGCCTCGTCCGCGAAGGGAAAGGCCGGTAAGTCGGCGACGCGGCGCAGGGCGTGGATCGCCAGCTCCGCCTCGGCCGGTGCGAGCTCCAGCGTCTTCAGGCCCGCGTACGGCTTACGGGCCGCGGAGGTGGCGGAGCCCGCCCCATCGGCGAGGATGCGCAGATAGGGGAGGTAGAAGTGGCCGTGCTCGATGCGGTAACCCTCGAACCTCTCCGCCCCGTAATTGACGCTGTACTCCTTCGTCTCGATCGGAACGCCCGCCGCGCGCAGCTCGTCCTTGTCGCGCTCGAACATGCGGCGGGCGCTGTCCTGCGCCTTCTTCTCACCCTTCCGGTAAGCGAGGGCGTAGGCGGGGACGCGCTCCATGATCTCCTCGACCGTGAGCGGGACCCTCCGGCCGAGGAGGAGGGCGACGAGGTCGAGCCAGCGCTGGGTCTTGGTGATGCGGTCGGGCATGGGCGAGTCAGGAAGGCATCCCGGTGACATCGAGGACGGGCTCACCGGCCACGGATGCCGTCGGAGAGGGCGTCTTTCGTATCGATCGGAGAGCCAGAGCTCCACGGGCGCTCCCGGGCGTCCTGCTCTCCATCGATCCGGGCACCGGACCGACGTGCGCGTCCATGATGGAGTCCCCTACGAGGGGTTCCGGACGGTGAGCGGATGATGCGTCATGCCGCACGAACGACGATCGTGGAGAGGTGTGAGGCA
The DNA here is from genome assembly GCA_035707865.1 of Longimicrobiaceae bacterium. GTDB lineage: Bacteria > Gemmatimonadota > Gemmatimonadetes > Longimicrobiales > Longimicrobiaceae > DASSTO01. The sequence goes on along the minus strand of DASSTO010000154.1, from coordinate 21,043 downwards.
GGGAGCTGCGCCCGCAGCGGTCGGGGCGCGGGGTGAGACGGCCGTCGCCGAAAGTAGACCGGCGGCGGACCTCTCGCAACCACCCCTTGTCTCGAAAGGCGTGCACCTCCTCTCCGGGCGGAGCGGTGGACGCACGCGATGAGGAGAAAGGTGTTCGCCCCCTCCGTCGGCCCCCCCGACGGCACCCGGGCGGGGGCCGACCCTCCCGCGACAATGGTCAGGCGCCCGCACCCGTCACCCCGTCGCGCACGAGCGGCCCGCTCTCCTTGCGGCGCCCGGGCGCACGCGCGTACCTTGCGCGCAGTCCGAACCACGAAGTGCGCCGACGATGGCGGTCCGCCATCCCCTCCATGAACGTAGGCTCACGGTGAGGAACCCATCATGCCTGGAACCACGGAACTGCAGGCTGGGCAGCAACCACTCGAATCCGCCAACAGCATCGCGGCAGCGCACGCTTCGATCATCGCCGACCCGGGCCCGGTGGGGCTCGCGGCGTTCGCGATGACGACGTTCGTGCTCAGCGTGGTCAACGCGGGGCTCATCGACAAGTCGGTGGAACCGGTGGTGCTGGGGTTGGCGCTCTTCTACGGCGGCCTGGTGCAGTTGCTCGCCGGCATGTGGGAGTTCCGCAAGGGCAACACCTTCGGGGCCCTGGCGTTCTCGTCCTACGGTGCCTTCTGGCTCTCGTTCTTCTACTACGTCTCGTACGTGGCGGGGGGCATCCCCGCCGAGCACGTCGGGGCGGCGACCGGGCTGTACCTGCTGGCGTGGACGATCTTCACGGCGTACATGACGATCGCCTCCATGCGCACGAGCGCGGCGGTCTTCTGGGTGTTCATCGCCCTGACCCTGACCTTCCTCGCGCTCACCATCGGCGCCCTGGGGGGAAGCAGCGAGTTCGGCGTGATCGGTGGCTGGCTCGGCATCATCACGGCGATCCTGGCGTGGTACGCCTCGTTCGCCGGGGTCACGAACTCGACGTTCAAGCGCACCGTGATGCCGGTCTGGCCGCGCTGATCCGGAGCCGCGGCGCCGTCGAACCCGACCCGGGCCGACCGATCGGACCCGGGTCGGGGGCCGTTTGCCCGAACGGACGTTCCACCGTACATTGGCCGTGCACCCGGCGCAGCAGCGCCCTCCCCCCGCGCACTCCTGCCCCACCCCTCTCATGCCCGACCTCGAGGTAAGCGACCTCGGCAAACGCCCCGCGGGCTCGCCCCAGGGCCCGCCGCAGCCACACCTCTCGCGCCGGTTCGGGCTTCTGCCCGCGACGGCGCTCAACATGACGAACATGATCGGGATCGGGCCGTTCATCACGATCCCGCTGCTCATGTCGGCGATGGGCGGTCCGCAGGCGCTGCTCGGGTGGATCATCGCGCTGCTGATCGTCATCTGCGACGGCATGGTGTGGAGCGAGCTGGGGGCGGCGATGCCCGGCTCGGGCGGCTCGTTCGTCTACCTGCGCGAGGCGTTCGGTAGCGAGAGCTTCGGCCGGCTGATGGCCTTCCTCTTCGTCTGGCAGTTCGTGCTGAGCGGGCCGCTGGAGATCGCCTCGGGCTACATCGGCTTCGCGGACTACGCGGGCTACATCTGGAAGGGGCTGGGGCGCGAGGGGACGATCGCGATCATCGTCGTCGTCGGGATCGTGAACATCGCGCTGCTCTACCGGCGCATCAACTCCATCGCCAAGATCACGGTGAGCCTGTGGGTGGGCACGCTGCTGACGGTCGGGGCGGTGGTGGTGTCGGGGGCGATGCACTTCGACCCCCGCGTCGCTTTCGACATCCCGCCGCACTCCTTCGATTTCTCGCTGGGCTTCTTCCTCGGGCTGGGCGCGGCGGCGCGGATCGGCATCTACGACTACCTGGGCTACTACGACATCTGCTACATCGGCGACGAGGTGAAGGACCCCGGCCGGGTGATCCCGCGCTCGATCGCCATCGCCACGGCGGCGGTGGCCGTGATCTACATCGCGATCAACCTCTCGATCATCGGCGTGGTGCCGTGGAGGGAGTTCGTGCCGGCGGCGCTCAACCCGGAGTCGAAGTTCATCGTCTCCATCTTCATGGAGAAGATCTACGGCTCGCACGTGGCGACGATCTTCACGTTGATGATCCTGTGGACGGCGTTCGGCTCCGTCTTCGCGCTCCTGCTGGGCTACTCGCGCATCCCGTACGCGGCGGCGGAGAGTGGCTACTTCTTCAGGGCGTTCGGCAAGCTGCACCCGACGAAGGGCTTCCCGTACGTCTCCCTGCTCGTCCTCGGCGCGATCTCGATCGTCGCCGGCTTCTTCTCGCTGGGGACCGTGATCGACGCGCTCATCGTCACGCGGATCCTGGTTCAGTTCATGGGACAGGTCTTCGGGCTGATCGCACTCCGGCGCCGCGCGCCGGAGATGCCGCGGCCCTACCGGATGTGGCTCTACCCCCTCCCGGCGCTGGTGGCGCTGCTGGGGTGGGTCTTCGTCTTCGTCACCACGGACGTGCGCGTTATCCTCTTCGGGCTCGCCGTCCTCGCGCTGGGCGGGGTGGCCTTCCTGGCGTGGTCGCGGCGGGTCCGACGCTGGCCCTTCGAAATGGAGCGTGCGATACAATGAAGCGGATCGTGCCGTGCCGTATCGGGTGGGTGCTCCCCGTCCTCCTCTCGCTGGCCACCGCGCCGACGCTCGCCGCGCAGGGTGGCGCGTCCGGGCGGCTCTCGCTCGACGAGGGCTGGCGCATCCAGTCGTCCGCGCGCGTGCCCGCCGCGGGCGCCGCGATCGCGAGCCCGGGCTTCGGCACGGAGGGCTGGTACCCTGCGACGCTGCCGGCGACCGTGCTCGGCGCCCTCGTGACCGCCGGGGTGTACGAGGACCCCTACTTCGGGATGAACTTTCGCCACATCCCGGGGACGACGTACCCCATCGGCGAGAACTTCTCGAACCTCCCGATGCCCGACAACAGCCCCTTCGCCGTGGGGTGGTGGTACCGGAAGAGCTTCCGCGTGCCCGCGGCCATGCGGAACAAGCGGCTGGTGCTCCACCTGGACGGCGTCAACTACCGCGCGAACCTCTGGCTCAACGGGAAGCGGATCGCGGACTCCACGGAGGTCGTCGGGGCCTATCGCCGCTACGCGCTCGACATCTCGGACGCGGTGAACCGGAGCGGTGAGAACGTGCTGGCCGTGGAGGTCTTCCCGCCCGCGGTGCACGACCTGGCGATCACCTGGGTGGACTGGAACCCCGCGCCGGCCGACAAGAACATGGGGCTCTGGCACGACGTCTATCTCACCTCGAGCGGGGACGTGGACGTGCGCCACCCCGCGGTGCAGACCGAGCTCGCATCCCCCGACCGGGCGGACCTGACGGTGCGGGCGCAGCTGCTGAACCTCAGCGACCACGCGGTGAGCGGGCGGCTGCGGGGGAACATCGGCTCGATCGAGTTCTCCCGTCCCGTGCGGCTCGCGGCGCACGACACCGCCGACGTGGCATTCACGCCGGACAGCTTCCCGCAGCTGCGCGTCTCGAACCCGAGGCTCTGGTGGCCCGCGACGATGGGCGAGCCGCACCTCTACCACCTGCGGATGAGCTTCGAGACGAATGGCACCACGTCGGACCGGGAGGAGGTGCCCTTCGGCATCCGCCAGATCACGGCGGAGAAGACGCCCGAGGGCGCCGAGCTCTTCCGGATCAACGGCCGCCCGCTGCTGATCCGCGGCGGGGGGTGGTCGCCGGACCTCATGCTTCGCCCGCAACCGGAGAAGCAGGAGGCCGAGCTCCGCTACGTGCGCGACATGGGCCTCAACACCATCCGGTTCGAGGCGAAGCTGGGTGACGACCGCATCTGGGAGCGGGCCGACAGCGCGGGGATCCTGATCATGTCCGGCTGGATCTGTTGCGCCGGCTGGGAGCAGTGGAAGGACTGGGCGCCCGAGGAGTACGGCATCGCCGCCGCGTCGCAGCGCGACCAGATGCTGCGCCTTCGCAACCATCCCAGCGCGCTGGTCTGGCTCAACGGGAGCGACAACCCGCCGCCGGCCAAGGTCGAGAAGACGTACATCGACGTCCTGAAGCAGGCCCACTGGCCGAACCCGTACATCTCCTCCGCGAGCGCGAAGCCCGCGGAATTCTCGGGTCCCAGCGGGGTGAAGATGAGCGGTCCCTACGACTGGGTCCCGCCCTCGTACTGGCTGGAGGACACGAAGCACGGAGGCGCCTTCGGGTACAACACGGAGACGAGCCCGGGCGCGGCGCCGCCGCCGATCGAGAGCATGCGCCGGATGCTGCCGGCCGAGGACCTCTGGCCGATGGACAGCGTCTGGGCCTACCACAAGGCCGGTGGACAGTTCGCGACGTCGGACCGCTTCCAGATCGCGCTCGCCCGGCGCTACGGCGCGGCGAACAGCCCGCAGGACTACGGCATCGAGTCGCAGGTGATGACCTACGAGGGCGAGCGGGCGATGTTCGAGGCGTACGCCCGCAACATGCACCGCTCCACCGGCGTCATCCAGTGGATGCTCAACAACGCCTGGCCGTCGACCTTCTGGCATCTCTTCGACTACTACCTGCGTCCTGGCGGCGGCTACTTCGGGGCCAAGAAGGCGCTCGAGCCGGTGCACGTGCAGTATTCCTACGACGACCGCTCGGTCGTGGTGGTGAACGGCACGGGAGAGCGCATCCCGGGGCTCCGCGTCAGCGAGCGGGTGCTCAACCTCGACGCGACGCCGGTCTTCACCCACGACACCACCCTCGACGCTCCGGCCGACTCCAGCGTGCGGGCCTTCATCACCCCCGATCTCTCCGGCCTCTCCTCCACCTACTTCGTGGACCTGAAGCTGGAGGACGCCAACGGGCGGCCGGTGAGCTCGAACCTCTACTGGCTCTCCACTCAGCCGGACGTCCTGAACGAGGACAGCACTCAGTGGTTCGTGACGCCGGTGAAGCAGTACGCCGATCTGACGGCGCTGCGCACGCTGCCCACGGCGCGCGTCGACGCCTCCGCCCATTTCTCGGTCGAGGGACCGTGGGAGGTGGCGCGCGTGAAGATCACCAACCCCGGAAAGACCGTCGCCTTCTTCAACCGGCTGCGGCTCGTCCGGGCGAGCGACGGGGAGGAGGTGCTGCCGGTGCTCTGGGAGGACAACTACGTGACGCTGCTCCCCGGCGACAGCCGCGAGGTCCGGGCGCGGGTGCTCCGGAAGGACCTGGAGGGAGCGAGACCCGAGGTGCGCGTGAGCGGGTGGAACGTGCCGTGGGTGACGGCGCCATGAACCGACGCGACTTTCTGGCCGCCTCCGCCGTCGCGGGCATGGTCCCGCTGTCCCATCTCACGGCACGGGCACCGCTCCAGGAGAGCGGGCGCGAATACTACGAGCTGCGGCGCTATCACCTGCTGTACGGGGCCAAGCAGCAGCAGATGCACGACTTCCTGCAGAACGCCGCCATCCCGGCGCTCAACCGCCAGGGCGTGGGGCCGGTGGGCGTCTTCAGCAGCACCTTCGGGCCGAGCAGCTCGACGCTCATCGTCCTCCTGCCCCACCGCAGCCTGGAATCGGTGGCGACGCTGCGCCAGCGGCTGGCCGACGACGCGGAGTACCAGAGGGCGGGCGCGGACGTCCTCGACGCCCCCATGTCGGATCCCGCCTACATCCGCTACGAGAGCACCCTGCTGCGCGCCTTCGAGAAGATGCCCCGGCTGGAGGCCCCGGCCCCGCAGTCCCGCATCTTCGAGCTGCGAACGTACGAGAGCCCCAGCAACAAGCTGGCGCTGAACAAGCTGGAGATGTTCAACGCCGGCGGCGAGGTCCCGATCTTCCGCCGGACCGGTCTGACGCCGGTCTTCTTCGGCGAGGCGCTGCTGGGTGAGAACCTGCCGCATCTCACCTACATGCTCACCTTTCCGGACATAGCGGCGCGCGACCGGGCATGGGCCGCCTTCAGCGCGGACCCGGAGTGGAAGGCCCTCTCCGCCAATCCGCACTTCAGGGACAATGTCTCCAGCATCACGGACCTGATCCTGCGCCCCGCGCGCTACTCGCAGATCTGAGCGCCCGCTCGCGGCCCGAGGGCCGTGAGCGGGCGGGTGAGCGCGGGAGGGAGTCCGGTTGCGGGCGGCGGGCGGCGGTCGAATCACGCCGCCGCGCGTGCTTGGCGTCGTACATGCCGCGATCCACGTCGCGCAGGAGCTCGTCCAGCGGGCGGCTCTCCGCCGGGTCGATCCGCAGGGTGGCCGCGCTGATCCCGAGCGTGTACGCGCATCCGGGCTGCGCGTTCGCGGCGGAACTCGCGCCGGGCTCCGGTTTACCGGGAAATCACGCTCCCCTTTCCAGACGGCCGCCTCCGTCCGCCTGGCGGCTCCGCCGCCGCGGTCCCCCTCCCCTGAACTCGATCGTCGGCTCGAACGGCGGAATGCGAATGATCCGGACCGGCTGGAAATGGCGCTGGGTGCTGCTCGGCGCCGTGCTCACCCTCGCGGCGGGCGGGTGTCGATCGGAGAAGAAGGTGGGGATGGACGAGCTCCTTTCGATCCGCAGCGAAGCCCTCGACGACCTGCAGCGTGACAAGCTCGCGGAGGCCGAGGCGGGCTTCAGGAAGCTCGTCGACCTCGCGCCCGACGACCCGTTCGGCCACGCGAAGCTGGGCCTCACCTACCTGCGCGCAGGCAAGTTCGACGAGGCGGAGCCCGAGCTGCGCCGCGCCCGCGAGCTGGACCCCTCGAACGTGGAGACCGGGCTGACGCTCGCGCGGCTCTACGCCGTCACCGACCGAGGGGAGAAGGCCCGCGCGCTGCTGGACGAGCTCCGCAAGTCCGCCCCGCGCGACCCGCACGTCCTCTACGCGCTCGCCCAGCTCGACGCCGGGGCACCGGACGGCGCGAGCCGCGCGCGCTATGCGCAGCGGCTGCGCGACGTGCTCGCGCTGACCCCGACGAACGTCGCCGTCCGGGTAGAGCTCGCGCAGGTGCTCCTGCGCGGCGGCCAGGCGGACAGCGTGGTGCACCAGCTCGAGGAGATCCGGAGCATTCCCCCGGCGGCGCCGGCGGAGGCGAGACGGTTCCTGGAGAGCTCGATCGAGCTCCTGCGCGCCGGGCAGACGGCCCGGGCGCGCTCGCCGTTCGAGCGGTTCGTCCGCGAGATGCGCACGACCATCCCGTACCAGACGTCGCTCGAGGAGGTGAAGTGGGTGGAGGGGCCAAGGCCCGGTCGCCCGACGCTCACCTTCGTCCCGGAGGACTACCTCTCGACGCACGGACTGCCGAAGACGGCCGCGGCCGAGTCGGTGCACTTCACGGACGAGACGGACGACGCGGGGCTCTTCGCCTCCGGCGGCTCCGGCGCGCCGGGTGAGCCGGGCGCGCTCGCCACGGGCGACGTCGACGGCGACGGGCTCGACGACCTCTTCACCTCCTCCGACGCGCCCGGCGGGCCGGAGCCCGCCCTCGCCATGTACCGTTTCGTGGGCGGCCAGGCGCTGGACGTCACGACGCGCTCGGGGATCACCCTCCCCTCCGGCGCGCGCTTCGCCACCTTCGCGGACTACGACAACGACGGCTGGCTCGACCTCTTCGTCATCGACGGTGGCGGTCTCGGCCACCTCTACCGCAACCGCGGGAACGTCACCTTCGAGGACGTGACGGCGAAGGCCGGCGTCGGCGAGACGCACGGCGCGCGGACCGGCGCCTTCGTCGACGTCGACCACGACGGCGACCTCGACCTCCTGCTCGCGGGCGACGGGCCGCGGACGGTCTACCGCAACAATCTCGACGGCACCTTCACCGACGCGACCGCGGCCTTCGGCCTGGCCGGCGGCGGCGGCGCGCGCGACGTGCGCTACGCGGACTTCGACGGAGAGGGCCACATCGACGTCTTCATCGCTCGCGAGAAGGGAGGCGGACTGCTCTTCCTGAATCATGGCGCGCAGCGCTTCAGCGACGCGACCGCCGCGAGCGGGCTGGGGGCGGGCGGAGGCGCGGGAGCCGCGGCGGTGGGTGACTTCAACAACGACGGCTTCCTCGATATCTTTGTCGGGAGCGCGGATGGCGGCGGCCCCGAGCTGTGGCTCAACCGGGGCGACGCGACCTTCACTCGCGACCGCCGCTCCGACGCGGCGCTGCGGCGGCTCAGGTCCCTCCACGCGCTCGCGGCCGACTTCGTCGACTACGACAACGACGGCTGGCTCGACCTGGTGGTCGCGGGCACTCCCACGGCGTCGGGCGGCCGGGGCCTCCTCCTCTTCCGTAACCAGGGCGACGGCACCTTCACCGACCGGTCGGAGCTCCTCCCCCCGGTCGGGCCGGCGTCGGGCGTGGCGGTAGCGGACGTGGACCGGGACGGCGACCAGGACGTGCTCGCGGAGGTGCCCGGTGGCGCGCGGCTGCTGCGCAACGACGGCGGGAACGCCCGGCTGGCGGTGAACGTGGAGCTGAAGGCGCTGCGCACCGGCAGCGGCAAGAACAACGACTTCGGCATCGGCGCGCGGCTGGAGCTCCGCGCCGGCGAGCTCCACGAGACGCGAGTCGTCACCGGCCGGGCGACGCACTTCGGGCTGGGGCCGCACCTGAAGGCCGACGTCCTCCGCGTCGTGTGGCCCAACGGCGTCCCGCAGACGCTCTACTTCCCCGGCACCGACCAGGACGTGCTGGAGGCCCCCGGGCTCAAGGCCTCGTGCGCTTTCCTCTACACCTGGAACGGCGAGCGCTTCGACTTCGTCACCGACGTGATGTGGCGCAGCGCGCTGGGGATGCCGCTCGGGCTGATGGGCGGCGGGACCGCCTTCGCGCCCGCGGGCGCCTCGCAGGAGTACCTGCGCATTCCGGGCAGCGCGCTCAAGCCGAAGGACGGGCACTACCTCCTCCAGCTCACGGAGGAGCTCTGGGAGACGGCGTACGTCGACAGGGTCCGGCTCCTGACCGTCGACCACCCGGACTCGGTGGAGGTCTTCGTCGACGAGCGCTTCGTGCCGCCCGGCCCGCTGAAGCTGCGCCTCTACCAGGCCGTCCGGCCGCACCCGCCGCTCTCCGCCACCGACGGCCAGGGCACGGACCTCCTGCCGGCGCTGCGCGAGAAGGACGACGTCTACGTCTCGAACCTGAAGCCCACGCGCTACCAGGGGATCGTCGAGCCGCACGACCTCGTGATGGACCTCGGCCCCGACGCGGGCCGCCCCGGCTCCATCCTCGTCCTCCGCGGCTGGATCTATCCGACGGACGCGAGCATCAACGTCGCCCTCTCGCAGCAGTCGGAGCTGAAGCCAGAGGCGCCCTCCCTGCAGGTGCGCGACGCGCGGGGCCGGTGGAAGACGGTGGTGCCCTTCCTCAGCTTCCCGTCGGGGAAGAACAAGACGATGGTGATCGACCTCGCAGGGAAGTTCCCGACCGCCGACCACCACGTGCGCATCCGGACAAACATGCAGATCTACTGGGATCAGGCGTTCGTGGCACGCGACGCGTCGGAGAGCCCGACGCGGACGGAGACGCTCGCCCCCGTCTCGGCGGACCTGCACTACCGCGGCTTCTCCCGCACCTACCGCAAGGGCGGCCGCTACGGGCCGCAGTGGTTCGCCTACGACGACGTGAGCACCAAGTCGCCCTGGCTTCCCATCCACGGGTCGTTCACCCGCTACGGGAACGTCCTGCCCCTGCTGGGGGATTCGGACGACATGTACATCGTGATGGGCATGGGCGACGAGACGACGGTGAAGTTCGACGCCGCCGGCGCGGATTCGCTGCCTCCCGGCTGGACGCGCGACTTCCTCCTCTACACCGACGGCTGGATCAAGGACTCGGACCTGAACACCGCGCACGGCACCACCGTGGGCCCGCTGCCCTTCCACGCGATCGAGCGGTACCCCTACGCGCCGGGCGAGTCGTACCCGAAGGACGCCGCGCACCAGCGCTACCTGCACGAGTACAACACGCGGCTCGTGAGGTAGTTACGAAGTACGGATTCCGAGTTACGAGGTGGCATCCGTTCAACTCGTAACTCGGAACTCGTAACTCAGAACTCGTACCCAGCAGCACCCCCATGCCCCACCTCCCCTCCCCCGGCGTCCGGCGCGCAATCGTCGCGGTGCCGTTCTTCGCCGCCATCGGCCTGGCCGTGCGGCTGGACCACGGCCCGATCCGCGCGCCGGCGAGCGCGGCCCACCCGGGCTTCTCGCTCCACGAAGCGACGAAGGCGGCCGGCATCGACTTCGTGCACCGGCGGCCGTCGTTCGATCCCAAGATCGCCAACATCGAGCCCGACGTCGCGGGCGTCGGGGCCGGCGTCTCCGTCACCGATTTCGACGGCGACGGGTGGCCGGACCTCTACTTCAGCAACAGCCGCTTCGGCGCGCCGAACGCCCTCTACCGCAACCGCGGAGACGGCACCTTCGAGGACGTGGCGAAGAGCGCCGGCCTCGCCGACCTGAACCGCCCGGGCGAGGGCGTCTCGATGGGGAGCGTCTGGGGCGACTTCGACAACGACGGGCACGAGGACGTGCTCGTCTACCGCTACGGCTACCTCGCGCTCTTCCGGAACGTGGACGGCCACCACTTCGAGGACGTGACGCAGGCGGCCGGGCTGCGCCGCTGGGTCAACAGCAACGGCGCGGTGTGGTTCGACTACGACCGCGACGGGCTGCTGGACCTCTACGTCACCGCGTACTTCCCGAGCGACGTCGACCTCTGGCACCTCAGGACGACGCGCATCATGGAGAACAGCTTCGAGTACGCCAGCAACGGCGGGAAGAACCTGCTCTTCCACAACCTGGGCGGCGGGAAGTTCGAGGAGGTGACGGACCGGATGGGCGCCGGCCTGGGCGGCTCGCGCTGGACGCTCGCGGCGGCCTCGGCCGACCTCAACGAGGACGGCTGGCCGGACCTCTACCTGGCCAACGACTACGGCGCGGAGGAGGTCTTCCTGAACGACCACGGCAAGCGCTTCGTCCCCATGACCGAGGGGCTGGAGAGCGAGTCGAAGAGCGGAATGGCGGTGGCGCTGGGCGACGTCTACAACCGCGGCCACCTGGACGCCTTCGTCACCAACATCTCCGAGCCCGGCTACCTCTTCCAGAACAACAACCTGCGGCTCAACAAGATGACCAGCGACGGCCGCTTCCAGAACGTGGCCGAGGGCGAGGTGACCGACGCGGGCTGGGCGTGGGGCGCGCAGTTCGGGGACTTCAACAACGACGGCACCAACGAGCTCTTCGTGGCGAACGGCTTCATCTCGGCCGACTCGGCGCAGAGCTACTGGTACTCGATGTCGAAGATCGCCGGCGCGAACGGCCGGCTCTTCGAGGACGCGAGGACGTGGCCGGCGTTCGGGACGCAGAGCCTCTCGGGCTACGAGCGCTCGCGAGTCTACCTGAACCGCGACCTCTACGGCTGGCAGGACGTGGCGGAGCGGGTGGGCGTGAAGGACCGCTACGACGGCCGCGCGGTGGCGCTGGCGGACCTCTCCAACAACGGGGCGGTGGACGTCATCGTCGCGAACCAGAACCAGCCGGCGGTGCTCTACCGCGACACGCCCGACCCCGCGAACCACTGGATCGCGTTCAAGCTGGTGGGCACGCGGAGCAACCGGAGCGCCATCGGGGCCGAGGTGGTGATCCAGGCGGGAGACCTGACGCAGCGGCGGGTGGTGGACGGGGGGATGGGCTTCGCGAGCCAGAACGACCGGAGGCTCCACTTCGGGCTGGGCCGCCACGAGTGGGTGGACCGGGTAGTGATCCACTGGCCTTCGGGCGAGCAGCAGGTGCTGCGCACCCCGACGGTGGACGAGTTTCACACCATCGTCGAACCGAGGCGCTGACCGATGACCGACCTCACCGTAACGCAGCAGTCCGTGCCGGCGCGCTGGTGGGAGCGCGGCCGCGTGCTCATGCTCGACCCGCGCTACCTGATCGCCTTCCTCATCACCGTGGTGCTGGTGGGGGCCGAGTTCCAGTTCGGCGCGATCGGCGGCTACCAGCGCCTGGGGCTCGCGCTCCTCACCACCACGATGACGGAGGCGATGCTCTCCTGGTTCATGCGCGGGAAGGTCGTGAACCTGCAGAGCGCCTACATCAGCGGGATCAGCCTGACGCTGCTCCTCAAGCCGCAGGGCGCGCTGCTCTGGCCGTTCGCGCTGGGCGGCTTCCTGGCGATCTCGTCGAAGTACGTCCTGCGCTACCGCGACCAGCACCTCTGGAACCCGACGAACTTCGCGATCACCGCGCTGCTGCTCGCGACGCCGGATCGGATCTCCATCCTGAGCCAGCAGTGGGGCAACGACTTCGCGACCAACCTGGTGATCTGGTGCTTCGGGCTGGTGATCGTCTCGCGCGTGAAGGTGCTGCACATCACGCTGACCTACATCGCCAGCTTCTTCGTGCTGAACGGCCTGCGCAGCTTCCTGCTCGGGCAGCCGGTGCTCCCGGAGATCGCGCCGATCACCGGGCCGATGTACCAGCTCTTCATCTTCTTCATGATCACCGACCCGCGGACGACGGTGCGAGGGAAGCGAAAGCAGATGGTGGTGGTCTTCCTGGTCGCCCTGGTGGAGGCGCTCATCCGCCTGGCCGCCGACCAGGGCGCGCAGCTCCCGACGGCCTTCTACGTGGGCCCGCCCTTCCTCGCACTCTTCATCGTCGGCCCGGTGGCGAAGTGGCTGGAGACGAGGAAGAAGGCGGCGTCGCCGGGCGGCCGCCCGGCGACGCCGCACGCGACGCAGTCCGCCCCCGTGGCGGGATCGGCGGCGTGACGACGGCACGCCGCGTCGGTGCCCGGGTGGCGCCGCGCGGCCTCCACGGACCCGTTCTCGGGGTAAGCGGCAGATGAAGCGATCTAGCGATGGGGGCGCCACGCTCGGGCGCCCGGGGTTCTTCTGGGCCGGCGTCGCGGCGGTGACGGCGGGTGTGGCCCTGCACCTGCCCATGTACGTCGAGGCGCGGGACATGGGCTTCCGCCTGGCCGGGATGCCGGTAGACGTCCCGATGATGGTGGGGATGGTGCTGATCGTGGCCGGGCTGGCAGCGACGCTGTGGGGGCTGATCCCGCCCGAGCCCCTGCACGCGCTCGCCTCCGGCGGGCACATCCGGGTGCGGGCGCTGGACGAGGTGCCCATCCGCCCGGCGCACGTGGTGCTCATCCTCGTCATGGCGGCCGCGGTGACGATCGACGTGATGAAGCCGGCGACGCTCTCCTTCGTCCTGCCGGGGATGACGCACGAGTACGGACTGAAATCCCCGCTCCATCCGACCGGACACGTACCCGCCGCGCTGCTGCCGCTCGCGGGAATCGCGGGCACGGTGCTCGGATCGTTCCTCTGGGGCTGGCTGGGCGACCGGCTGGGCCGTCGCCCGTCGATCCTCATGGCCGCGATGACCTTCATCGCGACGAGCATCTGCGGCTCGATGCCGAGCTTCGCCCTGAACATGGTGATGTGCTTCGTGATGGGGCTCGGCGTGGGCGGGATGCTGCCCATCATGTTCACGATCATGGCCGAGACCATTCCCGCGCGGCACCGCGGCTGGCTGCTCGTGCTGATCGGCGGGGACGTGGCCGGCGCGTACATCATCACGAGCTGGCTCGCCGCCTCCCTGGTACCCACGCTCAGCTGGCGGATCCTCTGGCTGATCGGCTTCCCCACCGGCATGCTCCTGATCCTGCTGAGCCGCTGGATCCCGGAGTCGCCGCGCTTCCTCCTCGCCCACGGGCGCACCGACGAGGCGGCCGCCGTCATGGAGCGCTACGGCGCGGTCATCGTGCGGGAGACGGAGGCACCGGTGGAGGAGGAGGCACACGGGCACGCGGGGATGCGGCAGCTCCTCCGCCCGCCCTTCCTGCGCGCCACCTTCACCGTGGTGCTGCTGGGCCTGGGGATCGGCCTCGTGTCGTTCGGGTTCCAGCTCTGGATCCCGTCCAACCTGCAGAAGCTGGGCTTCGGCGAGGCGGCGGCGAACCGGCTGCTGCGCAACTCCGCGCTCATCGGCTTCCCGTTCAACTTCGCCGTCGCCTGGCTCTACGGCTTCTGGAGCAGCAAGCGCACGCTGATCCTGGTGACGGGCCTGACCGCGCTGTCGCTCTTCGGCTTCGTCGTGGCCGGCGACGCCGTGGTGGCCGACCGGGCGCTGCTCTACGGCCTGCTGGTCATGCCGATCTGGGGGATCAGCTCGGTGGTCGCGGTGCTCTCGGCCTACAGCGCCGAGATCTTCCCGACACGGCTGCGCTCGCGCGGCAGCGGGCTGGCCGCCGGCTTCAGCAAGGCCGGGGGCGTGCTCATCATCGCGCTCGTGGCGCTGGCGGTAGCCCCGCCGTCGATCACCGACACGGCGCTCATCGGCGCGCTCCCGCTCGCGCTGGCGGCCCTGGCCGTCGCGCTCTTCGGTCCCGAGACCCGCAAGCGGCAGCTCGAGGAGATCACCGCGGAGCAGATCGGGGCGCGGGAGACGGAGCGCGCGCTGGTCGGATGACGATGCAGAGACGCGACTTCCTCCTCTCCCTCGCCGCGGTGCCGCTGTCGGAGGTCGTCGGTCGTCGGTCTACGGTCGTCGGTCCCGGGGCGACTGACGACGGACGACTGACGACCGACGACCTCCTCCCCGGCATCTGGCGCGTCCGGCTTGGCACGCCCGAGCGCATCAGCCCCATCTCCACCCGTCGTTACCCGCCCGCCGCCGCGGCGCTGGGGGCGCTGCCGCCGGCCGGCGGTGCTCCGGTTCGGGTGTCGGGCGAGGCGACGGAGCGCGGCTACGTCGTCCACCTGCCGCTCGCGCCGAACGAGATGGTCTACGGGCTGGGGCTGCAGTTCCAGTCGTTCATCCAGCGGGGGCTGAAGAAGAAGCTGCGCGTGAACGCCGACCCCGTGGTCGACTCCGGCGACTCGCACGCGCCGGTGCCCTTCTATCTCACCACCCGCGGCTACGGCGTGCTGATCGACACCGCGCGCTACGCCACCGTCTACGCGGGGAACAAGCCGAGGAAGGGGGAGGCCGCGGGCGAGCCGGGTCCCGACCTCACGAAGCAGGGGCTGCCGGAGTCCTACGCGCGCTACGACTTCCAGCACCCGAGCGAGGTGATGGTCGAGGTCCCGGAGGCGCGAGGGGTCGACGTCTATCTCTTCGCCGGGCCGACGATGCGGCTGGCCGCACAGCGGTACAACCTCTTCTCCGGCGGCGGCGCCCTCCCGCCGCGCTGGGCCCTCGGCGTCTGGTACCGCTGCCAGCGCGACTTCGGCCAGGCCGACGTGCAGGCGCTCGCGGCCGAGTTCCGCGAGCGCCGAATCCCCTGCGACGTACTGGGGCTCGAGCCCGGCTGGCAGACGCACGCGTACTCGTGCAGCTACGTGTGGAGCGAAGGCTTCCCCGACCCGCGGGCGATGATCGCCGACCTGGGCCGCTCCCATTACCGGCTGAACCTCTGGGAGCACGCCTTCGTCCACCCCTCCTCCCCCATCCATGATCCGCTGGTGCCGCACTCGGGCGACTACCTCGTCTGGGACGGCCTGGTGCCCGACTTCCTGCAACCCGAGGCGCGGCGCATCTTCGGCGGCTTCCACGAGCGGGAGCACGTCGCGCTCGGGGTCTCCGGCTACAAGCTCGACGAGTGCGACAACTCCGACTTCACCCGGAACTGGTCGTTCCCCGAGCTGAGCCGCTTCCCCTCCGGCGCCGACGGCGAGCAGATGCACTCGCTCTTCGGCCGGCGCTACCAGGACACCATCCAGGAGATCTTCGAGCGGCGGGGAGAGCGCACCTACGGGCTCGTCCGCAGCTCCGGTGCGCTGGCGGCGCCGTACCCGTACGTGCTCTACAGCGACCTCTACGACCACGCGACCTTCATCCGCGCGGTGCCCAAGGCCGGCCTTTCCGGCCTGCTCTGGACGCCCGAGGTGCGCGACGCCGGCTCGCCCGAGGAGCTGATCCGCCGGCTGCAGTCGGCGATCCTCTCGCCGATGGCGCTCATCAACGCCTGGTACATCAGGAACCCGCCGTGGAAGCAGGTGGAGCGCGTCGCGAACAACGAGGGCCGCTTCGCGCCCGGCTGGGAGGAGGTGGAGGCACGGTGCCGCGAGGTGCTCGAGCTGCGCATGCGGCTCGTGCCCTACCTCCACGCCGCCTTCGTGCGCTACCACCGCGAGGGTATCCCGCCCTTCCGCCCCCTGGTGATGGATCACCCGGACGACGTCGCGGCCTGGCCCGTCGACGACGAGTACATGATCGGGGAGGCGCTGCTCGCGGCCCCCGTCACCGCGGGCCAGACGGGGCGCAGCGTCTACCTGCCGGAGGGGGAGTGGTTCGACTTCTGGAGCGGCCGGCGCTATGCCGGGCGGCGGACGGTCGAGCTGACGGTCCCCCTGGAGCAGACACCGCTCTTCGCGCGGGGCGGCTCGCTCCTGCCGCTCGCCGTGCCGACTCTGCACACCGACGATCGGAAGAGCGGGGAGCTGACGGTGCGGGCCTACGGTCGCGGCGACGCGTCGCTCCCCCTGTACGAGGAGGACGGGGCGCACGACCCCGAGCTCACGGAAGTGGTGCTGGCGTGGAGCGGCGCGCGGGGTGAAGGATCGCTGCGGAGGTCGGGGCCGGCGCGGGAGCCGGGGTACCGGGTGGTGGGGTGGGAGCGGGTGGACGGGGCCTGATGGCCCTACTCGTCCAACAGGTCGGAGTGGGTGCCTGTGCGCTCGAAGGTGATCCGGTCTCCGTCGATTCCGTAGATCAACAGCCAGACCGGCCTGAGATGACATTCGCGGTGTCCCGCCCACTCGCCCCTGAGTGGATGGTCATCGAACACCGGATCCAGCGCCTCTCGATGGATCAGTCGCCCCATGACCACGCGGGCGACGTCCATGTCGTATCCGCGCTTCCTGCATCGCTCAAGGTCCTTCTTGACGGCGTTCGTTCGCGCCGGCCGCAACGGCGGCACTTCGGATCGACTCAAAGACCGAGGTCGTCGAACAGCGCTTCGGCCGAATCGAACCGCGTCACTTCCAGCCCCCGCTCGCTCTTCTTCAGGACCGTACGTGTCTCCTCGTTGAAGTTCTGCACGTGGAAGGGCAGGCCATGACGAAGAATGACCTGTCGGTAGAACAGGCCGATGGCCTCGGACGCACTGAGCCCGCACTCCTCGAGGATCCTCTCCGCCTCTTCCTTGATCTCCGGCTCCACTCGCGCGCGAGCAGTCGCAGTCTTGCCCATCTCGTCCTCCGGGTTGAGCCCGGAAGGAAATGTAGCCCCAACGGGCCACACGTCAAGCAGGAGGAGAGACAGCTTGCGTATCTCCTCATTCGCTCCGCAGCGACACCCGTGGATCGACCCACGGCTCCTCCTCCCCTCCCCGCAGCCGCGGCAGGGCCGCCACCAGCTCATCACGCGTGAGCCCGAGCAGCGCGTACCTCTCCAGGAGCACGTCGAGATCCACCGGATACAGGCCGTGGCGCGCCGGGTCGGCGAGCCCCGCGACGTTCCGGGGCGCGATTTCCCCGGCCACCCACGCCGCGAACTCCGCGCGCTCCGCGGCCGTGCTCGCGTCCCCCCGACCTCCCGTGATGCGCCGGAGCCGTCCGAGCGCCTCGCCCGCCAGCGGCTCCAGTACCGGGTCGCCCACTCCCAGGAAGCCGTCCCACGGAGTCGCCCCGTCCGGCACGAGCCGCTGGCGCAGCTCGGCGAAGGAGACGGTGGCGAAGTAGAGCATGGCGTGCGCGGCGAAGAGGTCGAAGTGCGCCATCGCCTCGTAGGCGCCGGCGACGAGCCGGTCGGTCTGATCGGCCTCGGCCGCGAGAAGCGCGTCGTAGCGGGCGAGCATCTCGGGAGAGGGCGGGCGCCGGCCGCGCGGGCCGGGCTCGAAGGCGAGCGCGAGCCGCTCGACGGCGCGCAGGCTCCACGCGATGCCCGTCGAGAACATGGGATCGGTGAAGGCGAACGCGCCCGGCAGGAGCACCCAGCGCTCACCGGCGGCGCGAGAGAGTCGATGCTGGATGCGCGGCACGCAGGTCAGCGGCCGCAGTGGCGCCGCGTCCCTGAAGGCCTCGGAGAGCGTGGGGTAGCGGTCGAGCAGGGAGCGCCAGAGGGCGTCGGGCGGAAGATCGGCGCGGCCCGCCGCTCCCCGCTCGCCGCTCGCCGCTGCCGTTCTCAGCAGGAACCCCGCGCTCGTCACGCCGTGGTCGAAGCCGAGCGCGTACATCCACCCCTCGTCGAGCAGGTGATGCACCGCGGCGCGGTCGTCGGGATAGGGGCCGGGCGGCAGCGCCGGGAAGAGCTCGCCCATCGGCCGGACGCCCTCGAAGTGGCCGAAGAGCACCGCCGAGTGCGTCTCCACGCCGTCGAGCGCCGACTCGATCGGTAGCCGGCGCGCGAGGAAGCCGCCGGGGCCGGAGGCGTCGATCACGAAATCGGCGCGCAGCTCGAACTCTTCGCCCTCGCGCCGACCGGCGAGGCGCGCGCCGTCGACGTCGAGCTCGATGCCGGTAAGCTCCACGCGGTCGCGGTAGTCCACGCCGGCGGCGACGGCCCGCCGCACGAAGCGGTGGTCGACGTCGGCGCGCAGCCAGTGCGAGTCGGCGATGGCGTCGCTCGGGCTGGCGGCGACCAGCAATCGCTCGGACTCCAGCCCGCGATCGGCGAAGCGCTCGCCGGGGTGGTGGCGGTAGAAGGTGAAGCCGCGCTTCAGCCCGCGACGGACTCCGGGCATGTGCTCCATCCAGCGACCGTACGCCGCCATGCGCCAGCAGTCCTCCAGCCCGTAACGACGGGCCAGCCGCTCCAGCGCCAGGTTCGCCAGCGGAGTCGACGACTCGCCGATGGCGAAGCGCGGATGGGTGCCGCGCTCCAGCAGCACCACGTCGTAGCCGAGCACTGCGAGCACGCGCGCCATGAGCGAGCCCGCGAAGCCGCTGCCCACGATCGCAATCTCACAACGTCGGGTCATCGTCGATCTTCGCTGAACCGATCTTCTTACCCATGAACGGGGGCACCGAACAGGCCCCCGCGCCACACCCGTCCCCTCGCCCGCTTGCGGGAGAGGGTGGCGGCTCTCAGGCCGCCGGGTGAGGGCCCTGCGCCAGGACCAGAGCAGTGCACCGGGACCTGGGCCCCCGTGCACTCGGCACTTGGCACTTCCCTCACCCGTTCACCCTTCACCCGTTCACCCGCCCCCCTTCCCCCTGCGCCCGGCGCAGGCTGGAGACGGAGGTGAGGAGCGCGTTGAGGCCGAGGTAGACGAGGTCGACGCCCGCGACGGAGATCGTGACGTCGCCGGTGATGACGACGCCCTTGTCGAGGACGCGGTTGACGAGGTCGACGAGGGAGTACTGCTCGCCGGCGGCGAGCTCGGCTTCCCAGGCGGCGTCGTCGGCGAGGTCGACGTCGAAGCCGGCGGGCCGTTCCTCTTCAGCCATCGGAGGTCACGAAGTGATAGGGCGGCCAGGGGCCGGTGAACTCGAAGTCGAAGCCGACGGGAGTGAGCTCGCGCGCGAGCTCACCGAGCCGCTGCTGGAAGGCGCCGTACTCCTCGTTGCGAACGAGGAAGGAGCCGTCGAGCGCGAGGACGCGGTCGCCCGGCGTGGTGGAGGGCGAGGGGGTGGCGGTGGCGGCGTCGGCCCGATCGCGGAGCGAGGAGAAGACCTGGTGCGCCACGCGCGCCGCGAGGCGCTTCATCTCGTCCGCCCGGAGGGCGTCGCGCTTCTTGGCGAGGAGGAAGCGGCGGCCGGGCGGCGCCTGCTCCATCTCGGCCGCGAGCGCGCGCAGGGCTGGCGAGAGCTCGTCGATGTGTTCGGCGAAGCGTGACTCGATGCGCCAGAGCTTGACGCCCCACTCGCGCCGCCCGCGCACGGACTCCAGCAGGGCGGCGTAGCGCTCCGCGTCGCCCCGGAGGCGCTCGGCCACGCGCGCCTCGTCGGCGTGGAGCGAGAAGAGGCTGAGCGGGAGCACCGGGCCGCGCTCGGCGAACCAGTCGACGACGCGCTCGTGGGCGAGCCCCCGCAGCCCGACCCACTCCAGCTCGCCGAGGTGCGCCTCCAGCGCCGCGTCGCCGTACGCGGCCGCCGGAACGTCGCTCACGACCGCGGCGACGCCGCCCGCGCGCACCAGGCGCACGGGCCGGTCCTCCAGCCCCGGCAGCTCCGGGGGCGGCTCCGGTGCGTCGGCCGGGACGATGCCATAGAGGTAGACGAGCGTGTCCATGCGTCAGGTCGAGATCCGCTTCCAGGATCGGGCGAAGTCCAGCAGCGCGGCGGCCCCCGCGGGGGCGGGGTCGAGCGCGGGCGCGGCCGCGGAGGGCAGCGCCCCGGCCAGGCGGACGAGCTCGGCGACTCGCTCCGTGCCGCCCTCGAGGAGCGTGCCCCCCGGCGAGAGCGCACGATTCACCAGCAGCGCGCCGGGTCGCAACCCCAGCTCGGGGAGGCGGGCGAGCAGCCGCCCGGTCTCGGGAACGCTCAGGGCCTCCGGGAGCGCGACCGCCAGGAACCACGTCCGCGCAGGGTCGCCGAGGAGCGCGCGGAGGGCGCGCAGGTCGCGGGCGAGCCCGAGCGTCCGCTCCGCCAGCGCGCCCAGGCCGGTCACCTCGCGGTACTTCAGCAGCAGGCGCAGCAGGGCGTGCGTCCATTCGAGCGCCAGCGCCGGGAGCTGCAGCAGCCGCAGGAAGTGGCCCGTGGGGGCGGTGTCGATCACGAGCGCGTCGTACTCGCGCGCGTCGAGGAGGTCGATCACCTCCATGACCGCCATCAGCTCGTCGATGCCCGGAGGCGCGAGGTCGATGAGGCGCTCGACCACCTCCCGGTCCGACCCGGCGCCGGGCCCGCCCGAGACGAGGCTCTCGAAGAGCGTTTCGGCCTCGGTGCGGTAGCGACCTCGAAATTCGCTCCACACCGCCTCCGCGTCCAGCTGCTGCGCGTCCAGCCCGGGCGCGCCCTCGACCGCGGTGGGAGAGATCCCCACCGGCTGCGCGAGGACCTCGGCGAGCGAGCCGGCGGGGTCGACGCTGAGGAGCAGCACGCGCCCGCCGCCCCGCGCCGCCCGCCACGTCGCCAGCGCCGCGGCGGCGGTGGACTTCCCCACGCCGCCCTTCCCGCCCACCACGTAGAGGCGCCGCTCCGCCGGCGGGAGGAA
>DASSTO010000153.1:0-8618 GCA_035707865.1 Longimicrobiaceae bacterium | reverse complement strand
CCCCCCCGCGCAGGACTCCCGTCGTCCCGATGCCGTTCGCCTGAGACCTACCACCACGGAGGCACCGATGGGCACGAACAGACAGGCGTATCAGGTGGCGTATCAGAGGGCCCTGCAGAACAAGTTCGGCCGCGGTCTGTGGGCGATGCTCACCTCGATCTTCGAGGACGAGTACACCCGTCGATCGCGCGAGCAGGGGGAGCGCGACGGCACGCGCGACCGCCTGGCGGCCGTCACCGAGCAGACCCCCGGCTGACGGCGCGCACGGGCTCCGGCCGGATCGGCGGGAGCCCGTCGACGTCCCGGCGGCTCGGCCGCGATCGACGACTCTCCCCTCCACCCTCCGCCGCGCTGGCGCGGATCCTGAATCGCCCCACGGAGGCGTGCCCCGCGGGCACGCGATCGGGAACCCTCCCTCCCCACTCCAGCGAGGCAGGTGAAGCATGCAGACGCAGCTCATCCCGCGGCTGCGGGCGATCGTTCTCCTCTCCGGCCTGGCGCTGCTCTCCGCGTGCGCGGCGGCGGCGGCCGGAGCGGCCGGCGCCGCCGCCGGCATCTATCTGACCGACCAGGGCGCACAGGGCACGGTGGATGGCTCCCTCTCCACCGTGGACACGCGCACGCAGGCGGTGCTCTCCGACATGGGGATCACCGTCACCGAGCGCAAGCAGGAGGAGAACGGCTTCGAGTACCACGGAACCGGAAACGGGATGGACGTCAACGTGGAGCTCGACGGCGGCGACAGCGGCACGACCGTCGTGAAGGCCTCCGCGCGCAAGAACGCGGTGGAATGGGACAAGGACTACGCCCGCACCATCGTGGCGCGGATCGCGAGCCACTGACCGGGAGGACGAATCATGGCGACTGCCGAACGTACCCGTGACCACGACAGCATCCGCCGCTGGGCGGAGGAGCGCGGCGGGATCCCGACGATCGTGAAGGGCACCGGGGGGATGCTCCGGATCGACTTCGTCGAGGGAGCGAAGAGCGGAGGCCGCGACGACGACCTCCGCGAGACCGACTGGGACCACTGGTTCGAGATCTTCGACCGCAGCGACGTGGACTTCCTCTACTCGCCCGAGCGGGGGAGCAAGTTCTTCAAGCTGGTGGACTCGAGCGACGACGCGTGACCGGCTCGAAGGGGCCGGCGGGGATGACCGCCGGCCCCTTCGAGCGTGACCGTCACGGCACCACGGCCGCCGAGGAGGTCTCGTCGCCCGTCTTGCGGAGGATGAGCTTGTGGGCGCGCAGGCGCAGCGCGTTGAGGCGGATGAAGCCGCGCGCGTCCTCCTGGTCGTAGCCGCCGGCGACGTCCATGCTCGACAGCTCGCGGTCGTAGAGCGAGCTGGTGGACTCGCGGCCCTGCGAGATGACGTTCCCCTTGTAGAGCTGCAGGCGCACGCGGCCGTCGATGAGGCGCTCGGACTGGCGGAAGGCGGCCTGGATGAAGTCCATCTCCGGCGAGAACCAGAAGCCGTTGTAGATGATCTCCGCGAAGCGCGGCGAGAGCATGTCGCGCAGCCGCAGCACCTCGCGGTCCATCGCGAGCCCCTCCAGGTCGCGCAGCGCCTGGTGGAGGATCGAACCGCCGGGAGTCTCGTAGACGCCGCGCGACTTGATGCCCACGAAGCGGTTCTCCACCATGTCCACCCGCCCCACCCCGTTCAGCCCCCCGACCTCGTTGAGGTACTCGAAGAGCTCCAGCGGATCGGTGCGCACGGTGCCGTCGTCGAGGTTCTCCACGCGCACCGGGGTGGCGTCCTTGAAGGTGATCTCGAGGTTCGTGGCGCGGTCGGGCGCCTCCTGCGGGGAGCGGGTGAGCCGGAACATGTCCTCCGGCGGGGGGAGCATCGGGTCCTCGAGCAGGCCCGCCTCGTAGGAGCGGTGCATGAGGTTCTCGTCGCTCGAGTACGGCTTCTCCACCGTCGCCTCGACGGGGATCGCCTGCTCTCGCGCGAAGGCGATGAGATCGCTGCGCCCCCGGAAGCGGTTCAGGAACTCGCGGTCCTTCCACAGCGCGATCACCTTCAGGTGCGGCGCGAGAGCGGCGTAGGCCAGCTCGAAGCGCACCTGGTCGTTCCCCTTCCCCGTCGCCCCGTGCGCCACGTAGGCCGCGTCCTCCTTCACCGCGATCTCCACCTGACGTTTCGCGATGAGCGGTCGCGCGAGCGAGGTGCCCAGCAGGTAGCGGTTCTCGTAGATCGCGTTGCCCGCCACGGCCGGGAAGATGAAGTCGGTGACGAACGGCCGCTTGAGGTCCTCCACGTACACCTTGCTCGCGCCGGTGCGGACGGCGCGCTCGGCCACCTCGTCGAAGTCCTCCTTCTGGCCCACGTCCGCCACGTAGGCGATCACCTCGAAGCCGCGCTGCAGCAGGACCTTCAGGATGCAGGCGGTGTCGAGACCGCCGCTGTACGCGAGGACTACCTTGTCGGATGCCACGTCTGTCTCCGGGAACGGGGATGGGGCTCTGGAACGCCGCAGGGATCTACGCGCTCGCCGGCCGGCCCGCAAGCGCCGTGCGCGCCGCGTGGTAGCCGCACATGCCGTGAACGCCGCCACCGGGCGGCGTGGAGGCGGAGCACAGACAGGTGCCGTCCAGGGCCGCGCGGGGCGCACTTCTTGCGCCCTCGGGGCTCCAATCCACGTCAGGAGCGAGAGGAGAAACACCGAGGAGGCGGCATGCGAGAGAGTGGCTCATCGGGCGGAGCGGAGGGGAACTTCGAGAAGATCGGCGAGGGTGTCGGCGGGTTGGCGGGCCAGGCCGCCGATACCGGGATGAACTTCCTGAACTCGGTCTTCGGAAACGCCGTGGACTCGATGGGCGGGTGGTGGTCCCGGGCCTCGCGGCAGCAGGATTCCTCGTCGGGCTTCGGCGAGCGGCAGGACCGCGAATGCCGCCGCCACTTCGAGGCGACCCTCCAGGGTGAGGCGACGGACGAGGGCGGCTTCCGGGCCGGTGGGGAGATGCGGACCGGGAGCCGATCAACGTCGGAGGACCCGCGCGGCGGAGGCGGGCGCGACTACGAGGACGTGCGGCCGATGTACCAGCTCGGCGACGTCGCTGCGCAGAACCCCGACTACCAGGACCGCAGCTTCGAGGAGATCGAGCCCGAGCTGCGCGGGGGGTGGGGCGAGGAGCAGAGCAGCCGGTACGGTGCCTGGCCGGACGTCCGTGGCTTCGTGGAGTTCGGGTACTCCCAGCACGCGAAGCACAGGGACGAATAGCCCGGATCGCCCCTGCCCATGGCCCGCCCCGCGCACCTCCGGGTGTGCGGGGCCGGTCCGTTCGCCCCTCCGCACGCTGCGGGTCAGTCCTTGTGTCGCGCGCGCACGTCGTTCACGAGGGTGCTGACGACGAGCCCGAGCCCGAGGATGGCCGCGGCCAGGAAGAGCACCATCGCGACCGCCGGGTACCCGAGGATGCGCCACGTGGTGTCCACCCGCATCAGCATGGCCGCTCCGACGATCAGCGCCGCCAGGACGAGCCCGGTGGCGATTCGGTTGGAGATCTTCTGCAGCCCCTCGGTGAGCCACAGCTGGTCGCGCACGCGGATGCCGATCTCCAGCTCGTTGCGGGCGAGGGCGTCCGTCACCTGGTTCAGGCGGGCGGGAAAGCGCTGGATGAACTCGTTGAGCTCGAGCAGCTGGTCGAGGACGTGGGCGGGGGAGACGTACTCCAGGAGCCTGCGCCGCAGGATCTCCGCCGCGTTGCTCCGGATGGCGGCGTTGGGGTCGAGCGTCGGGTCCAGCGTGCGGCCCACCCGGTCGAGCGCCAGGAGCGCGCGGCCGAGCGTCGGGAACTCCTCCGGCAGCCAGACCCCGCACTCCCCCGCGCTCCGGGATAGCTCGATCACGATCCGGCCGAGCTGGATCTTCTCCGCGGGCAGCGCTTCGTGCCGGAGCACGAGCTCCGCGACGCTGCGGGTGAATGCCTTCTCGTCGAAGCGGCCCGGCTGAGGATCTCCGATCTGCACCATCACCCCGGCCGCGTCCTCCGCCCGCCCCTCGCCGATGGCGAGCATGAAGCGCAGCAGCCGGGTCCGGAGCTCCGGCGTGAGCCGCCCGACCATCCCCACGTCCAGCAGCGCGAGCCGCCCGTCGTCGGTGAGGAAGACGTTGCCCGGGTGCGGGTCCGCGTGAAAGAAGCCGTCCACCAGGATCTGCTTCAGGTAGGCCTGGAAGAGCTGCTCCGCGAGCTCCTCCCCGTCCACCTCGCAGCGCGCCAGGCGGCTCAGCCGGGTGAGCTTCCGCCCTCGCACGTACTCCATCGTCAGCACGCGCGAGGTGGTGTGACCCCCGATCGCCACCGGGATGTAGATGCGATCGAACTCCGCGAGGTTCCGGGCGAGCGTGGTCATGTTCGCGGCCTCGCGCTCGTAGTCGAGCTCGCCGAGGATGCTCTTGCGGAACTCCTCCAGGATTCGCGCCACGCCGTAGCGCCTGCCCACCTCGGTGTGGCGATCCAGGAAACCGACCACCTCCTCCAGCGCCTCCATATCCGTCGTGATCCGCTCGCGGATGCCCGGCCTCTGCACCTTCACCGCGACGGATCGCCCATCCATCAGCTCCGCCCGGTGGACCTGGCCCAGAGACGCCGCCGCGAGGGGCTCACGGTCGAACCAGCAGAAGAGCTCGGAGATCGGCGCGTCCAGCTCGGTCGAGACGATCCGCTCCACCTCCTCGAACGGAAACGGCTCCAGCTGGTCCTGGAGCCGCGAGAGTGCGTCGATGTACGGCTCGGGAAGGAGGTCGGGGCGGGTGGAGAGGAGCTGGCCCAGCTTCACGAACGTCGGACCGAGCCGCTCCAGGTCCGCGGCGAGCTCCGCCGCCTCCGGCACCCGTCCCTGCTCCGTTGCGGGCGTCTCCTCCGGAAGCGCTTCATCCAATCCTGCCTGACGGACGAGGTCGCCGTTGCCGTACTTCACCAGCAGGGCCGCGACCTCGCCGTAGAGCTTCAGGTGGGATGGATTCAGCGAGATTCCCATGCGTTCGTCCGTTGGATTCACCCGGGTCGCACCCGCCGGGGAGCAACTTCCGAGCCCGGCCACCCGCGCGCTGACGGGTGAGCCCCGGCGGACTACGGCCCCGCGCCCGTCGGCAGCGCCAGCGTGAAGACGCTCCCCTCCCCCGGCGTGCTCTCGGCCGTGAGCTCGCCACCCATCCCCCGCGCCATCTGCCGGCTGATCGCGAGCCCGAGCCCCGAGCCCTCGGTGCCCCGCGTCCGGCTGTTGTTCGCCCGTACGAACGGCTCGAAGACGGAGGACAGCTCCTCCGGGCGGATGCCGATCCCCGTGTCGCTCACGCGGATCAGGAGCCGGTCGGCGCCCCCGTTGGCCGGTGCCGCGTCGAGCCGCACACGGCCGCCCGCGGGGGTGAACTTCGCGGCGTTGCCCAGCAGGTTGATGAGGACCTGCTGGGCCTTCTCCCGGTCCGCCCGAACCACCGATCCGGGCTCGACGTCGACGGTGAAGGCGACGTTCTTCCGGCCGAGCTGCGGCTCGATCATCGGAGTCACTCCGGCCACGATCTCCTCCACCGGCACGCTCTCGATCTGGTACTCGATGCGCCCCGCCTCGATGCGCGAGAGGTTGAGGATGTCGTTGATGAGGCCCAGCAGGTGGCGCTGGCTGCGGCCGATGCGCCCGAGGTCGTCGCGCTGGGCGTCGGTCAGGGGCCCGTGGATCTCCATCTCCAGGATCTGGATGTAGCCGCTGATCGCGTTCAGCGGCGTGCGTAGCTCGTGACTCATCACGGCGAGGAAGGTGCTCTTCGCCTGGTTGGCGTCCTCCGCCGCTGCGCGCAGCCCCTCCGCCTCCTCCGTCCTCGCGAGGAGATCGTCGTTCGCGACCTGGAGCTCCTCGCTCGCCACCTCCAGCTCGGCTGCCTGCTCCTGGAGCTGCTGCCGCTGGAGCTCCAGCTCCGTCGCCTGAGCCTCGAGCCGCCGATTCGCCTCCCGGAGCTCCTCCGCCCGCGCCTCCGTGTCGGCGCGCGCCTCCTCCGCGACCCGCCTCGCCCGCAGCAGCTCGTCCTCGTACTTCTGCCGCTCGCGGACCCGCATCAGGACGCAGTCGTAGCCGACCTCCCCACCCCGCTCCCGACGTGCGGCGTTCACGAGCACCCCCAGGTCCTCGCCGGTCTTCGAGCGCAGCAGAAGGAAGATCTCCTCGGCGCGTCCGTGCAGGCGCAGGAGGGGGAACCAGTGGGTCTGATAGAAGATGCGGCTCCCGACCGTGAGGATCTGCTCGACGTGCCGCCCCACGAGCTCGTCGCGGCCATAGCCGAGCATACCGAGGAGGGTGGCG
Organism: Longimicrobiaceae bacterium; assembly: GCA_035707865.1. Lineage (GTDB taxonomy): Bacteria > Gemmatimonadota > Gemmatimonadetes > Longimicrobiales > Longimicrobiaceae > DASSTO01. The sequence goes on along the minus strand of DASSTO010000153.1, from coordinate 2,313 downwards.
TTCAGGCGCGTGAGGGTGCCGTCCTCCGTGAAGGAGAGGAAGCCGCAAGGCGCCGTGTCCAGCAGCTCGTCCACGAGCACTACCGGGTCCACGCGGCTCCGCCGGTCACCCGACGTGCGCCGGGGCCAGGTATTCCCGGATGACCTCGATGGTCTCCTCGGGATGGCTCATGTGCGGGCAGTGCCCGGTGGCCTGCATCTGCCGGAGCGTGCTCCCCGGCAGCTGGCGGTGGAGGTACTCGCCCACCTCGGCGGGCGCGATCATGTCGTCCGAGCACTGGAGGATGAGGGCGGGAACGCGCACGCGCGCCAGGTCGGCCCTGTTGTCGGCGAAGAAGGTCGCCTCCGCGAAGCGTCGCGCGATCACCGGGTCGGTGGAGCAGAAGCTCTCCGTCAGCTCCTCGCCCAGCTCCGGCCGCTCCGGATTCTTCATGATGGCGGGCGCCAGGAAGTTGGCCCAGCCGATGTAGTTCCTGTCCATCATCTCGAGCAGGCCCTCGATGTCGCCGCGCTCGAAGCCGCCCACGTACTCCGGCGGATCGTTGATGTAGCGCGGCGACGGGCCGATGAGGATCAGGCTCTCGAAGAGATCGGGCTCCCGGTTGGCCGCGAGCACGGCGATCATGCTGCTCACCGAATGGGCCACCAGGATGACGTCCTCCAGTTCCAGCGCATGGCAGACGTCGAGGACGTCCTGCGCGTAGCCGTCCAGCCGGCCGTATCGATCGGCTTCGTAGGCGCTCAGATCCGAGCGACCCGAGCCCACGTAGTCGAAGAGGACGATGCGGTAGTCGTCCGCGAACGCCGGCGCCACGAAGCGCCACATGTTCTGGTCGCACCCGAATCCGTGCGCGAAGACCATCGGCTGCGTACCGGCGCCGAAGACCTTGACGTTGTTGCGCGTGAGTACGTCCGGGCTCATGTGGGTCTCGGGGTGCGGATGAGTTCGCGGGCCCCGGCGCCCGCGTAGGGACGCGCCGGGGCCTGGCTCCCGGTCCGCGCCGGCCGGCTACGGTCGCTGCGCCGGCGGGAGGCGCGAGAGCGAACCCGCTCTGTGCAACATCCGTTCTCCCGCGAATCGTGCGGGTCCCGCCTCGCGCCGCGTCATCGCAACCACGCCGAAGCGCTCGCCGCGGCACTCCTTCCGGCCGCGACCGACGCGTCGATCCACTCCAGTAGCGCGCGCACGTGGTGACCTACATCGCCGTGCCGAACGGACGTGGCGTAGAACAGGACGCCAGGGAAGTCGATGCCCTGACGGGCGTACGCATCCACCAGGGGCGCGAAGTCTCGATAGTTCCGCGTCACCACGATCCGGCCCTCATGGACCGCCCATCGGAAGATTTCCGGATCCGTCGCGGAGGCGAGGCCCACCTCCGCAACGTGGACCACGTCGATGCCCCGCTCGCGGAGCTGACGCAGCGCCGGGCCACTGACGTGCTGATCGAAGACGAAACGCAGCTCCATCCCGGAGGGCGGAGAAGCACTCACTTGCCGGTGGCCAGCATACGCTCCACCCGCTCGTTCTGCTCGATCATCGCATCGACCGCATCTGGAAACCGCTCCGCGTACGCGAGGGCCTGGTCGAGATGATCGGCCGGAACGAACGGGGCGAAGTGCTCGCGGAATCCCTCCACGTCCTTCCCGTAGTCCCGCGCCACGGCCACAACCTCCCACACGTCCGGCCCCTCGCGGAGCGCAGCGCGCCGGCCCGACACGCCGTCCCGGAAGACGATGGCCGGGAAGTGCTGCATCGCCCACCACTCCTGCGCTACGTGCCTGAGTCCGCTCGATGGTCCCTGGCCGTGGGTACGCCAGAACTCCTCGATCTCCGCCTTCAGCCAATCGTCCACGCGAACACTCATGGTCGCCATGTCCTGGCCCTCCGGTGTGACTGTGTCGGGCTCCGTATCTTGCGTATACGCCGTATACTACCCGTGCGGCCGCTCGCCGGTCAAGCTGCGGAGCGTCGTCACCGTCCGCGAGCGCGCAGGCTGAGGTCCTGCCCCGGACCACCGGGATTGGCTGGAACGAGAACTCGCCAAGATAGCGCACGAGAATGGCTTCGTGCGCTCCTGGGAGCACTCGGAGGAGGGCTCTGCGAACACCGCGGCGCGTTGATCACCACCTGTCCTCCTCAGCGTGCCTTCGGCCTCCCCTCCGCGAGCCGGGAGTCGTTCGGGCCACCGGGCACCGGTCGTCCGACCGTCCCTACGTTCTCCGAAAGCACGACAGCGGACCTGCGCCCGGCGCTCCGGCCTGGAAGGTTGCCGGCCGCGTGGTGGAGCGGGCCTCGTGGATCCACGGACATTTC
>DASSTO010000152.1:0-43251 GCA_035707865.1 Longimicrobiaceae bacterium | reverse complement strand
GCTCGGTCCGTACTCCGCCGAACTCGAGGACGTAGAGCCCCGGCTCCTTCGCCGCGCTGAAGTCGAAGCGGGCGTAGTGATAGCGGAGGTAGCGGCCCCAGGGCTGCGCCTCGCCGTGCAGCACCGGCAGGCTGCGGCCGTCGGGCGTGATGCGGGTGAGCGTCACGTCCAGCGGCCCGGCGTAGTTCGGGTCCAGCTCCAGGATGGCGACCTTCTCCTGGTCCGGGTGATAGCCGACCTGGGAGTGGGCGATTACCGGCGCGCGCGTCCAGCCGGGGATGCGGCTCGGGGTGACGAGCCACTCGACGACCGTGCCCGTCCGGTGGGCGGGGATGGGGGTGCGCACCACGTACCACCCGTTCTGCGCCAGGTCGCGCCCGTCGTAGAGCGAGAGGGTGGCACCGTGGCCCTGGATGGTGACGCGCCGCTCCGGGTCACCGGGCGCGAGGACGAGCGTGCCGCCGGTGGCGAAGGGCGCCGCCTGGAGCGCGCCGTCCGGGTCGCGGTACATGGAGTCACCCGCCGCGCGCGGCAGCTGGCCGGGGCGGCCGTCCATCAGGTAGGCCTTCCCGAAGTACGCCGAGGGGAGGAACTCGAGGTTGAAGCCGGCGCGCCCCTCGAGCCGCTCGGGGAGCGGCTGGTCGAGCACCACCCGGACGAGAAAGCCCTCGCCGCTCGGCCGCACCTGGACGCGATAGTGGAAGGCGTAGTCGGGATAGGCGAGCGAGGCCTCGATGCCGCCGTCCCCGTCGAGCCGCCGCCCCGAGAACGTGGGGATGGGATCCCACTGCCCCGGCGTGTTGGAGAGCCGCACGTCACCGTTGGTGGCGATGCGCACGCCGTGCTGGATGAGCTCGACGCCGCTCAGCTTGGAGTCGCTGAAGAGGCCGCTGTACCAGTTGTTGAAGACGAGCACGTCCAGCCCGCGCGCGCTGAGGGTGGTGTCCGCGCTCAGCTTCAGCGTGGGCGCCTGCGCGCGGCCCGCCCCCGCCCCCGCGGCCGCGAGGAGGAGGGCGAGGAATCCGGCCCGCACCGGGTGCCGCATCATCGGGTTCATCGTCCGCCTGCCGTCGGGTTGCGCCAGCTCTCGGGCGGGCCCAGGTAGGTCGGCTTCACGCCGCCCGCGTCGACCACCAGCTTCTGCAGCACCACGCCCGGGTCGACGAGCCAGAAGTTCAGCACGTGCTCGCCGGGGCCGTCCACGTGGAGGCGGGTGGTGGTCAGGTTGACGGCGTCGCTGACGTCCTTCTCCCACGCCCTGTTCGAGCTGTCCGCGAGGATGTTCACGATCTTCGGGGGCTGGTCGTCGAAGGAGACGGCGTAGCGCAGGCCCTGCGGGCGGGCGTTGAAGTTCAGCGTCGGCGAGACGTAGGCGCTCACGTCGACGTCCCCGCCCTTGAAGAGGTACATGCGGTACTCCAGGTGCGGGCTCTTCCCGCCGGGCGTCTGCGCCGGCGTGGTGACGGGGAGCGCCTCGACGCCCGAGAGGGTGCGGCCCAGGTCCGGGATCGTCTGCCAGTGGACGGGCCCGGCGCCCACGGCGCGCGAGTGGTGCGCCGCCTCCATCGAGACGTAGCCGTCGCCCTCGACGAAGCCGCGCACCTGCGCGGGCGTCGGCGTCGCCGGGTTGTCGACCACCGCCTGCACCACCACCGGTCTGCCGCCCGCCCCGGTGATGGTGATGGGGACCTGGTGGGTGCCCGTCGGGGCCTTCGCCCAGTCCACGCTCACCCACAGCCGCTGCTGCTCGTCGACCCGGCCCTGCGCCGGCGAGACCGTCACCCACGGCTCGGCCGCCTTCGCGGTGAAGTCGAAGGGCGCCCGCCCGCGGTTGAAGACCTCGACGTAGTAGCTCTGCTTCTGATACGGATCGAACGCCGGCAGCGTCGGCTCGGCGTTCCTACCGCCGGGGAAGAAGCCCGGCCAGGCGCGCTCCGATCCCTGGATCGCCACGCCCATCTCGGCGGGCTCGGGCACCTGGATCACCGTCACGCGCGGCATCACGTTGCGCGGCGGCTCCTGCCAGTAGGTGTAGCCGATGTGCGTCTGGTCCATCATGTGGTCCCACTTCCCGCCGGCCATCACCTCGTTGTAGGTGTGCGAGAGCCGCGCGTCGCGCTCGAAGAGGGCGCGCACCGAGTCGGCCATGCGGTTGGTGGCGGCGCGCATCTGCCGGGCATAGAGGTGGTTCTTCGCCGCCGTCACGTAGAGCTCGTTGAGGTTCGCGCTGGCCTCCACCGGGTAGAGCACGAGCTGGTAGTAGGCGTCGTGGTACTCGGCGGGGAGCGCGGCCTCGATCCGGCGCGCCTTCGCGGCGAGGCTGTCGTACGCCGCCGTGACCCGCTCGGCCTCCCGGTAGCTCGTGAGGCTGTAGGTGAGCGTGTCGAGCAGCTCCGGCTTGCGGCGACCGTTGTACTTGGTGTACGCGGTCAGGATGTCCGCGATGGAGTCGGCGTATGCGCGGCCGAACTGCTGCGCGGCCCACTCGCGCGTGTACTCGGGCAGCTTCTCCGCCGGCCACGCGTCGGGGCTCCAGGCGTAGTCGAGGAAGAAGGAGATGGGGAACTCCATCGGCTTCAGGTCGCCGACGTTGACGATCCAGATGCGGTCGGCGCCGTACTCGTGGGCCAGGTGCATCTGCTCCCACACCCGCGCGATGGGATTGGTGTTGATCCACTTGTAGTTGCGCGGGCCGCCGACGTAGTCGAAGTGGTAGTAGATGCCGTAGCCGCCCGAGCGCGGCTTCGCCCCGAGCTGCGGTAGCCGCCGGATGTTGCCCCAGTTGTCGTCGCTGAAGAGGAGCGTGACGTCGTCGGGCACGCGCATGCCCTGGTCGTAGTAGTCCTGCACTTCCTTGTAGAGCGCCCAGAGCTGCGGCGTGGCGGAGGCGGGCTTGCCCGTGACGTCCGCGATGATCTGGCGCTGGTCGCGGACGATGCGCTCGAGTAGCGAGATCGCGGTGCCCTGCGTCATCGGCTTGTCGCCGTCGCCCCGCATCCCGACGGTGACGATGCTCTCGTGCGAGTCCATGTTCACGATGCCCTGGCGCCAGAAGGCGCGGAGCGTCGAGTCGTTCGTCGTGTAGTCCCAGGGCCCCGAGCCGTAGCGCTTCCACTCCTGCTGCGCGCGCAGCATCGGCTCGTGGTGCGAGGTGCCCATCACGATGCCGTACTCGTCGGCGAGCTTCGGGTTGAGCTTGTCGTCGTCGTTGAAGGCGTTGCCCCACATCGCCGGCCACAGGTAGTTGCCCTTCAGCCGCAGGATGAGCTCGAAGACGTGCTCGTAGAACCGGTGGTTGAAGCCGCCGAAGGTCTGGTTGACCCAGCCGGAGAGGGCGGGGGCCTCGTCGTTGAGGAAGATGCCGCGGTACTTCACCGCCGGCGTCCCGTCGCTGTGGCGGCCGGGGAGGACGAAGAGCGCATCCCGGTGCCGCACCGGCACGTCGGCCCACCACGCCCACGGCGAGACGCCGATCTGCTCCGAGAGGTCGTAGATGCCGTAGATGGTGCCGCGCTTGTCGCTACCGGCGATCACCAGCGCCCGGTCGACACCCGGCAGCGGTCTCTCCACCGGCTGGACGACGAAGGTCTCCCAGCGCCCCGCGATCCCGTCCACGTTCAGCTTCTTCTCGCGCACCAGCCGGTCGATCACCGGGCTCCTGCCCAGCGTCCCGACCAGGACGACCGCGCCGCCCCGCGGGCCCGAGCCGGACGAATGGACCGAGTCGATGGAGAGCGTCGGCTGCGCGCCCGTCACGTGGCCGATGTCGGCCTGCAGGTCCTGCAGCGCGCGGACGACGCCCGGCCAGTCGCCGCCGTCGACGTAGAGCGGCGCCGAGTGCCCGCCGCTCGAGAGCGGGAAGCGCCCCCGACCGTCCTGCGCGGAGACGTAGGAGGCGCCGATGGTCGGGGGGCTCTCCGGCACCGGAGCCGCCGCGGGCGGCCCCGCCGCCTCCGCGCGCGCGGGCACGGCCAGGGTGAAGATCACGCCCGCCAGTAGCGCGGCGCCGAGCGGGACGGGGCGGAGGTAATGCCGATCCATGAATCGCTCCGGAAGAGAGGACCGCTGAACGGGTGAACGGGTGAACGGGTGAACGGGTGAACGGGTGAACGGGGCCCGGACATGGCGCCGATGCTCGGGCCTCTGCGCGCGGGCCCTCACCCGGCGCGCTGAGACGCGCCACCCTCTCCCGCAAGCGGGCGAGGGGACGGGTGTCGGGCAGTACTGCCGCCCGTGCGCGCACCCGTAGGATGGGCAAAGCAGAGCGTGCCCATCGGCTTGTGCGTCTCTCATCCTGAGCTTGCGAACCTTCGCGGGCACTGAGCGAAGCGAAGGAGGATCTATTCGCCCTCGGAGCGAGGTTCGCCCGCAACGCCCGCTAGATCCTTCCGTCGTTCCTCCTTCAGGATGACCGCGGAGGGAGGACGGTGCACCCGAGGTCCGCACCAGAACTGCAGTTATTCCCCTCGCCCGCTTGCGGGAGAGGGTGGCGCGTCTCAGCGCGCCGGGTGAGGGCCCGCGCGCAGAGGCCCGAGCATCTCACCGATGCCCGCCCCCCGCGCACTCAGCACTCAGCGCTTCCGTTGCTTGGCACTTTGCACCTGGCACCTGGCACCGCCGTTCACCGCCCCTCCCCCACCCGCACCACGGCGAAGAACGCCGGCTTGGGCTTGCCGTTGCGGTCGAAGAGCAGGGGATAGGCGGTGCGGCCGGGGACGGGCCAGTTGTTGAGCCACGACTCGCGGTCGGTGACGTTCCAGAAGGTCACCCGGTCCATGTCCGCCGCGTGGTTCACGAAGACCTGGAAGAGGCCGGCGTAGCGCCGCGCGAGCGCCTGCTGCACCGAGTCGGGGAGACCGCTGCGGTACGGGTTGACGCTGTCCGCGAGCGCGGCGCGCGTGGCCACGTCCGCGCCCATGCTGCGGGTGGCGCGCGGGAGCAGGTCGACGTCGAGCTCGGAGATGTTCACCTTGATGCCGAGCTTGGCGAAGTCCGTGATCGCGGAGTCCATCAGCGCGGGAGAGGGCCAGTCCATCTTCACGTGGCCCTGCATGCCCACGGCGGCGACGGGGATGCCCTGCGACTGCAGCTGGCGGATGAGCCGGATGGCGCCCTGGCGCTTCGGGGTGTTCGCCAGCGAGTAGTCGTTGTAGTAGAGCTGCGCGGAGGGGTCGGCCTCGTGCGCGAACTGGAAGGCCTTCGCGATGTAGTCCGGCCCGATGATCTTCAGCCACGGCGACTGGCGCAGCGTGCCGTCCTCGTTCAGCGCCTCGTTCACCACGTCCCAGCCGTCGATGCGGCCCTTGTAGCGGCCGACGACGGTCATGATGTGGTCGCGCATGCGGGCCAGCAGGGTGTCGCGGCCGACCGGCTTGCCGCTGGCGTCCTCGAAGACCCACTTCGGCGTCTGGCTGTGCCAGATGAGGTTGTGCCCCAGGATGAACATGTGGTTGCGCTCGCCGAAGGCGACGTACTTGTCCGCCCCCGAGAAGTCGTAGACGCCGGGCCGCGGGTGGACGACCTCCCACTTCAGCGTGTTCTCGGGCGAGATGGCGTTGAACTGCGCCTTCACGACGGCGTCGGAGATGGGATCCTCGCCGCTGAACTGGGCCTCGTTGAGCGCGACGCCGACGAGGAAGTCGTCCTTGAAGACGTCTTTGAGCGCGGGGAGGGTGTCGCGCGCCGGGGCGGCGGGGCGCGCGACCGGCTGCATCGTGGGCGCCGGCGCCGGCGGGTCCATCACGGCCACCGAGGACCGCGAGGAGGCGCACGCGCTCAGCGCCAGCGCGGCGGCGAGCACGCCGGAGAGCGCCTTGGTCGAACGGGACAGCGTTGGGGTCGTCACGGTACGCTCCGGATTCAGGGTGCGGTGGGAAGCGGCGTGAGCTCGTACTCGCGCCGGCGCCGGGCGAGATCCTCCGTGATCTCGATCTCCAGGCCCTTGTTGATCTTGTAGAAGAAGAGGATCACGACGCAGATGGCGAAGGTGATCGCCGGGAAGATGCTCATGCTGTAGACGATGCCGTGCAGCGCGCGGGCGGTCTGGGCGACGTTGGGCACGTAGCCGAAGAGCGAGAGCACGTAGGCCGCGAGCGCCCCGCCGACGCCGAGGCCGGCCTTCAGCCCGAAGACGATCGCCGAGAAGACGACGCCCGTGGCGCGCCGGCCGCTCCTCCACTCCGAGAAGTCCGCCACGTCGGCCATCATCGCCCACAGCAGCGGGATGGTGAAGCCGTAGGCGAACTGGCGCAGGATCTCGGCGCCGAACATCAGCCCGAGCGCCTGCGGCGGGAAGAAGAGGAAGACGAAGGTGAAGACGACGGTGAAGCAGAGCCCCACGATGAAGAGGTTGCGCTTGCCCCAGGCCACGGCGAGCGGCTTGGAGAGGACGACGCCGACGATGGTGGCGATCGTTCCCAGGCCGTTGAAGAGGCTGAAGCCCACGGTCGCGGGGTCGCCCGGCAGCACCGCCGTCACCCAGGCGGGCAGCCCGGCGACGAAGTCGGTCAGGACGGCGCCGCTCACGAAGTAGCGGAAGTAGTAGACGACCACCGAGCCGCGCATCGCCAGCGTGATGAAGAGGATGATCGTCAGCGCGAACATCGCCTTCCAGGGGCCGTTCCTCAGCAGGTCCGCGAAGTCCTTCCGGACGTTGGACTCCTGGTTGGGCGGCGGGTGGATGCGCTCCCTGGTGCTGGCGAAGGTGATGAGGAAGAAGACGATGGCCAGCGCGCCGAAGATCCCCATCGTCACCTTGTAGCCGAGCGCGCTGTTGCCGTGCCCGAAGTGGTCCACCATGGGCAGCGCGAGCATCTGGATGACGAGCTGGGCGAGCATGGCGAAGAAGAAGCGGTACTGCGAGAGGCTGGTGCGCTCCGCGACGTCGCCGGTCATCACCCCGCTCAGCGCCGAGTAGGGCAGGTTGTTCGCCGAGTACACCGTCATCAGCAGGATGTAGGTGACGTAGGCGTAGATCAGCTTGCCGGTCGGGCTGAGGTCGGGCGTGGCGAAGGTGAGGAAGCCCATGATCCCGAACGGCACGGCCGTCCAGAGGATCCAGGGGCGGAACTTGCCCCAGCGCGTGCTGGTGCGGTCGGCGATGACCCCCATGATGGGGTCGAAGATGGCGTCCCAGAAGCGAACGACGAGGAGGAGCGTGCCCGCGGCCGCCGCCGTGATCCCGAAGGTGTCGGTGTAGAAGGCGAGCTGCAGGATGATCATCGTCTGGAAGACGAAGTTGGCCGCGGTGTCGCCTAGCGCGTAGCCAACCTTCTCCCGGACGGGAAGCTTCTCGGTGCTGTTGGGCATGGGGGGCCTGGGGTCCGGTCGTTCAGGGATGAACCTGCAGGATCACCTTCTCGAGGTCCTCGTCGCGCGAGGAGCTGCCGACCATGATCTCGAACTCGCCCGGCTCGACGACGTACCGCATGTCGATGTCGAAGAAGGCGAGGGAGTCGGGGGTGATGTCGAGCGCGACGGTCCTCGTCTCGCCCGGCCGCAGTGAGACCCGCTGGAAGCCCCTCAGTTCCTTGACCGGACGGGTCACGGAGCTGACGCGGTCGCGGATGTACATCTGCACCACCTGCACGCCCTCGCGCTCGCCGGTGTTCGTCACCTCCGCGAGGACGCGCGTCGAGCCGTCGCGCGCGATCGCCTCCTTCTCCAGCCGCACGTTCTCGATGGCGAAGGTGGTGTAGCCGAGCCCGTAGCCGAAGGGGAAGAGCGGCGTCGCTTCGTCCCAGAGATAGCCGCGCCGCGCGGAGGGCTTGTGATTGTAGTAGACGGGCAGCTGCCCCACCGAGCGCGGGACGCTGATCGGCAGCCGGCCCGAGGGAGCGACGTCGCCGAAGAGCACCTCCGCCACAGCGCGCCCGGTCTCCTGCCCCAGGTACCAGCACTCCAGCAGCGCGGGGACGTTCCCGGCGAGGTACTCGACGGCGAGCGGGCGGCCGTTGAAGAGGAGCGCGACGACGGGCTTGCCGGTCTCGAGCAGCTGCTTCGCCAGCTCGTTCTGCAGCCCCACCAGCTCCAGGCTGGTGCGGTCGCCCATGTGCGAGCGCGCCCACGCCTCGCGCGAGGTCTGCTCGTTGCCGCCGACGGCGAGCACGACGACGTCGGCCTGCTTCGCCACCTCCACCGCCTCGGCGATCAGCCGGCGGTCCTCCTCGGGGTCGCTGGGGACGACGGCGTCCTCGTTCCACGAGCCGCCCTGCGTGATCCGGCAGCCCTCGGCGTGCAGCACCTTCACGCCGTCGCCGAGGCGCGCGCGGATGCCCTCCAGCACGGTGACGTTGTGCTTCGGCACGCCGCTGTAGCCGCCGAGGAGGCTGCGATTCGCGTTCGGGCCGATGACGGCGATCGTGGAGATCTTCGCCGGGTCGATCGGCAGCGCCGAGCCCTCGTTCTTCAGCAGGATGATCGCCTCGCGCGCGGCCTGGAGGGCCAGCTCGCGATTCCGGTCCGAGCCGACGATGCGCTCCGCCTCGGCCGGGTCGACGTAGGGGTCGTCGAAGAGGCCCATGCGGAACTTCCAGAGGAGCATCGGGCCGACGAGGTCGTCGAGCTGCGACTCCTGCAGCGTGCCCTCGCGCACCAGCTCGACGAGGTTGAGGTAGCAGTCGGGCTCGGGGAGCTCGATGTTGACGCCCGCGCGCACCGCCAGCGCGGCGGCGTCCTTCCTGGTGGCGGCGACGAAGTGGCCGTGGGTGTCCGGCCGGTACTCCAGCTCCCAGATGGCGTAGTAGTCGGAGACGACGAAGCCCTCGAAGCCCCACTCCTCGCGCAACACGTCGCGCAGGAGCCAGCGATTGGCGTGCGAGGGCACGCCGTCGACCTCGTTGTACGAGGCCATCACGCTCACCGCGCCGGCCTTCTGCACGGCCTGCTTGAAGGGGAAGAGGAAGACCTCGCGCAGCTCGCGCATCGAGACGTTCACCGGCGCGCAGTTCTGACCGCCCTCCGGCTGACCGTGCGCCACGAAGTGCTTCAGCGTCGCCATCACCCGCTTCCCGTCCTTGAAGCTGGCGTCGCCCTGGAAGCCGCGCACCGCGGCGATGCCCATGCGCGAGACGAGGTACGGGTCCTCGCCGTAGGTCTCCTCGACGCGGCCCCAGCGTGGATCGCGTGCCACGTCCACCACCGGGGTGAGCGCCTGGTGCGTTCCCCGCGAGCGCGCCTCCTCCGCGGTCATGGCGTAGAGCGCCTCCACCAGCTCCGGGTCGAACGTACCCCCCAGCGCGATCGGTTGCGGGAAGCTCGTCCCCCCCACCGCCGCCTGGCCGTGGAGCGCCTCCTCGTGGAAGACCACCGGGATCCCCAGCCGGCTCTCCTCCACGAAGAACTTCTGGATCGCGTTCGTCAGCTCCGCCTGGCCGCGCGCGTCCTTGCCCTTCTCCGGCTCGTGACCGCTGCTGCCCGCGTCGCTCGGCCGGCCCACCTGCCCCAGCCCGTGCCCCGCCCCGAACGAGCGGCGCGCCTTCTCGGGGTCGAAGTTGCCCGCCTCGTCCAGCAGCAGCTCGGCCTTCTTCTGCCAGACCCCCACCATCTGCGCGGCCTTCTCCTCCAGCGTCATCCGCGAGAGGAGATCCTTCACCCGCTCCTCCGCCGGTAGAGAGGGGTCGCGATAGGGCGCCGTCCGCGGGCTCTCACCGGCTCCTGCCGAAGAATGCGTGTCCACGAGAGTCCTTTCTGGTGTCCGGGGGTGGGAGCGGGCGCACCGGCTGGAGCGCCGTCGAGCAGACTGAAACCGGTTTCAAATGCGCCGGGAGGCGCACGGGCCTAAAGTCATCCTAGCACCGGGCGCGGGAACCTGCAAGACGGGGAGTGCGGGGCGCGGGATCGCCGCGCTCGGGCGCCACCTCTCGCCCGCGGCCCCACCGCGCGCGGTTGCGGGAGGACCCCGGGACCGGGAATATTGCGGGTGTCCGCCGGAGAGGATCGCCCACCGAGGCAGAGGAGCCGTTCATGTCGATTTCGCGACGCGAATTCCTGTGGAGAGGTGTCGGGGCGGCGGTAGGGCTGGGTGCCGGAGCAGGGTGGCCACGAGCGGCTCGGGCCGCGGCCGCCGGCTCCGTGGAGGGCCCTTTCGAGCCCACGTGGGAGTCGCTCGCGGCGTACCGGACGCCCGACTGGTTCCGCGACGCGAAGTTCGGGATCTGGGCGCACTGGGGCCCCCAATGCGTGCCGGAGCGGGGCGACTGGTACGCACGGAACATGTACCGGCAGGGCGAGCCGCAGTACGAGGACCACCTGGCCCGCTACGGCCATCCGTCGAAGTCGGGGTTCAAGGAGATCATCCATCTGTGGCGGGCCGAGCGGTGGGACCCCGAGCACCTGGTGGGGCTCTACGAGCGGGCCGGCGCGAAGTACTTCATGGCGCTCGCGAACCACCACGACAACATGGACCTGTTCCAGTCGAGCCATCAGCCATGGAACTCGGTGGCGCTGGGCCCGAAGAAGGACCTGATCGGCGGGTGGGCGCGGGCGGCGCGCCGGGCGGGGCTGCCGTTCGGAGTCTCGGTGCACGCGGCGCACGCGTGGAGCTGGTACGAGGTGGCGCAGGGCTCGGATGCGAAGGGTCCGCTGGCGGGCGTGCCGTACGACGGTGTGCTCACGCGGGCGCAGGGCCGGGGCCAGTGGTGGAACGGGCTCGACCCGCAGGAGCTCTACGCCCAGAGCCACGAGCCGGGCAAGGATCTCGTCTGGGACTGGGACGCATCCAGGGGCAGCAGCACGCCGGACGCGGCGTACTGCGAGAAGTTCTACCGCCGCACCGTCGAGCTGATCGATCGGTACCACCCCGACATGATCTACTTCGACGACACGGTGCTGCCGCTCTACCCCGTCAGCGACGTGGGCCTGCGCCTCGCGGCGCACTTCTACAACAGCAACATGAAGCGGCACGGCGGGCGGCTGGAGGGGGTGATCACGGGCAAGATCCTGGACGAGCAGCAGCGGCGGTGCATGGTGTGGGACATCGAGCGCGGCGTCGCCGACCGGATCCAGCCGCTCCCCTTCCAGACGGACACCTGCATCGGGAACTGGCACTACGACCGGCCCCTCTTCGATCGCCACGGCTACAAGACGCCGGAGATGGTCGCGCAGATGCTGGTGGACATCGTGAGCAAGAACGGCAACCTGATGCTCAACATCCCGCTGCCGGGGCACGGGGCGCCGGACAGTGACGAGCTGAGCTTCCTGGCCGACTTCACCCGCTGGATGGACGTCAACGGGAGAGCGATCTACGGCACGCGGCCGTGGAGCGTCTACGGCGAGGGGCCGTCCACGGCGTCGGCCGCGCCGCTGCGGGCGCAGGGCTTCAACGAGGGGAAGCAGAAGCCGTACACGGCGGGGGACCTTCGGTTCATGCAGAAGGAGGGAAAGCTCTACGCCTTCGCGCTCGCCTGGCCGGAGGACGGAGAGCTGCGGATCACCTCGCTGGCGGAGGGCTCGCCGCACGCGCCGGGGCGGGTGGAGCGAGTGGAGCTGCTGGGCGCGCCGGGGCCGCTCCGCTACCGGCGCGACGCGAGCGGGCTGGCGATCTCGCTCCCGAGCGCGCCGCCGGGCGACTACGCGTACGCCTTCGAGATCTCCGGGTCCGGGATCACCGCGGCCTGAGCCCTCCCGGTGGGCCGCTCGCATGCACGGGCGACTACGGCGCGCCGGCGGGCACCCGCCGGTACACGCGCACGTAGTCGATCTCGTAGCGCGCGGGGAAGTGCGTGGCGCCGGGGTCCCCGCCGTTGTCGCCGCCGATGGCCAGGTTCAGGATGACGTGATGGGCCTGCCGTAGCGGGTTCCCGCCGCTGCCGTCCGCGTTGAAGGTGCTGTCGAGGGCGGTGGTGTTGAGGAGGCTGTCGTCGACGTAGAGGCGGATCTCCTTCTCGTCCCAGTCCATGCGCCAGACGTGGAAGCGGCTGGCCCAGGCGGAATCGCCGAGCTGCGCGAGCGGCCGGCGGGTGTCGTCCCACTCGGCCTTCCCGTCGGCGCCGGCCCAGGCGACGTTGGCGAGGAGCATGTCGCGGTAGTACTCCATGATGTCGATCTCCCCCGAGGCCGGCCAGCGGCCGTGCTCGCCCACCGTCCAGAAGGCGGGCCACATGCCCGGGCTCACGGGGATGCGAGCGCGCATCTCGAAGCGGCCGTAGCGCCACGCGTGCAGCCCGCGGGTGGTCAGGCTCGCGGAGGTGTAGTCGGCGTACTCGCGGCTGCGCCGCCAGTCGGTGCTGGTGGAGTCGTAGCGCGGGTTGCGCAGGCGCTCGCGCCGGGCCTCGATGATCAGCCGGCCGTCCTCCACGCGCGCGTTCTCCGGCTGGTACCACTGCGCCTCGTGGTTGCGCACGAAGCCGCGCTCGTACGTCCAGTTGTGCGGGTCCGGCCGCCCGTCGTGGTCGAACTCGTCCGACCAGACGAGCTCGTAGCCTGCGGGGGCGGCGGGTCGCGCCGTGTGCCCCGCGCTCGCGCACCCTCCCGCCGTCAGGAGCGGGGCGACGAGCAGAAGGCGAAAGGCGGAGCGGTGTGGATGCCGGTTCGTGAATGATACCATGGGGGTCGCGGGACTTCGGGGTGGAACATCGGGTGTGACCTGATGGGCACGCTGCGCTCTGCCCATCCTACGGGTGGGCCCGGGCTGCAGTACTGCGCCGCACCCGTCCCCTCGCCCGCTTGCGGGAGAGGGTGGCGCGTCTCGGCGCGCCGGGAGAGGGCCACGCGCGGGGGCCCGGGCATCGCTGCGATGCCCGGGCCCCTTTCACTCAGCACTCAGAACCGTCGTTTACTGGTACCCCGGGTTCTGGCCCAGGCCCGGGTTGAGGTCCAGCTCCTTGAGCGGGATCGGCCAGAGGTAGTCACGCGCGGGATCGAAGATCCGGTTGTCGGCCGGGATCTTCTGCTCCTGCCCGTTCTCGTCGACGTAGCTGATGCCGTAGCTCTGCCCGGGCATCACGTCCTCGGCGGTCTTCCAGCGGCGGATGTCGAAGAGGCGCAGCCCCTCGTCGGCGAACTCGACGCGCCGCTCGTGACGCACGATGTCTCGCAGCTCCGTCTGGCTCTTGCCGGGCGTGATGAGGGTGATGCCCGCGCGCCCGCGCACGGCGTTGATGGCGTCGTAGACCGACTGGTCGATCTGGTTCAGCTCGATCTTGGCCTCGGCGTACGTCAGCAGCACCTCGGCGTAGCGCATCACGATGAGGTCGATGCCGCTGTTGGAGGGGTTCGCCCGGTCCGCCGGGTCGACGTACTTGATGAACTGGTAGCCGGTGGCCGTGGTGTTGAAGTCGGCCTTCACCCGGTCGGCGGTGGGGCTGTCCGGCAGCGAGTTGTAGACCTCGCCGTCGAAGACGGCGCCGGGGTAGAGCAGCGTGGCGTACATGCGCGGATCCCGGTTCGCGTACGGGTTGTCGGGGTCCACCGGGCTGCCGTCGACGGTCTCGTAGGCGTCCACCAGCGAGCGGAGCGGCGTCACGTCGCTGCCGCCCTGCATGGAGTGCGGCCCGAAGGTGGAGAAGGCGCTCTGGGAGCGCTGGTCCTTCAGACGCTGGTCGGCGTAGATGATCTCCGGGCTGCCCTCGCCCGCGTAGGTGAAGAGGTCGCGGTAGTTGGGCTCCAGGCTGTAGACCGAGAGGTCCATGACCGCCTTGGCGGCCTGCGCGGCCACGTCGTAGCGGCCGTCCCAGAGGGCGGCGCGGGCCTTGAGCGCGAGCGCCGCGCCCTTGGTGACGCGCCCGTAGTCCGCGGCGTCGTAGGTCACGGGGAGCACGGCCGCGGCGTCGTCGAGGTCCTTCAGCACCTGGTCGATCACCTGCGACCGGGGCGTGCGGGTGGCCTGCTTGGCGTCCTCGATGTCGATGGGCGTCAGGACGAGCGGCACGTCGCCGTAGAGGTTGGCGAGCATGTTGTAGTGGTACGCCCGGTGGAAGAGCGCCTCACCCTTCAGGCGCGCCCGCAGGTTCTCGTCCATCTCCTTGATCTCGTCGACGTGCGCGAGGAACTCGTTCACGCGACGGATGGCCCGGTACGAGTCGTACCAGATGTTGTTCACCACGCCGTTGGAGGCGTCGACGGTGCCGTTCCCGATCGGGTACCAGTCGGAGAACGACTTCTGGGCCCAGGCGTTGTCCGAGGCCGCGTCGAAGTAGAGGTAGTTCCAGCCGTTGAGCATCGGGTACATGGCGTTGACCGCCAGGACCGCGTCCTTCTCCTGCTTCCAGAAGCTGGCGTTCGAGAGCTGGTCGGGCGGCACCTTGGTGAGGAAGGCGTCGTCGCAGCCCGCCAGCGCGACGCTCAGGCCGAGGCCCAGCACCAGCGTGAGTCGTAGATTCCGTTTCATGTCTCTATCGTGATCAGAGGGCTGGATTTCAGAACGACGCGCTCACGCCGACCGACACCGTGCGCACCGGCGGGTAGACGTTGCCGCGGCCCGACGGAGCCTCCGGGTCCAGCACGGCATTGGGGCTCTTGGTCCAGGTGAGCAGGTTCTGGCCCGAGACGTACAGGCGCAGGTTGCTCGCGTGCAGCGGGCGGGCGACGGAGTGCGGCAGCGTGTAGCCGAACTGCGCGTTCTTGACCTTCACGTAGGAGACGTCGTACACCCACCAGTCGCTGACCTGGTGATCGATCGTCAGGCGCAGCGTGGGCTTGGGCATGCGGCCGTTCGGGTTGTCCGGCGTCCAGCGGTCCAGCCACGCGGTGGTGGTGTAGTTCTCCCAGAAGGGGCCCTCCACCAGCGCGCCCTGGATGTAGTAGTGCACGCCCCAGGCGCCCTGGAAGAAGACGCTCGCGTCGAAGCCCTTCCAGCCGGCCGTCCAGGTGGAGCCGTAGGTCAGCGCGGGCATGTCGCTGCCCAGCGGGACGCGGTCCAGGTTGTTGACGACGTTGTCGTTGTTCTGGTCGACGTAGCAGATGTCGCCCGGCCCGGTCTGCGGGGCCTGCGTGGCGTGCGCGTCCACCTCCGCCTGGCTCTGGAAGAGGCCGCAGGTCTTGTAGCCGTAGATCGTGCCCAGCGGATAGCCCTCCTGCGTGAGCCACCACCCGCTGATATAGGGGCCGGTGCCCGCCAGGTCGGTCACCTCGTTCGTGTTGTGCGCGAGGTTGAGGTTGACGGAGTAGTTGAAGCCGCCGACGAGGTCGCTCCACCCGGCCGTGGCCTCCCAGCCGGTGTTGCGGATCGAGAGCGCGTTCTGCACCGGCGCGTCCAGCCCGATGATGCCCGGGATGGGCAGGTCCTGCAGGATGTTGTTGGTGTCCTTGCGATAGATGTCGCCCGTGAAGGAGAGCCGGCCGTTCAGCATGACGGCGTCGAGGCCCAGGTCCGACATCGTGGTGCTCTCCCAC
The DNA here is from genome assembly GCA_035707865.1 of Longimicrobiaceae bacterium. Classification (GTDB taxonomy): domain Bacteria; phylum Gemmatimonadota; class Gemmatimonadetes; order Longimicrobiales; family Longimicrobiaceae; genus DASSTO01. The sequence goes on along the minus strand of DASSTO010000152.1, from coordinate 27,921 downwards.
GAGATGTCCCGGTTGGCGAGCCCGTCGATGGCCGCGCCGTTCACCAGCTGCCCTCCGAAGACGTAGTCGTGGCCGAGGCTGACGAGAGACCAGTACGGATAGTAGAGCTGGTTGCCGTTGACCGAGATGTCCTGGTTACCCATCTCGCCCCACGAGCCGCGCAGCTTCAGGTCGTCGATGAAGCCGATGTGGTTCTTGAAGAAGGGCTCCTGCGAGATGCGCCAGCCGGCCGACAGGGAGGGGAAGAAGCCGTAGCGGTGGCCCTTGGCGAAGCGGCTGGAGCCGTCGTAGCGGGCGTTCGCCTCGAAGAGGTACTTGCCCGCGTACTCGTAGTTGAGGCGGCCGAAGCCCGAGCGCAGTGCCCAGTCGTTCGAGGTGCCCCAGGTGTCCTCCTGCGAGGCGTCGCCGACGTTGATCTCCTGCAGGTCGTTGTTGTAGAAGCCCTGCCGGATGGCGCGGATCTCCTCCCAGTGGTGGTCGGTCTGCTCGTAGCCGGCCATCGCCGTGAGCGAGTGGTCGCCGAAGGCGTGCTTGTACTCCAGCAGGCCGCGCAGGTAGAGCTCCGAGTCGTTGGACTTGCGGTCGTCGAGCCGGTTCTGCGAGATCCGCTTGTCGATGATGTCCGGGTTCCAGTAGTCGTGGAAGTCCGCCTGGTTACGCCACGAGCGGTAGCCATAGTCGCCGGCCTGCACCGAGCCGAGGGTGCGGATGGTGAGGCCGTCGAGCAGCTGGTAGTCGGCCTTGGCGTCGACGCGGCCGTGGAGGTACTTGGTCGTGTTCCGCCCCCAGGCCTCGGCGTACGCCAGCGGGTTGTTACCGGTGGAGCCCCAGCCGTAGGTGCCGTCGGGGTACTTCGCCATCGTCGTCGGCGGAGCGTCGTGGAACATGTTCCAGAGCACGCCCCCCATGTTCTGCGGCTCGATGTTCGAGGTGCGGCGCAGGGCGACGTCCAGCCCGGTGTCCAGCTTCTTGGTGGGGTGGAAGTCCGAGTTCAGGCGCAGCGAATAGCGATCGGCCGCGGTCTGGGCGATCAGGCCCTGCTGATTCATGTAGTTCAGCGAGAGCGAGAAGGTCGCCAGGTCGCTGCCGCCGCGGAAGCTCAGGGTGTGGTTCTGGATCGGCGCGGGGTTGAAGACGACGTCGAGCCAGTCGGTCCAGGGGTACTTGAGCGGGTCGACGCTCGGGTCGCCGTTGACCGCCTTGACGGTGTTGTCGATGTACTCCTGGGAGTACCGGGGCTCGAGGCCCGCGTTGACGTAGGCCTCGTCGATGAGCTCGAGGTAGTCGCGGGGGCCGAGGGGCGTGGGAAAGGTCTCGACGCCCTGGATGCCATAGTAGCCGTTGTAGGAGATCTGGATGTCCCCCGTCGGCTTACCGCGCTTGGTGGTGACCAGGATCACGCCGTTGGCCGCGCGCGAGCCGTAGATCGCCGCGGAGGCCGCGTCCTTCAGCACCGAGATGCTCGCGATGTCGTTGGCGTCGATGGCGTTCAGGTCGCCCTCGACGCCGTCGATCAGCACCAGCGGCGAGGTGCTGTTGAGCGTGCCGCGGCCGCGGATGAAGAACATGGTGCCGGCGTCGCCCGGCCGGCCGCCGCGGTCGATGACCGTCAGGCCGGGGGCCATGCCCTGCAGCGCCTCGGTGGCGTTCGCGACCGGGCGCTTGTCCAGCTCCTCCGTGTTCACGGCGGCCACGGCGCCGGTGAGGTCCTTCCTCTGCTGAGTGCCGTAGCCGACGGCGACGAGCCCCTCCAGCTGGAGCGCCTTCGCGGCGAGCTGGAAGTCGGCCGTGACCGCCTGGCCCGAGCCGACCGTGATCGGCTGCGTCGCCTCGGTGTAGCCGAGCAGGCTCGCCTGCAGGGTGTGCGCGCCCGTCGGCACCCCGGTGATCACGTACTTGCCGTCCTGGCCCGTCACGGCGCCGCGCCCGGTTCCCTGCACCCGCACCGCCGCGCCCGAGAGCGGCGTACCGGTGGTGCTGGTGACGGTCCCGGTGACCTGCCCCGTCGCCTGTGCCTGTAACGACGCAGGTAGGACCAGGCCTCCTGCCGCCAATGCTGTGAAGAGCCAGCATCTCGCGGACCGGAAAACTGTCATGCGGACCTCCCATGGAAGGTGGTGTGGAGCCCGCGCCCCCGCCCGATGAACGAGCGGGCCGGGGGACGGGAGGGGAGCCGGGGCGGGTCCGCGCCCGGCCAGGGTGATGAGCGCGGCGGGGAGACGCCGCGGGTATGGCTGCTACCGGCCGGCGGTTTCCAGGCCGAAGCGCTGGCGCGCCAGCTCGTCGGGCGGCTCCTGCCGCGCGTCGAAGGGGCGCAGCCGGAAGGCGTAGTGATAGCTCGGCGCGAGGAGCCGGTACTGCTCGTGGGTCTGTGCGCCCCAGGAGTTGTCGCCGCCCACGCCCATCTGGTGCAGGTCGAGGTCGAGCGAGACGAGGTCGCGCGGCTTCACGTCACTCGCGTGCCGGTTCACGCTCCGCTCCCGCGGGATGTAGCCCGCGCCCGGCGACTCGAAGGCGTCGATCAGGTTGTTGTGCGCCGTCACCTCCAGCAGGGGCATGCCCACCGCGAGCAGCCCCACGCCCGTGCTGTCGGTCAGCGCCACCCAGCGCACGTCGGTCTTGTTGCCGTTCTCCTGCGGGCGGATGTAGGGCACGTACTGGTCGCGCACGGAGCTGGTGTAGAGACCCACCTCCGCGGCGGTCTTCCGGTCCCAGTAGTTCTCGAAGGGGCCGCGGCCCAGCCACGTCATCTGCTCGAAGTCGCCCGGCATCACCAGGTTCATGCCGATCCTGGGCAGCTCCGGCAGGTCGGGCGAGCTCTTCCGGAAGTCGTTCTCGACCAGGATGTCGCCCGTGCCGAGGACGGTGTAGGTGGTGGCGAAGGTCGCCACGGGGAGGCCGGCCTCGTCGCGGAGCTGCTTGTCGATGGTCACGCGCACCGTGCCCGGCGCCGTCTGCTCGGCGCGCGCGGCGGTGACGGAGTCCTCCTGGCCGGCGAAGCGCCAGGCGCGGGCGCGGCGCGGCAGGCCGCTGCCCCAATCGTTGTCGGTGGCCGCGCGCCAGAGGTTGGGCCGCGGGCCGCGGCGCAGCAGCTCGGTGCCCCGGTACGAGAGCGAGGCGAGGGTGCCGCGGCGCAGGTCGAAGCGGGCGGTGAAGTCCTTCCCGGTGACGGTCGCGTTGGAGCCGGAGCGCGCCAGCGAGAGCGCGGGGAGCGACGACGCGGCGACGCGCGGGGCGGCGGCATGGACGGGCAGCTGGAACTGCTCGGTCGCGACGACGTGGCCCGCCGGAACGAGCCCGTGCGCCGCCTTGCGGGTGAGCGCGAGGTCGAGGAAGTACTCCGCGCCGGGCCGCGGCGCCGGGAGGGAATAGCCCAGCGGAACGCTCACCGTCTGCCCCGGCGTGGCCCGCAGCGTGGTCACCACGCCGGAGTCCACCGGCACGCCGTCGGCGGTGATCGTCCAGTGGAGGTCGAAGTCGGAGAGGTCGGTGAAGTCGTACTCGTTCTTCACGGCCACGGTACCGGCCGCGAGGTCGGTGGGCTCGAAGTCGGCGTACTGGTAGACCTTCTTCACCTCCCAGAGGCCGGGGTGCGGCGTGCGGTCGGGGAAGACGAGGCCGTTGGTGTTGAAGTTGGCGTCGCTCGGGGTGCCCGGAGGGCCGTAGTCGCCGCCGTAGGCCCAGTAGGGCGCGCCGGTCCAATCGTGCTCCAGGAGGCCCTGGTCGACCCAGTCCCAGATGAAGCCGCCCTGCAGCTTGGGGTACTTCTCGATGACGTCCCAGTAGTCCTGCAGGTTGCCGGTGCTGTTGCCCATCGCGTGCGCGTACTCGCACATGATCAGCGGCCGGTCGGCGTCGCTCTTCGCGTACTCCTCCAGGTACCGGAGGCTCGGGTACATCGGGACCTTCAGGTCCGAGTGACGCTCGGGGGCGTTCGTCTGGTCGCCCTCGCGCTCGTACTGCACGGGCCGCGTGCCGTCACGCTGCTTGATCCAGCGGTAGGTCGCCAGGAAGTTGTGCCCGTCGCCCGCCTCGTTGCCCAGCGACCAGATGATGATGGAGGGGTGGTTCTTGTCCCGCTCCACCATCCGCTCCGTGCGGTCCATGTGGGTGAGGAGCCACTCGGGCTTGTCGGCGAGGGTGACGTCCTTGTCGTAGCCCATCCCGTGCGACTCGAGGTTGGCCTCGTCGACGAGGTAGAGGCCGTACTCGTCCGCCAGCTCGTAGAGGCGCTCGGGCTCCGGGTAGTGCGAGAAGCGGATCGCGTTGATGTTGAACTCCTTCATCAACCGCAGGTCCTTCCGCATCGTCGCCTCGTCCTGCACGTGCGCCGTGATGGGGTTGTGCTCGTGCATGTCGACGCCCTTGAGGTAGATCGCCTTCCCGTTGACGAGGAAGCGACCGTCCTTCACCTCGGTGGAGCGGAAGCCGACGCGGTTGCCGACCGACTCCACCGTCTTCCCGTCCGGCCCCAGGAGCGTCAGGGTGAGCGGGTAGAGGTTCGGCGTCTCGGCGGACCAGAGGCGCGGGTGCTCCACCGGCTGGTCGAAGTGCAGGGAGGCCGAGTCGGCGACGGAGACGCTCTTCCGCTGCGACGCGATCACCCGCTCACCGTCCCAGAGCTTCATCTCCACCGCGTACTGGCCGGCCGGGGCGCCGGAGTTCTGCAGCGCCACGTCCAGCGAGAGGCGCCCGTCGCGGTAGTCGGGGGTGAGGCCGGCGCGGGCGAAGAAGTCGCGGATGTGGACGCGGGGGCGGGCGTAGAGGTAGACGTCGCGCGTGATCCCGCTCAGGCGCCAGAAGTCCTGGTCCTCCAGGTAGCTGGCGTCGCTCCAGCGGTAGACCTCCGCCGCGAGCTGGTTCTCGCCCGGGTGGACGTAGCGGGTGACGTCGAACTCCCCGGCCGTCTTGCTCCCCTGGTTGTAGCCCACCTTCTGCCCGTTCACCCACAGGTAGAACGCCGAGCTGACGGCGCCGAAGTGCAGGTAGACCTCCCGCCCGTCCCAGTCGGCCGGCACCGTGAAGGTGTGGCGGTACGAGCCCACCGGGTTCCTGTCGTGCGGGATCTGCGGCGGCGTCGGGCGGCCGTCGGGGTGGAAGGGGTACTTGATGTTCGTGTAGATGGCGACGCCGTAGCCCTCGCGCTCCCAGTTGGAGGGAACGGGGATCGAGTCCCAGTCGCGGTCGTCGTAGTCGGTCCTGAAGAAGTAGTACGGGCGGTCCGCGGGGCGCTGCGACCAGTGGAACTTCCAGTAGCCGTCCAGGTTGCGGTACCACGGCGCGTCCGTGGGGTGGTCGGTCAGGTAGAAGGGGGCGATGGGGCCGCTGGCGAGCGAGCGCAGCGCCGCCTCCTCGCTCGGGAAGGCCGTGAAGCTCGCGCGCGGCGCCTCGGTGTTGACGTGGACGACCGCCGGGTTCTCCCAGTCGCGCGGCTCCTTCTCCGTGAACGGAACGCCCTCGTACTTGCTCAGCGAAGCTCTCGGTTGCGGTGCGCTCTCCCCGGGCGAGACCCCCGCCGACGTGCACCCCGCCAGCAGGGCGGAAATTGTCAGCAGCCGTGCGGAACGAAGGGGTACCCGGCGGGTGGCGTTCATGCCCGATGACCGATGAGAGACAGGAAGATCCGCCGGAACCGTATCGGCGGGGAAGGGATATTGAGAGATTGTGCGGTGACTCACAAAAACCGGTTCAACGCAGTTCGGCCAAGGTACGCGGAGGGATTTCGGTTGTCAACGTTCTTCAGCGGGGGACCGGGCGGAGGGCGGTGGAGCCGCGGTCGACGAGGGTGCTCTCGAGGTGGATCTTGAGGGGGGGGAGTGTCTTCTGGGCCTCGATGTGGTGGATGAGGATCTCGGTGGAGCGCTGGCCCATCTCGTACTTGGGGACGTGGACGGAGCTGAGGGAGACGGGGAGGTATTCGAGGATGGGGAGGTCGTCGTAGCCGACGACGCAGACGTCTTCGGGGACGCGGATGCCGAGCTCGGTGAGGGCGCGCAGCAGGCCGAGGGCGACGAGGTCGTTGTAGCAGGTGGCGGCGGTGGGCCGCTCGGCGGGGTCGAGGTCGCGGAAGTAGGCGAGGCCGGCGCGGTAGCCGTCGCGCAGGTGGGCGCCGGTGGGGATGACGGTCGCCTCGGAGAAGATGAGCTGCGAGCCGCTGAAGGCGCGCTGGACGCCGTCGATGCGCTCCCTGGAGTGCATGGAGTACTCGGGGCCTGCGAAGTGGACGAGGCGCGTGTGCCCCTGCTCGATGAGCGAGCGTACGACGGCCTGCATCGCCTCCGCGTTGTCGACGTCCACCAGGCTCGCCCGCACGCCGCGGATCTCCTCGAGGAGCACGAAAGGGAAGTTGCGGCGCTTGAGCTCGAAGAGGTGCGAGAGGTCGGTCTCCTCGTCGAAGACGGGGGTGAGGATGAGGCCGTCGACGCCCTGGTCCCGCAGCAGCTCCACCGCCTCCTTCTCGGCCTGGTAGTCTCCCTCGGAGCTGGTCACCAGGACGGTGTACCCGTGCTTGCGCCCCTGGGCCAGCGCGCCGGCGGCGATCTCCATGTAGTACGGGTTGTCCATCTCCTTGATCACCAGGCCGATGGAGCGTCGCTTCGGCGTCTTGCCGCGCAGCATGGCGGGTGCGCTCGGCCGGTAGTTGAGCTGCTCGATCGCCTCGCGGACGCGCTCGCGCGTCCGCTCGTGGACGGAGTCCTTCCCGTTCAGCACGGCCGAAACCGTGCCCTTGGAGACGCCCGCCCGCTGGGCGACGTCGCTGATCGTCGGTCGTTTGCTCACGGCACTTCGGGTGCGATGGGAACGTAGGGCGAACTAGTCGAAGACCACAGTCATCATGCTGCGCGGCGGAAGGCGGATCTCGCGGCCGGCGGGGATCCAGCCGAGGAAGCGGAGGTCGTCCCCTCGCTGCGCGGTGGTGAGATACCGCCCGAGCCGCCGGGCGCCTGCCCCCGCGAAGCTCATCCGGACCTCATCGGCTCCCGTGTTCACGACGACCGCCACGGAGCGACCGCGGGCGGGGTCGGTGAAGGCGGAGACGAGCACGTCGCGCCGCCCCGGGGCCGCCGCGGCCGAGTCCGAGCGAGAGACCGAGATCCGCTCCATTCCCGGTCTCACGAAGCGCGAGTAGTGGCCGAGCGCCCAGAGGAGCTTGGAAGGGCTCACCGTCCCGTCGAGGGTGTCGCGGTCCACGTACACGAGGCCGTCCTTGAAGTCGTAGGGGCTCACCGCGAGCCACCAGTTCCAGACGCTGGCGTCGGCCACCGTGAGGTCGGCGTGGAGCACGCGAGCCGCATAGAGCGCCGCGTCCATGCCCTCGGGCCGCCCCGCTCCCCGGACGCGCGGGTTGTTCTCGAGCAGGCAGTACTCGGTCTGCCAGAACTCCAGGCCCGGGTCGACGTGCTCGAGGCGCGCCCTCACCCTCGCCCGCACCGCGACGAGGGTGTCCGCGGGGTAGGTGGTCCAGTAGCTGTGCCCGGAGAGCCCGCGCGCGACGTTCGGGAGGTCGCCGAGGTAGAGCGGCGAGGACCTCTCGAAGAAGGCCGCCAGCTGGTCTCCGCGCCGGGGCCGGTCCGCCCGCTCGTAGAGATAGGTGAGCTTCCCGGCCTCACCGATCTTCACCTTCGTGTCGAGCCCCGCCTCCTCCAGCGAGCGCGCGAGCGCGCGGGTGACCCGCGCGATCTCGGCGTTGCGCCACGGGCTGCCCTCCTGCCCGTCCTTCCAGTCCCACTGCGGCTCGTTGACCGGGCTCACGAAGTCGAAGTGCACGCCCTCGCTCTCCTGGAGGTGCGCGACCACGCGGGTGAGGTACCCGGCGAAGTCTTCGTAGCGGTCCGCGGCGAGGTTCGTGGAGTCGCCCCCCGAGGAGTTGGCGCGGCCGTTCCGGGTGAAGGCTACGGGAGGGCTGTTGGAGAAGGCGGTGAAGTGCTCGACGCCCCGCTCCTTCGCCGCGCGCAGGAACCAGCGCTGGCCCGCCTTGCGGCTCCAGTCGTAGCCGCCGTCGGGGCGGAGGAACGACTCCGTCCGCCGCCACCGGTCGCGGATGTTGCTCGCGGCACCCTGCGGCGTGCTGCCCGCCCCGACGTCGAAGCGCCACAGCGAGAGCCCGATCCCGACCGGAGAGCCGTCCGGCCGCTCCTCCAGGCTGAAGAGCAGGTCCGCGACCCGCTCGCGCTTCTCCAGCGGCCAGCTCTTCCCCACGAACTGGACGCTCCAGGCGTCGGACGCGCCGAAGCCCCGGATCGTCTGGTGCACGGAGAGCGGTCGGAGGATGATCTCCAGTCGCTCCGGCGGCCGGGCGGCCGCCGTGGCCGCAAAGGCTCCCGCCGCCAGGGCGATCCCGGCGGCGAGCTTCACGTAGGGGTATGCCATCTCCGATCGCCATCCGAGGGGATACAGCGAGATGGGGCCGTCCGTTGGTACCCGACCATGGGTCGGGTACCATCGAACCGGTTCAAGGTGGACGGTAGAACCGGAGCGGACGGTTTGTCAAGCGCGGGGGGCGGCCCCCGGCGGGAAGGGCCAGCCCGGGAGACGGCGCTGCTAACGCACCACGGTGGGCGGGTCGACGTCCTGACCGTGGGTGATCTCCACGGGCTTCCCGTCGTGCGTCAGGAGCGTGACGTTCTGCATCTGCCAGTCCCGTGCGTAGTCGATGGAGCCCGCCTCCCGGCCCACGACGGTGACGTCCTTCCACTTCACGTTGCGGAGCGGCCGGGTGGGCAGCCCGCTGGCGGTGAAGATCTGGCGGGCACCCACCGCGCGCACGTTCTCGATGGTGATGTCGCGGAAGTCGGCCAGGCCGCGCTCCGCCGGCACCACGGGAGTGGCGAGCACCTTCCAGTAGGCGGGGACGTCCGTCATACCCGCCGGGATGGTGGCGTAGCTGTAGCTGGGGTTCCAGTCGAGGGTAAAGGTGAAGGGGCGCGGCACGTCGATCATCGAGAGGTCGCGGATCAGCACGTCCTCCACGAAGCCGCCGCGCGTCCGGGCGGACTTGAAGCGGATGCCCTCCTTGGTGCCGATGCCGCGGTTGTGGTACGCCACCACGTGCCGGATGCCGCCGGAGGTCTCGCTGCCGAAGGAGACCACGCCGCCGCCGCGCCGCGCGACGTTGTTGCGGATCAACACGTACTCCGTGGGCCGGTTCACGCGCAGCCCGTCGGAGTCGCGGCCCGCCTTGAGGCAGATATCGTCGTCGTTGTTGTCGATGTCGTTGTTCTCGACCAGGATGCGGCTGGAGGAGTCGATGTCGATCCCGTCGGTGCTCGGGCCCGCGTTGTCGCTGATGGTGATGCCATCGACCGTGACGTGGTCCGAGTAGAGGACGTGGACGGTCCAGAAGCCGGAGCGTTTGAGATGGAGGTTCTGGATGGTGACGTCGGAGGCGTTCGAGACCACCATCAGGCGCGGGCGCCGGGCGTCGTAGTCGGCGGCCCAGCGCAGCCCGCGCGGCTCGTAGTCGCGGCGCAGCGCCCAGTAGGCGTCCCACCACTTCTTGCCCTGCCCGTCGATGATGCCGCCGCCGGAGATGCGCACGTTCTGCTGCCCGTCGACGTTGATGAGGCCGGCGGGCCACGACATCTCGATGCCGGCGACGCGGGTCGGGCGCGCGGGGTAGTCCGCGGTGTCCTGGCTGCCGTAGAGGACCACGCCCTGGTCGATCCGCAGGTCCACGTTGCTCTTCACGAAGATCGAGCCCGTGAGATAGCGCCCCGGCGCGAAGGTCACGGTTCCGCCGCCCGCGGCCGAGCAGGCGTCGATGGCGGCCTGGATCGCCCAGGTCGACGTCCTGGACGTGTCGGGCACCGCGCCGTAGTCGCTGACGGGGCAGACGCGCGCGCCGTCCGGGGTGCGCCGTGCGCCGACGTCGTGCACCCAGGCGGGGAGATCCGCGGGCAGGCTGTCGGCGCGGGCCTGCGCCGCCGCGGCGGGAGGGAGCAGGGGGCCGAGGGCCAGAGCGAGGGGGAGAGTTCGCAGGAGAGGCTTACACCGCATGAAGTTCATCCTTCGCTGGGGTCGTGATCGGGGATCGGTGAAGGGTCGCGGCACTCCGCGGCACGGCCCTCACCCGGCGCGCTGAGACGCGCCACCCTCGCCCGCAAGCGGGCGGGGGGACGGGTGTGGCGCGGAGCGAGGGAGGGGACGCAACTCGGATCGTCCTGAGCCTTTCAGGTAGCTGTTGAGCGGGAAGTCGGCGCCGAGGGCGCGGATGCCCCGGGCGACGGCCGCGGCGTTGAGCTTCGCGCCGGCGCGCGAGGTGTGCGTGTGGTCGGTGACGAAGAAGTCGGCGCCGACCTTCGTCGGCCCCAGCGCGTCGTACTGGTCGGCCACGATGGCGTTGAGGTCGATGAACTTCGCGCCGGTCTCCTTCGCCGCCTGCTTCGCCCAGAGGCCGTAGTCGCGGTCGTTGCGGACGACCTTCCCGTGATTCCACACGTTGCGCGGGATCGGCGAGAGGATGATGGGCGTGGCGCCGCGGGCCTTCGCGTCCGTGGCGTACTTTCGCATGTAGTGGCCGTACGTGTAGACCGTCTCCGGCTGGTGCGTGACGGGGTTGACGATGTCGATCGTCTCCTCGCCGGTGCCGCGGAGACTCCCGCGCGGGCGCTGCGGGTCGTCGGGGGCGATGCCATCGTTGTGGCCGAACTGCATCAGCACGAAGTCGCCGGGCTTCAGCTTGGCCAGGACCCGGTCCCAGAGCCCCTCCGTCTGGAACGTCCGGCTGCTGCGGCCGGCGCGGGCGTCGTTCTCGACGTGGACGCGGGTGGTGTCGAAGTGCTCCGCGAGGAGGTCGCCCCAGCCCACGTGCGTGTCGCTTCCCGGGCCGTGGCCGTAGTTCACCGTCGAGTCGCCGATGATGTAGATGGTCGGCTCCCGCTGCTGCGCGACGAACGCGGTCAGGCCCACCACCGCGGCGACGGCCGCGAGGAGCAGGCGGGGGACGCGATGGGTCTTCTGTTTCGGGTCTCTCATCATCTCTTTCCAGGTGTCACGGTCGCACCAGCGTGGCCGACATCAGCCCGACGACGACCTCGTTGGAGAGGGTGCGCAGGGTGAGCGAGCGCAGCTCCTTGCCGGGGTCGAGCGGCAGGTCCAGGACGTTGGCGGCTCCGCCCTCGACCGGCCCGCCCTTTCCCGCGAAGCTCACGGGGTCGAGCACGCGGACGGTGCCGGTGGCGAGGTCGACGCGCGGCGGGATGGGCGCGGGGCGGCGGAAGGCGTAGTCGTCCAGGTAATAGTCCTGGTCGATCGGCCACCAGGTGGTCGGGTTGCGGAGCGCCAGCCGGCTCGTGCCGCCGTCGGCGTAGGTGACGACGACCTCCGCGTTGTCGATGCGGCTCTGCATCCAGTTGGTCGAGCCGACGAGCAGCAGATAGAGGTGCGACGCCCGGCCGTTCAGCGCCACGCGGACGGAGTCCGGGTAGTTGTCCCACAGGGAGGTGAAGGCGACGTCGCGCCCGCCCGGCCGAGCGGGGGTCTCGAAGGGGATGCCCTGCGGCGTGACGAAGCGCCCGCCGCCGCGCCGGGCCGCGGCGCGCAGGCCGGAGTCGTCGACGGTGAAGCTCTTCTTGAAGTTCGTCCAGCTCCCGATGCCCTGCTCGGGGATGGCGAGCGAGGGGTACGGCGAGCGGGGCGAGAGGTAGTCGTTCCGGAAGATGCGCGTGACGTCGTCGTTCCACGCCCCCGCGAGGTCTACCGGCGCCCAGCGGACGCCGTCGGCGGCGAGGCGCCAGTTCACGACCGCGCCCTCCACCGAGCCGCCGCCCGGCAGGTCGACGCGCACGGGGTTCGTCCCCGGCAGCGCACCCGCCGCGGGCACGCGGATCACGCCCGAGGTGTCGAGCGCCGAGACGCGCAGGCGGACCGGGACCCGCCGCCCGGCGACGTGGACGGTGGACGTGCCCTCACGCGCGGAGGCGGTGTTGTCGACGACACGGAAAGCGAGCGTGCCGTCGTCCTGCACGGGCGCCTGGACGAGCTCGAAGGCCGGCCGCTCGTCGAGGGCCATCGGGGCCCACCACGACATCTCGCCCTGCCGCAGCTCGGCGAAGGCGGTGCGCGCGCCCGGTCTGCCGGTCGCCACGGCGCGAACCGCGTGCGGCGCGACCGCCGCGCGGCCGAGCGCCTGCTGCGGGTCCCGGAGGCCGACGACGCGGGCGGCCGCGAAGGGGATCTCCACCGGCGCGCCCTCCACCGCCACCCGCGGCCGGGGCGCGGCCTCGGGCGCCGCGCCCTTCCACGTCACGACGACGGTGTGCCGGGGCGCCGCGGGCGCGTCGATGCGGATGCGGGGCGCACCCACGGCCCCGGGCACGGGCGCCCATGCCGTGGCGCGCCCGTCGACGGTCACGCTCGCCACCGAGTCTCCGCGCGCGGCGACCTCGAGCGAGAGGGTCATCGGGCGGTCGAAGCGCTGCTCGACGTCGTAGCGGTCGCTCCGCCCGTCGCGGCGGAAGGCGAAGGCGAGGTCCGGGTGGTCGATGCGCGCGTGGTCCCAGGCGGCGGGGAAGCCGGGGCGCAGGTGCAGCGTATCGGCGAGCGCGTCGGGCGCGATGCCGAAGAGCCCCTCGACCAGCGCCCGCGAGACGACGCCCACGGCGTCCGCGAAGTCGCGCTGCGACTCGCCGCGCGCGTGGTCGAAGTAGGTGGTCATCCCCACGTTACCGGGGCAGAGACCCAGGTACATGCTGTCGAAGAGCCCGCCCATGAAGAGCCGGTACGCGTCCTCGGGGCGGCGCGCCTGCCACAAGGCGAGCGCGGTGTGCTCGACCTCGGCCATCACGACGTTGTTGATCGACCACGAGTAGGGCATCCAGTCGGTGGTCGGCAGCGTGTAGTAGCCCGCGTCCGGCACGCCGGGCCCCCGGATGGGGATGTGGGCCAGGTGCGTGTCGACGTAGCGCGTGAGCTGCCAGGCCTCGAAAGGCGTGGCGGCCCGCGAGTCGATGGCGTGGTAGACCGTCCAGAGCCCGGCGGCGGGGTGCGGGCGGCGCAGGCCGAGGAGGTCGCGGTACTCGGCGTACCAGCCCCGGCGCGGCAGCCAGAGCTGCTGCCGCATCGCCCCGCGGATCGCCTCGGCCTCGGCTTCGTAGGGCGCCGGGTCCTTTCCCAGCAGCCTCGCCAGCCGGGCGGCCATGAGGTTGTGGTAGTAGTTGTAGGCCGTCGCGTGAGTGACGCCGCCGCCCTCGTACTCGAGGTCGTCGCTCGCCCAGATGGCGGCGTAGGCCTCGTAGAGTGGCTGGCTGCCGTCCGCGCCGAAGGGCCGGCGGAAGAGCCGGCGCTCCCAGGCGAGGTGGCGCTCCAGGACGGGCCACTCCTTCCGCGCGAGCTCGAGGTCACCCGTCCAGAGCAGGTGCCGGAAGAGAGCGTCGACGTAGACGAGGTTCATGTCGTAGTGCGACGTCGACAGCGCCCCGTTGGAATGCAGCGCCGGCTCGTCGCGCGACAGGCGGGCGGCGGGGTCCGCCGGCGGGACGGAGTCGGGCACCGGGGTGACGACCTGCTGGTCCGCCCAGTACGAGAGGTGTCGGCGCGCGCGGTCGTGCCAGCCGAGGGCGTCCAGGCTGTAGGGCCCGCGCCAGCCGAGGAGCTTCCTGCGCCACGCGACGGCGCCGTGCATCACGGCCCCCTGCGCGTCGTCCCACACCGCGTCGGCCGCCACGTTCAGCGCGCCCGCGGCGGCGTTCACGAAGGGGTCGGGGGTCTCGACCGTCACTCGGTTGGCGATCTCCTCCCGGTGCGCCTCCGCGTGCCCGAAGAGCGCGGGTAGTGCATCCGCCGCCGGCAGCGCGGGCGCCTTCCCGCCGCGCCCGACGACGAGCGCGAGCATCACGGGCGCACCGTCGGGCAGCGCCACGCGGCCCACCACCACGGGCGTCCCGGTCCGTCGGCCGGCGGTGGCGAGCAGGGAATCGGGAGAGGACCACGCGTGCGCGTCGGCGACGGCGGTCTCGGTGCCCGGCGGCAGGATTCCGTAGACCGCCGCGGGCCGGCCGCGCACGACGAAGCTCGCGCCGTGGGTCTCGACGGTGTCGCCCGCGGTGTAGGCCGGCTTCAGCTGGAAGAACCGCGAGATGGGCACGTCCTCCGTGCCGATGTCGCCCGCGCGGCTGCCGCGGTCGCCGTTCATCCCGCCGTAGGCCATGAGCAGCTCCACCGGCCCGCCCGCCCCCGAGAGCTCGGCGCGGACCAGGAGGCCGTCGGCGCCCGGCACGGGGATCGCCGTGAGATGGAGGACGCCCCCGCCCAGGAGCGGGTCGTGGATCTCGTAGAGCATCGATCCCGGCCGATAGCGCGCCACGACGCGCGCGGCGCCGGAGAGCCAGCGCGCCCCCCCGGCGGTGCGCACGCCCAGCCGCAGGTTGCCGCCGCGGCCGGGCAGGTAGAGCGAGAACTCCGGCCGGTCTCCCGCGTCGACGCGGAAGGCGGCGTTCCGCTGCGGGTCCTCGGTCGCCGGCTCGGGGTCGTAGAGCGGCCGGTTGAAGTACTCCGATCCGTTCTCGATGACGAAGTCGCCGCCGTCGGGGTGATAGCGCAGCGGCCGCGTCGTCGTGCCCACGAGCATGGGCTGCGGCGCGCGGTTGAGCCCGTCCGTCGGCGAGGTGAAGCTCTGGGCGGGCGCGGCGGGCGCCGCGAGGGCGAGGGCGACGAGAGCCAGCGCCGCGGAGGTGGCGCGGGTCCCCGGAGATACGGGTGCAGGCCGCCGGGTGAGGGCCCGTGCGCCGGTGCCCGGGTGCCGCCCCCGCGCCGGAGGCACGGCGCTCTCCTGCCCCCTCACAGCTTCCTCCTCTCCCCCGGCCGCTCCCTTCACTCCCCTCACGGCTTCTCCCCGCCCCACCGCGCATCCCAGCCCGGCGCGTCGTTCGTCTTCACCGGCACGCCGCCGCGCACCGTGCCGAGGTTCACGAGCTTCACCGCCTCCAGCCCGTTCCCCGCGCCGCCGTCGCTGGTGACGGCGATCGCGAGGGTGTTCGCCCCCCGCGGGTTCAGGACGCCGTTGGGAACGATGAAGGTGTGCTGCGGCCCCACGTTCGCGACGTACTGCCCCATGTTCCAGCCGTTGACGAAGATGAGCGCGCGGTAGTTCGCCGCGGACCGGGGCGTGGCGGGATCGCCGATCGTGATGCCGAGCGACGCGTCGTCGGCTTCGGGGACGTCGAGGTCGAAGGTCGTGCGGTACCAGGTGGTGCCCGGCGTCGCGGTGGTCGCCGGCACGCTGGCCGTCCGCCACGAGCCGTCCGCGAAGCCCGGCAGGTACCAGCCGTGGCGCTCGCCGTAGAGGCCGCCGTTGTTCATCTGGCCGCGCGCGGTGTCCGGGAGGTCCTCGCCGCCGAGGCTGCCCTGGATCTTCCAGGCGATCGCGGTCGGCAGCGCCGCGCCCGTGGAGTCCGTGAGCGCGACGGAGATGAGGCCGCGCCCCTCCTTGTACGCGTCGTTCGCCCCCCCGTCCTCGTTGTGTCCGTCGTTGCGGACCATGACGGCGAGGACGTGCGGGCCCGCGCCGCGCAGCGCCGCCGGAACCGCGAACGCCGCGGTCCCGGTGGTCGGCGGGGACTGGGCGCCGCCGCTCGGCAGGACGTGCTGGCCGAGGTACGTGCCGTCGAGCCAGGCCTGCAGCAGGCCGGCTCCCCCGCCCCCGAAGCGCAGGCGGACGCTGTCGGCCGCGCCGGCGAAGCGCCCGCGGTACCAGACGTCGCCGTAGTGGAAGCCGTAGTCGTCCATGGTGAGCACGGGCCGGCCCGCCTCCGGCTTGGTCGTGGAGTTCGTGGAGGTGTGGTTGGCCGCCTGCCAGCGGGAATCGTCGAACGACGGCGCGGCCTCCGGCGACCCCTCGGCCACGCGCCAGACGGCGCGGGAGAGATCCGGAAGCGTCACGGCGTCGGGGCCGGGGAGCGGGCTCGTCGCGACGAGGGAGCCCGAGTCGGTGCGCCGGACCGGCACGTCGGCGCCGTTCCAGCTCACGCGGCGGACTCCTGACGGGGCCCAGACCTCCAGCGGGGCCGGTTCCTTCGTGTCGCCCGTCAGCTCGACCGTGCCCCCGGAGACCCGCGCGGTGCGCACGAGCTCGGGTCCGCGCACCACCACCGCGCCGGCGTCGGAGTCCGGCCGCCAGAAGGTGGCGGTGGTCGTCCCGTCGGCGAGCAGCAGCGTCAGGGGTCGATGGCCGCCCCCTGTGATCCGCAGCCGCGCGAGCCCGCCGTGCGTGTAGTCCAGCCGCAGGTCGCCGGTGGCGGGGTCGAAGGTCGAGGCGACGTCACCGGAGAGGACCTCCACGCGGGGGCGAGAGGCGTAGCGGAGCACCGTCTCCCCGTCCTCGTGGTCGCGGCCGTGGAGCACCGCGAAGTCCTCGTTCCCGTCCGTCCAGTGCGTGAGGATCTCGGAGGTCGAGTAGACGAGGTGCTGGCCCTCCATCGCGTAGTCGGCGACGAGCATCTTGGCGTCCTGGCCGTTGATGCGGAGGGTCCCGGACTGCGGTACGAGATACGACCCGTCGCTCGTGGTGATCCGGAAGGAGACGGTGTCGTCCGTCGTCGCGGAGGAGGGGTCGTGCACGACGAAGTAGACGTGCGTCCCCACGTCCGGGTTCACGTCGTCGTACACCTTGATCGCCGGGGACGACGGCGCGACCGGCTCGCCCTTCGTGAGCTTCGTGATCGGCGCGACGCCCTGGAGGAAGAGGCCCATCTCCTTCAGCGCCGTCAGCTTCGGGCGGATCTGGCGCGCCTCGTCGAGACCGGCGCCGTAATCGTAGGAGGTGTAGACCACCGGCGCGGGGATCCAGCCCCACGAGGTGCCGCCGAAGGCCATGTAGAAGTTCTGGATCGTGAGCCCGTTGATGATGTTGGTGCCGTAGAAGACGCGCTCGTAGCCGGGCCCCTGGCGCACCGAGGTGCAGGCGTAGGTGCCCGCGCTGCCCCAGTGGTCGAACCAGCCGCCGCCGAACTCGGCGGTGAACCCGGGCGTCTCCGGCGACGCGCTCGCGCCGCCCCTGGCGCCGCCCGGCCCCCAGATCCCCCAGTCGGGCGCGGAGTTGGGCTTGCCCGGCGTCGCGTCGCCGCGACACGGGCCGCCGGGGTAGTTGTCGAAGGCGTACAGGTCGACGGGCCCGGCGACGGTGCCCGGCACGTTCGAGCTGCGGGGCACCCACAGGCCGTTGCGGCCCTTGTCGTTGTGGAAGATGGGCACCGTGATGCCGTCCGCGCGGGCCTTGTCGTAGAGGTGCTGCATGTAGCGCTTCTGCGACTCGCCGTGGGCCGAGAGCTCGTTCTCGATCTGGTAGAGGATGATCGGCCCCGTGCCGTTCGTCAGCTGGTGCCGCGCGAGGATCGAGTCGATGCGCGTCAGCCACTCGTCGCTCGCGGCGAGGTAGTCCGGCGCGTCGCTGCGGGCGCGACCGGCGATCGTCGTGAGCCAGCCGGGGTAGCCGCCCGCGTCGGCCTCGCCGTTGACGTACGGACCCTGGCGCGCGATGACGTAGAGCCCCACCTCCTGCGCGATGTCGAGGAGCTTCTCGACGTCGCGCACGCCGGTGAAGTCGTAGACGCCCCGCTTCGGCGAGTGATAGCCCCAGACGAAGTAGATCGACACGGCGTTGTAGCCGTTGGCCTTCATCTTCTGCAGCACGTCCCGCCACAGGTCCGGGCTCGGCAGGCGCCAGTAGTGGAACTCGCCCGAGAGGATGTAGGTGCGCTTCCCGTCGATCAGGAGCGAGTACCGGTCGAACGAGACCGTGTGGTCCTCTCCCGCGACGGGGCCGCGCTGCGGGGTGGCACCCCCGGCGCCGGGCGCGGGGCGCGGCGCCGAGGCCAGGCAGCCGGCGCACGCGAGCGCGATGGCCGCGGCGCACGCGGATCGGCGGATCACTTCGCCCCTCCCGCCAGCTCGTAGACCTCGCTGCCCGCGAGGAGGAAGGCGCCGAGCGCGTAGTCGTCGAAGTCGGGCCTGCTGTCGTAGGTCACGGGCTGGCCGTCGGACGGCTGCTTGCCGGTGCCCTGCACGTAGCCGAGGAAGCCGTCCGGGTGGAGGGCGTCGTTCACCAGGCCGTTCCACGCCTTCGCCACCACGGGCAGGTAGGTGGCCCTGTCCAGGAGGCCGTGATCGATCCCCCAGGCCAGCCCGTAGGTGAACATCGCCGTTCCGCTCGTCTCCCTGCCGCCGAAGTCCGTCGGATCGTCGAGGTCGACGTTCCAGAAGCCGTCCGGGCGCTGGAGCGGGACGAGGGCGCGGGCCATCTCGCGGAAGGTCCGGACGTATTCGTCGCGGTGCGGGGCGTCCTGCGGGATGACGTCGAGGACGCGCGCGAGGGCCATGAGCACCCAGCCGTTGCCGCGCGACCAGTAGACGTCCTTCCCGGACGGCGAGGTGTGCGGCGGGTCGAAGTCCGCGTCGCGCCACCACAGGCCCGCCTTCGGGTCGTAGAGGCCGTGCTCGCCCTGCTTCTCCTTGGCGTACATGAACATCTGGTACATGCGCTCGAAGTACGCCGGGTTCTCGTAGACCACGCCCAGCTTGGCGAAGACGGGCATGGCCATCTGGATGGCGTCGATCCAGTGCCAGTCGTCGATCTTGTCGGTCGCCATCATGCTGTCGATCGACGCCTTGATGTAGCGGATGCGCTCGGGCTTCGGGTCGATCTGGTAGAGCTCGATGTAGGTCTGGCCGGCGGCCTGGTCGTCGGCGTTGCGGGTGTAGGTGTGGCCGTCGCGCAGGTTCCAGTGGTGGAAGTCGCCCCACCGCACGGCGTAGTCGAGGTACGCGGGCTCCGGGTCGATCCGGTAGAGCGCCAGGAGCCCCTCGTAGTAGGCCGCGCGCGTCCAGATGTTGCTCGGGCGCGCCTTGTTGGTGACGATGATCTTGCCCGGGTCCGGCCACTCGTTCATGAAGTAGGTATTGGCGCGGGTCATCGCCTCGAGGACCTGCTGTCGGCTCGGCAGCGGCTGGTCGGTCCGCTGGCAGGTCGCGGCGGGCGCGGCGGTGCCACCGAGGACGAGGCCGGTGAGTAGAACGGAGATGGCTCGCATGATGATCGTCTATCGGCTGGTGGAGAGTGACTCGACGAGCGCGCGTGCACGGGCGTCGCTCGGGTGCATCCGCTCGAGCGCCTCGGCGTAGCGAAGCGCCTCGGCCCCGTCGCCCGCGTCGCGGTGGAAGGTGGCGAGGGCGAAGAGGAGGTCGGGATCGCCCGGGGCGCGCGCCAGCGCCTTCTCGAGGACGCGGATCGCCTCCTCGGCCCGACCCGAGGAGTTCAGCGCGACGGCGTAGGCGTAGGCGTACTCCGCCGTCCCGCCGAGCGTGGCGGCGCGCGCGAGCTCCGCGACCGCGTCGGGCACGCGCCCGGCGCGCGCGAGGGAGAGTCCGAGCGCGTAGTGCAGGGACGGGTCCTGGGGGACCACCGCGAGCCCCTCGCGCAGCGTCTGCTCGGCGTCCGACTCGCGCCCCTGGGAGCGGTAGAGGTCGGCGAGGTTGACGTAGGCCGGCACGGCCCTCGGGAAGAGGTGGAGAACCGAGCGGAACTCGGCCTCCGCCTCCGGGAGACGACCCAGCAGGGCGAAGTACGTACCCAGCGTCACCCGGCTCTCCGGGCGGTCGGCGTTGTACCGCTGGCTGGCGACGAACTCCTCCGAGGCACGGGCGTACGCGCGTGCCTCGTCCCCGAGCAGTCCGTGCGCCACCGGGGCCAGCACCCACGCCGCCTCCATGCGGACCGCGCGCGAGCTGTCGCTCAGGAGCGGGACCGCGGGTGAGACGCGCTGCTCGGGCGGCAGCCGCTCCAGGATCGTGAGAGCCGCGTGCCGCACCTGCGGATCGGGGCTGTCCAGGCCCCGGAGCGCGGCCTCCACGGCGTCGGGGTCGGTCCGCTCCGCCATGCGCGCCAGCGCCGAGGCGTGGACGAAGGCGGGCTGCGTCGAGTCGTCGAAGACGGCCGCCAGCGCCGAGTCCGCGCCGGGAAGCTCCTCCTCCGCGGCGTGGAAGGCCGCGGCGAAGTGCTGGAAGCCGCTCGGCTGGTGCCCGTACCACCCCCGGAGCCGCTCCACGGCCCACTGAGCCGAGCGATCGGTGTGGCAGCGATTGCAGGCGTTCGGGACCCCCAGCGCGACCGACTGGTCGGGGCGCGGCACGCGGATGCTGTGGTCGCGCCGCGCGTCGATCTGCATGTACGTGGTCGCGGGCATGTGGCACGAGACGCACTGCGCGCCCACGCTCCCGAGCGGGTGGTGGTGGTGCGCGGGCCGGTCGTACCTCGCCGCCGAGTGACAGCGGGTGCAGAGCGGGTTGCCCGTGGCGCGCAGCTTCTGCGTGTGCGGATCGTGACAGTCCGAGCAGGTGACGCCCGCGTGGAACATCCGGCTCTGCAGGAAGGAGCCGTAGGTGTAGACCTCGTCCTTCTGCTGGCCGTCGGCGTAGTAGAGCCCGGGCAGGAGGACGGAGGGCAGGTAGTAGTCGAGGAGCGGCGCTCCCGCGACGTACCCCTCGGCGACCTGGGCGCGCCGGCTGTGGCACTGCGCGCAGACCTGGACCTCGGCCTCCGTCCTACGCGGCTCGCTCCGCCTCGGCTGCCCGGTCGCGGGGTCGTGCGTCCAGCGCACGCCCCGGCGCTCGTCCAGCTGCGCCGTGAGGCCCTCGTTCTTCCAGCGCAGCGCCGCGAGCCAGCGGGGGTACTTCGCCCACTGGACGTGGCGCGAGCCGGGGCCGTGGCAGGCCTCGCAGGAGACGTCGATCTCCGACCAGGTGGTGTGGAACTCGTTGGATGCCGCGTCGTAGCCCTTCCGCACGTTCGTGGAGTGGCAGTCGGCGCACATGAAGTTCCAGTTCTGCTGCAGCCCGGTCCAGTGCAGGTCGCTGGTGTGCTCGATCCCCTGGCCGGGGTAGAGGTGGAACCAGCGCTGGCCGCCCTGCTCCTTCGGGCGTGCGTCCCAGGCGATGGAGAGCGCCTGGAGCCGGCCGCCGGGCATCGAGATCAGGTACTGCTGCAGCGGGTAGACGCCGAAGGTGTACTTCACCTCGAAGTCCGCGAGTGTTCCGTCGGGCCCGTCGGTGCGCACCCGGAAGCCGCCGTCCTTCCGGAAGAAGGTGGTGGTCACGCCGGCGTAGGCGAAGGTGGCACCCCCGAAATCGCCCAGCACGGAGCTGTCGCTCGCCTCCTGCATCGCGAGCGAGTGCTGGGAGCCCTTCCAGGCCGCGTACTCCGCCTGGTGACACGTCGCGCACTTCGCCGCGCCGACGAACTCGCCCCGCGCCCGGCCCGCGACCGCGGGCCTGCCGGGCGCGCGAGCTCCATCTCCCGGGCGCAGGGCGCGCAGGGCGAGCCAGCCCGCGGCCGCGATCACGAGCACCCCGGCGGCGGCGAAGGCGAGGGTGCGCCTACCGCCCCGCATGGCTCTCCCGGTCGTGCGCCCAGAAGAGCGGCGCGGGCTGGTGCTCCCGCTCCATGATCGACGTGATCTTCCGGACCACCTCCGGGTGCGCCGCCGCGACGTCGTGCGCCTCGGAGACGTCGGTCTTCAGGTCGTAGAGCTGCATCGCCCCCGTGAAAGCCGGGATCCGGACTCCCTTCCAGTCGCCCATCCGGACGCCCTGCGAGTTGCCCTCCGGGAACTCCCAGTACATGAATGCGTGCCGCGGCTGCTCACGCCCGAAGAGCGTGGGCGCGAAGGAGATCCCGTCGGTCGGCCCGGTGAACCGCACCCCCGCCAGCTCGGCGGCGGTGGGCAGGAAGTCGGCGAAGTACGAGGGGTGGTCCGACACCGCGCCCGCGCGGATGCGCCCCGGGGCCCAGGCGATGAACGGGACGCGGATGCCGCCCTCGTACATGTCCCGCTTGGTGCCGCGCAGGGGGCCGTTGCTGTCGAAGAACGCCGCGTCGTGGCCGTCCTCGTGATGCGGCCCGTTGTCGCTGGTGAAGATGACGATGGTGTTGTCGTCGATCCCCAGCTCGTGCAGCCGGTCCAGGACGCGGCCGATGTCGTGGTCCAGGCGCGTGACCATCGCCGCGAAGGCCGCCTCCTTCGGAGGGTACTTCCCGGCGTAGGACGCGAGGATGGAGTCGTCCGGCGCCTCCATCAGCGCGTGCGGCAGCGTCAGCGCCATGTAGAGGAAGAACGGCCCGTCCCGGTGCTGCCCGATGAAGGAGAGCGCCTCGTTCATGAAGAGGTCGTCCGCGTACTGCCCGTGGCGGCCGTTCTCGTTGCCCGGCAGCGGGACCTTCTCGTCGTTCCGCCAGAGGAACTCCGGGTAGTACTCGTGGGCCGCGTGCTGGTCGAGGAAGCCGAAGAAGTAGTCGAAGCCCTGCTTGTTCGGCACGCCCTCGGTGCCCGCCTCGCCCAGGCCCCACTTCCCGATGATCCCCGTGGCGTAGCCCGCCCGCTTGAGGACCTCCGCCACCGTCACGTCCCGGTCGCGGAGCGGCACGCGGATGTCCTTGCCCTGTGGCCCCATGCCGAAGTTGCCGCGAATGGTGGTGTGGCCGGTGTGCAGGCCGGTCATCAGCACGGAGCGCGACGGCGCGCAGACCGGGGCGCCCGCGTAGTGCTGGGTGAAGCGCATGCCCTCGCGCGCCATCTCGTCGATTCGCGGGGTGCGGATCTGCTTCTGCCCGTAGACCCCCAGGTCTCCGTAGCCGGCGTCGTCGGCCAGGATGTAGACGATGTTGGGCGGCCGCTCCGGCCCGGCGCTCGCCGCCGCGCGGGGGAGCGCCCGCGCGCACGAGGCCACGCCGAGAAGGGCGAGCAGCAGCGTCGGTCGAAGCACGTTCATGGGATGCTCCTGCGTTCGTTCACCCGCTCCAGGTGCATGTCCTTCACGGGGCTGGAGTGGAAAGTGGAGAAATCGCGCACGTCCTCGAGGACGAAGGTGGGGACCCCCGCCGCCGTCTCCGCCTTCACGTGGTGGAAATCCGCCCCCTGTACGTCCTCGAGGACGAACGCCGGGCGGCGGTCCTCGTCCTGGAAGGCGACGTCGACGTCGTTCAGCTCGACGCCGCGCGCGTGGCGGATGTAGAAGCCGTAGGCCGGCAGCAGCCCGAACATGCTGGGCTCCGGGTAGGCCTTCTCCCGCTCGGGGACGGCGTAGGGCTCGCGCGGCCGGGGCTCGGGGAAGAAGAAGGTGTTCACCAGCGCCGCCGGCTGCCGGGCGACGTCGTCCAGCGTCAGCCCGCCGTGCGAGACGATGCGGACGTTGCTCAGCGTCACGTCCTCCACCGGGTGGCCGGGGATGCCGCTGATGGTGGCGGCGTAGCGCGGGTCGGCGTCGGAGACGACCACGTTGTCGATGCTCACGCGCCGGATGCTCCCGACGGGCGTGCCCGCGGGCCCCCGCATCCGCGCGCCGAGCCGCACGAAGATCGGCGCGCTGGAGGTGTGGCGCATCGTCAGGTTGCTCACCGCGACGTCCTCGATCTTCGAGCCGTCCACGCTCTCCAGCGCCAGGCCGCGCGAGTGGTCGAAGACGACGTTCGAGATGGTGATGTTGCGGAAGTCGCCGTTGCTCTCCGTGCCCAGCTTGATCCGCCCGGCCGGGCCTTCGCGGTCGGGGGCGGGGGTGGTGGGGGGCCGATAGGTGCCGTCGAGCATCGACCCCATCTCGAAGCCGCTCACGAAGCTGTTCGTGATCGTGACGTTCTCCGTCGGCCGCGCCTCGCCGAGCGCGTACGAGGCCTTGAGGACGATCGCGTCGTCGTTGGGCGTGTTCACGCTCACGTCCGAGATCCGCACGTTCCGGCAGGCGTCCACGTCGATGCCATCGCGGTTCGTGTCGATCTTCACGCCCTCGATCGTGAGGTTGTCGACGCCGGTGGCCAGGATTCCGAAGTGCCCCGCGCGGAGGATCGAGATGCCGCGGATGACGACGTTCTTCGCCAGCTTCAGCGCGATCGCCTTGTTGCCGGCGTTCGGCGACGGCGCCGGCCCGAGCGGCGGGTGCAGCCCCCTCCACAGCCCCTTCCCGTCGATCAGGCCCGGCCCCTCGATGGTGACGTTCTCGACGCCCTCGCCCCAGATGAGGCTGTTGTGCCAGTGGCTGTGGCCGAAGTCCTGGTACTCGTGCTCGTCGCCCCAGACGTTGGGCTCGGGCGCGTCGTAGCCCCGCCCGGCCGTCGATTCCGCGGCCAGCAGCGTGGCGCCCGGCCCCAGGCGGAGAGTGATGTCGCTCCGCAGGTGGATCGAGTAGCTGGCGTAGGTGCCCGCCGGGAAGACGACCGTCCCGCCCCCCGCCGCGGCCGCCGCCTCGATGGCGCGGTCGATGGCGGGCGAGTCGATCGTCTTCCCGTCGCCCACCGCGCCGAAGGCGCGCACGTCGAAGATCCCGTGCTGCGCATCCGCGACCGGATGGGGGCCTCGGAGGGATCCGGCGTGTCTGAGCGCAGCGAGTTTGGCGGATCCCGGAGAGGCCCCCATCCGCTCGCTGCTCGGCTGATTCTGGCCGGGCGCGGGAGCCGCGGCGGGGGGCGGTGCGGCGGCGCACCCGGTCGCCACCAGGAGCGCGACGGGTACGAGGAGACGGGACGTTCTTCGAGTCGCGGTCATCGTCCTTCCGTGTCCGATCGTGTCGCCGCACCCGGGGTGTAGATCGCCGGGTGGGGCGGCGGCGCCATGTCGCCGCCGACGTAGTAGCCGGTGTGCGGCGGCTGGTTGTAGCCGACGTTCTGCCACGCCACGCCCATCCGGTAGATGGGGTCGTGCATCAGCGTGACGAGGCGGTGCGTGGTCGGGATCGTGGTGGTGTAGATGCGCAGCTCCCGGTCGTCGGCGCCGCGCCAGATCACCTCCTCCCGCCAGTCGCCGAGGACGTCGGCGCTGAGCGCGGGGTCGGACTTCGAGCCGTTGTTCGAGCGCACGCCCGGCGGGGAGAAGAGGGTGTCGAGCCGCTCGGTGCGCCAGTTCCACTCGTAGATCGTGGTGCGGTCCAGGAGCTCGCGCAGCAGGTCTCCGTCCCACCACACGGCGAAGTTCACGGAGCGGGGCTCGTGCTCGGCGATCTCCTCCCCCTTCGCGTTCCACATCCCGTGGACGTCGGCGCCGGCCACCCACGCCTCCGCCCCGCGGTAGCGCGGGTCCACGTTGAAGGCATTCCCCCGTCCCGGCCCCTCGCCGTCGGGGCCCGCCTTCACGGACGCCTTCTTCCAGAGGATCTCGCCCGTGCGCGCGTCGCGGAAACTGGCGCCCGCGTCGTCGAAGCGCTCCTGGATGTCGAAGACCTCCAGCCCCGGCCGGTCGGGGTCGAGGTCGGAGAAGTGCAGGGCGTCGCCGTGCCCGAGGCCGGTCGAGTAGAGGCCGGTCCCGTCGTCGTCGATGGCCGCGGCGCCGTAGATGATCTCGTCGCGACCGTCGCCGTCCACGTCGCCCACGCTCAGGTTGTGGTTCCCCTGCCCGCGGTACGCGCGGTTGCCCGGAGTGCCGTCGTCACTATCGAACGTCCAGAGGTGGGTGAGCTTACCGTCGCGCCAGTTCCAGGCGGCGAGCACGGAGCGCGTGTAGTAGCCGCGCGTCATGATCAGGCTCGGCCGCTTGCCGTCCAGGTAGGCGACGGCCGCGAGGAAGCGGTCGACGCGGTTGCCGTAGCCGTCGCCCCAGATCGCCTTCAGCTGCTCCGGCGTGGGCGTGAGCGTGTCGGGGTCGCGCGGGGGGATGTAGGCCGTCGTGGCGAGCGCGGCGCCGGTGAGGCCGTCGAAGATGGTCAGGTACTCCGGCCCCGCGAGGACGTAGCCGTCCTTGTTGCGCCAGTCGGCGTTCGGGTCTCCGATCACCTTGCCGGTGCCGTCCACCGTCCCGTCGGCCGTCTTGCACGCCACCTCGGCGCGGCCGTCGCCGTCGAGGTCGTAGACGATGAACTGCGTGTAGTGCGCGCCCTCGCGGATGTTCTTCCCCAGGTCGATCTGCCAGAGGAGGGTGCCGTCGAGGCGGTACGCCTGGAGGATCGGGGGGTCGGTGAAGCCCTTCTGAGAGTTGTCGTGCGAGCGACCCGCCTGGTGGAGCACGATCTCGTACTCACCGTCGCCGTCCAGATCGCCCACGGAGGCGTCGTTCGGCCTGTACCCGGGCGGCGTCCGCAGCGGGACGGAGAGGTAGCGCCGACCGGGGACGAGCGTGTAGGCCCTGCTCGCCGCGCCCTCCTTCCCGCCCTCCACCGGGCGCACGAAGTAGGACGTGGTGCGGCTCACGTCCACCCCCGTGTCCACGAAGTCGGTGGCGGCGGTGAGGGGGCGGGCGTTCACCTTCACCGGCCGGCTTCCCGCGCTGGTGCGGTAGAGGTCGAAGGCGACGTCCCGCGGATCGGTGCCCAGCAGCCGCCAGCTGACGAAGACCTTCCCACCGCCCTCGTCGATCGCCACCACGCCGCGCCCCAGCCGCTCCATCTGCCGTTGCGCCCTAGCGCCCCCGGCGAGCAGGATCGAGAGCGACAGCGTGAGCGCCAGGACCTTCTTCCGGTGCATGATGTGCTCGTTCATCGCTCGTCGGCGCGGATCCACGGGGGGAGCTGCTTCAGCAGCCCCTTCATCCGCCGCACGACGGCCGAATCGGCGGCGTCGTCGGCGAGGTTCCGCATCTCGTGCGGGTCGGCGGTCTCGTCGAAGAGCATCGCCCCGGCGCGCCCCTCGTCCCACTCGGCGTAGTGCCAGCGGTCGGTGCGGACCGAGCGGCCGAGCTTCCCCTGGAAGAGCGTCACGCTGAACGCCGGGTGATCCCAGCCGGCGTCCGGATCGCGCAGGAGCGGGACGAGGCTGTGGCCCTCGAGCCCCGCCGGCCGCGGCAGGCCGCAGAGCTCCGCGAGCGTCGGGTAGAGGTCGAGGAGCTCGACGGGGTGCGTCGTGACCTCGCCCTTCACGCCCGGCACCGCGACGAGGAGCGGAACGCGCAGGCCGACCTCGAAGAGGGAATAGGCCTTCGACCACTTGCCCTTCTCGCCCAGGTGATAGCCGTGATCGCCGAAGAAGACGACGATCGTGTGGTCGCGCAGGCCGAGCCGGTCGAGCTCGTCGAGGACGCGGCCCACCTGCTCGTCCACGAAGCTCGTGGCGGCGTAGTAGGCGCGGATCATCTCGCGGGCCTCCCGCGGCGTAGCCTCGCGCCCGATGAAGAGGTCCGCGTTGCGACGCCGGACCGACAGCTCGGGGAAGCCCGGCGGCGGCGCCGGGGTCGGAGCGAAATCGGGCGGCAGCGGGATCTTCGCGGGATCGTAGAGGTCGTAGAACTTCTTCGGCGCCGCCGGCGGGCTGTGCGGCCTCGAGAGGCCCAGGGCGAGGAAGAAGGGTCGGTCCCTGTACCGTTTCAGGTACTCGATCGCCTGCGTGGCGTGCACGTAGTCCTCGTTCGATTCGCCGTCGCCGTCGAGCACGACGTAGCGGTCCGAGTGGGCGGCGCGGGCCCTCGGGTCTCCGCCCAGCTTGCGCTGGCCCGAGGTGATGTGGCGCGGCTCGCCGCCCTCGGTCCAGGCGTCGGTGTCGTCGAGGTCGTGGTGGAAGATCTTGCCCGTCTCCAGCGTGACGTAGCCGTGGTCCCTGAAGTACCGGGGCAGCGTCACGAAGTCCGGGTGCGCCTTGCCGTACCAGACGAGGTTGTCCATCACGCCGGTCGTCGTCGGGTAGCGGCCGGTGAGGAACGAGGTGCGCGACGGGTTGCAGAGCGGGTACTGCGCGTACGCCCGGTCGAAGCGCATCCCCCGCGCCGCGAGCCGGTCGAGGTTCGGGGTCTGCACGATGGGGTTGCCGTAGGCACCCAGCTCGGGGCGCAGGTCGTCCGAGACGATGAAGAGGACGTTGTACTTCGGCTTCGCCGCGGGCGCGCCCTGCGCGGTCGCATCCTGCGCGTGAGCGACGCCGTGGGCCGCCAGCAGGAGCAGCGCGCCGGCCAGGAGCGGAAAAATCCCCCTGAATCCCCCTTCTGCAAAGGGGGACTTCACGGCCGCGCGGAGTGGTAGTTCTCCCCC
>DASSTO010000151.1:0-2602 GCA_035707865.1 Longimicrobiaceae bacterium | reverse complement strand
CCACGAGGACGACGAGCGGCGTGCTGGGCATGATCGGTGTGGCGCGCGCGGTGTACGTCTGCGCCTCGCCGTTGCGCCCGCGGATGGCGGAGATCTCCTGGCCCGGGCGGAGGAACAGGTTGCTGATCTCGAGGCTCTGCTCGAGGATGCCGCCGCCGTTCCCACGGAGGTCGAGCACGATGCTCTTCGCGCCCTGCTGGCTGAGCTGCTGCAGCCCGTCGCGCACCTCGTCGGCCGCGCTCTCGCTGAAGCGCTGCAGCGGCAGGTAGCCCACCTTGCCGTCGAACATCAGCGTGTAGGCCACCGCGGGGATGTGGATGACCGCGCGGGTGAGCTTGAGATCGATGGGCGTCGCGACACCCGGGCGTGCGAGCCGGATCGAGACCCGGGTGCCGGGCGTGCCGGTCAGGTAGTCGGAGACGCGCTGGATGGTCCAGTTGGTGGTCGGGAGCGAGTCCACCTGGATGATGTGGTCGCCCTCGCGCACCCCCGCCGCTTCACCCGGCGTGTTCGGGTACACCTTGCTGACCACGATCTGCTTGTCCTGCTGCTCGATGAGCATCCCGATGCCGCCGTAGTGGCCACCGGTGTTGGTCTGGAACTGCTTCAGCTCCTTGGGCGAGAAGAGCTCGCTGTACGGATCGTTGAGCTCCTTCACCAGTCCGCGGGCCGCCTTCTCGTACAGGTCGGAGGTGGGGAGGGTGTCCACGAAGCGGTCGGACACGAGGCCGAGCACCTGATCGAGGAGCTGGGCCCCGCCGCGCACCCCCCGCGACTGGAGGAGGAACGCCCCGGTGAAGGTCGGGACGAGCACGACGACGCCGACGATAGCGGCCTTTCGGGAGAGTCTCATCTGGTGCGGTCCGGCGTGGGTATGGTCCTGAAGCTAAACGCGGGCGCTGGCCGGCACCGCAACGGCGGTGCGCCTCGGTCGCGCCCAGGTACGTCGGTCTTCACTTCGTCGAGCGTTCGCGCCCCCGGGGCTCGCCCCGGACCGCGGACTTCCACAGCTCCTTCCAGGATAGTGCCACGCCGGAGCGAAATCGCTTCCTGGCGAGTCGCACGCCGTCGGGAGTCAGCGTGACGGTATAAGGTTCGCCGTCGATCTCGACCTCGCGGCGGATCGGCTTCTCGAGCTTGATCGACATACCGACCGGGTACCCAGGAGCGGTGAAAGCGTTCTCGACGAGTAGCCGGCCGGGGCCGTTGGCGCATTCGATTTTCCCGCGGCCCTGCCGTAGAACGACGGTGCGAGCGCCCGAGCGGCAACTCAGGAGGCCCGCGGGGCCACGATGTAGTCTACGCACCACTCGCGCCCCTGTTGACGGATCGCCGCGTCGCGCACGAGGCCGGCATCGACGAGCATCTCGTGCGCGGGCTGCAGGACGCGCTGGAGGTGGGATGGATAGCGCTGCGAGAGTGGAAGCAACTCGCGCAGCCGATCGAGCGATATGCGCCAGGTCACCATGTCGCGGGCGCGGGCGACCTCGATCAGCCGGTAGAGCCGCCGGGCAACCGGCGACGGGAGCGAGAGATAGCGCCCTGGGGCGAGCACGGCCGTGTGGCCGGCAGCCAGGTTCTCGCGCAGCTGCGGCGCGACGACGACGCGGGCCTCCCCCGGTTCCGCGGTGCGAACCGCCGAGAAGAGCTGCAGTTGTTCGCGGTCGACCACGCGGCGCCGCTCGATGAGCACGGCGGCAAGGAGGGCGAAGCGGACGTCGATGCACCGGCCAGCGGAGGCGCTGTAGTACGCGCCCTGCGACTCGAGCACCGTACGCTCGAGCCGTGTGAGGGCGCCGCGAAGCTGGTCGTAGGTCCGCCCGTCCACCCTGCGTCCCATGGAGCGGAGGAAGGCGTGCAGCGTGAAGGTCACGACGCCGTCCGCCGGCTCGCCCGCCTCCTGATACCGGCGCATGAGCTCGACGTAGACGTCCTGGTCGAAGGTGCCCGGAAGGCGGTCGCCGGGCGCCGGCAGGACGCGCCAGCGCCCGCCGGTGTCGGTCACGACGGAAACGGCGCCTTCGTCCGCCGAGTCGCTGAGCCGGAAGAGCGGCAGCGCCTCGAGCGAGCGGTCGAGCAGGACGGTCCGCGTCGCCGCGCGCCGTCGAGCGGCCAGGCTCATGCCGTCAAAGTGCCGCTCGCGCAGGGGGGCGGCAAGTCGGGCGGCTCCGGTCGCCGCGGGTCAGCCGAGCCGGACGACCTGCCCCGTCACGGCGGACGCGTGGTCGGAGCAGAGATAGAGGACGGCATCGGCGACCTCCTCGCGCTCCACGTAGCGCACGCCGTCGCCCATCGTCGCCACGTTCGACGCGGTGCGGATGGAGCTCGGCGCGAGCGCGTTGGCGCGGACGCCGTTCGCCCGCTCCTCCTGCGCCACGGCGCGCATCAGGGTGATGACGCCGGTCTTCGCCACCGCGTAGGCCGACATCGCGGCGATCCGGCCGCCGGGAAGCGCCGCCTCGGAGGAGAAGTAGACCATGGAGCCGCGCCCGGCCCGGACGAACGGCAGAAGGGCGCGGGTGGTCATGAGGGCGGTGGTGAGGTTGATGGCGATGAGCCGGTTCCAGATCGCGAGGTCGCTCGCAGCGACCGGACCGGACAT
>DASSTO010000150.1:0-3654 GCA_035707865.1 Longimicrobiaceae bacterium | reverse complement strand
CGCCCCCGGGGATACGGTCACCGCCCGCGCCTCCGCGGACGTGAGGAACCTGCACTTCTGGAGCTGGGGCTACGGCGCCCTCTACGACGTGCACACGAGGCTGATCGCCGACGGGAAGGTGGTGGACGAGGTCGTCACCCGCACCGGCTTCCGGAAGACCGCCTTCCACGACGGGATGGTCTACCTCAACGACCGCGTGCTGATGATCCACGGCTACGCCCAGCGCACCACCAACGAGTGGCCGGCCGTCGGCGGCAGCGTGCCCGCGTGGCTCAGCGACTACAGCAACGGTTTGATGGTCGAGGGCAACGGCAACGCCGTGCGCTGGATGCACATCACGCCCTGGAAGCAGGACATCGAGTCCAGCGACCGCGTGGGGCTGATCGAGCTGATGCCGGCGGGCGACGCCGAGCACGACCCCAGCGGCCGCGAGTGGGAGCAGCGCGTGGAGCTGATGCGCGACGCCATCATCTACAATCGCAACAATCCCAGCATCCTCTTCTACGAGGGCGGCAACGAGGCGATCAGCGAGGCGCACATGGCCGAGCTGAAGGCGCTCCGCGACCGGTACGACCCGCACGGCGGCCGCGCGATCGGCGCGAGAGAGATGCTCGACAGCGAGCTCGCCGAGTACGGCGGCGAGATGCTCTACATCAACAAGAGCGCCGGCAAGCCCCTCTTCGCCCACGAGTACAACCGCAACGAGGCCGAGCGCCGCTTCTGGGACGAGGAGTCGCCGCCCTTCCACGAGGAGGGCAGCGGCGCGGGCAAGGGCGCGAGCTACAACATGAACCAGGACGCCTTCGCCGTGGAGGACGCCGTTCGGTGGTACGACTACTGGCGCGAGCGTCCCGGCACCGGGCGGCGCGTCAGCTCGGGCGGGCTCAACATCATCTTCTCCGACACGAACACCCACTTCCGCGGCGAGGACAACTACCGCCGCAGCGGTGAGGTCGACGCGATGCGCATCCCGAAGGACGCCTTCTACGTCGACCAGTTGATGTGGGACGGCTGGGTGGAGGTGGCGCACGCCCACGCGAAGATCCTGGGCCACTGGAACTACGCGCCGGGCACCGTCAAGGACGTCACCGTGATCTCCAGCGCGCGGGACGTGGAGCTCTTCCTCAACGGCAGGTCGCTCGGCCACGGCAAGCAGTCCGACCGCTTCGTCTTCACCTTCCACGACGTCGCGTGGCAGCCGGGGACGCTGCGCGCGGTGGGCTACGACGCCGACGGGAAGCCGGTCTGCCAGGACGAGCTCGAGACCGTCGGCAAGCCGGTCGCGCTGAAGCTGACGCCGATCCTCGACCCGACGGGCTGGCGCGCCGACGGCCACGACCTGGCCCTGGTGCAGGTGGAGGTCGTCGACGCGGAGGGCCGGCGCGACCCGCTGGCCTTCGACACCGTCCACTTCGACCTGCAGGGCCCCGCCGAGTGGCGCGGCGGCATCGCCCACGGGCAGGACAACTACATCCTCTCGCGCGACCTGCCGGTGGAGATCGGCGTCAACCGCGTGCTGGTGCGCTCGACGCTCGAGCCCGGCACCGTCCACCTGACGGCGCGCGCGGCGGGCCTGGAGCCGGCGACGATCGAGCTGAAGACCCGCCCGATCGTGCTCGTCGGCGGTCTGACGCCGCACCTGCCGGGCGAGGGGCTCCCGGGCCGGCTCGGCCGCGGGCCCACGCCGCGGGGCCCGTCCCTGGCGCCCCCCACCCGCCGTGCGCTCACCGTCGCCTCGGTCCACGCCGGCTCGAACGAGGCGGACGCGGGGAAGGCGATCGACGACGACGAGCTCTCCAGCTGGCGGAGCGCCGGCGAGCCCGACAGCGCCTGGATCCGCTTCGACCTCGTCGCGCCGCAGCCGGTCAGCCAGGTGACGCTGAAGGTCCACGACCACCGCACGACGAGCTACCCGATCGTCGTGGCCGTGGACGGCCACGTGGTGTGGCGCGGCGACGTCGGTCAGACGCTGGGCTACAACACCATCGAGTTCGCGCCCACCACGGGCCGCAGCGTCACCATCGCGCTCGAGGGCGTCACCCACGTCCAGGATCCCTTCGGCGATCTGGTGGAGGTCACCGGCGCGCGGGACCAGGCCGGCGGCGAGAAGGGGCGCGGGCGGCTCGACCTGGTCGAGGTGGAGCTCTACGCGCCGGTGGAGGGGGGAGGGCGGTGATGGGGGTGCCTGCGGCGATGCACGCGGGGGCGGGCGCGCCGAATCAGCCCCTCACCGGGCGACTGAAGTCGCTGCAAGAACCACGGGAAGTCCGCCTTCGCGGACTGGGAGCCCGAGCCTCGCTCCGAACCCGCCGTACTGCGCCACACCCGTCCCCTCGCCCGCTTGCGGGAGAGGGTGGCGGCTCTCAGGCCGCCGGGTGAGGGCCGACCGTGGAATGGATCGATCTCTTCGGTATGACCAGATTACGGAGACGAGCATGCGGACGATACGCTGCACTCTGATCGCGCTGGCCCTCGCGGGCTGCGCCGCCCTGCCCGGGCGTGCGGCGGCGCAGGCGGGCGGGGCGATCACCTCCATCGTGGTGGAGAGCGACGCGCACCCGGCGGCGCTCTCGGCGGCGCGGATGATCGCGCAGGCGCTGGGCGTTCCGGACGCGCGGATCGTGCGCGAGCGGCGCGTCGGCGTGCCGGCGGCGGGCGCACTGGTGCTCGACTACGGGAAGCCCTCGAAGGAACAGACCGCCTTCATCGGGCGGGACCCGCAGAGCGTGAAGCTCGACGGCTACCTCATCCGCTTCGACGGCGACCGGGCGCTCGTCTTCGGCA
This sequence comes from Longimicrobiaceae bacterium, assembly GCA_035707865.1. Lineage (GTDB taxonomy): Bacteria > Gemmatimonadota > Gemmatimonadetes > Longimicrobiales > Longimicrobiaceae > DASSTO01. The sequence continues at coordinate 870 of DASSTO010000150.1, read as the reverse complement.
AGCGCCCGCGCTCGCTGCTCTACGCCGCCGGCGACGCGGGGCTGTGGAAGGGCCGGACGCAGGGCGTCTACGTGCGGGAGCCGGCGTTCGAGACGCGCGACGTCAATCTCGGCGACACCGACGTGGCCACGCTCGTCGCGCAGACGGGCGCGAACGTCGTCATCGGCAGGTTCGACGCGGACTTCGTGACGCTCCGCGACGCCTTCCCCAGGGTCTACGCGCAGCTCGCGCCCGCGGACCGGGAGCGAATCCTCCGGGAGAAGGAGGAGATCTCCCAGCGCGCCGCGCGCATGGCCGCGGCCTGTCACGACGCCGACATCGACTTCTACCCGTTCCTCTACGGGAACGACATGGCGCGCTGGTCGCCCGCGCTGATGAAGGCCGTCTACGCCGTCTACCCGGACATCCGCGGCGTCCGGGCGCCGCACTCGTGGGAGAAGGCCTCGCTCAACCCCGCGCTGCCCGAGACCTGGAAGCTCATCGACGCCTTCGTGACCGAGTTCGTCACCACGCTCCACGGCGACGGCCTGGTGGCGACGTTCTGGGACTCCTACGGCCTCTACAGCCAGGACAGCCTCTCCGTCGCCGCCGGCCTGGACGAGTTCAACGCCGAGATCGGGAAGAACGTCGACGTCTACTACCAGGCGCTGCATCGGCTCGGGAAGCCGCTCATCGTACGCACGTGGTCGTCGGGCCGCGCGCACTGGGTGACGCTGCGCAACAACCAGGGCCAGTTCGAGCACCAGTTCGTCCACGCGCCGGGCTACGGCGGCTTCAGCGGCACGCGCACCGACCTCTGGAAGGACGTGATCCAGAACGTGCCCGCGTCGGTGATGCTCCAGACGAAGGTCTACTTCTCCGACTGCTTCC
>DASSTO010000149.1:0-16246 GCA_035707865.1 Longimicrobiaceae bacterium | reverse complement strand
GGGTTCGACATGGTGTTCGCTCCGCGCAGGGGGTACGGCAACACGATAGCGCTCGGAACGAGATAGAACAAGCAGAGCCTGTGCCGGCGGCCTAACGTGCTCCGGGTTCAGGGGTGCAGGGCGGCGCCGTCAGCAGAGAGTAGCGCCCCTGCTGCAGCATGCGCCAGCCTCTCGGAGCACGCCGAGCCCTGCATCCCCTGCAAGCCGGGGTCAGGCGGGCGCAGGGACGAAGGCACGGGCGAGGTTTCAGGCGTAGAGGAGTCGTCCCTTAGGCTCGGGCACATCGCGGCCGAGGGAGCGCGCCGTCTCGATCCACTCGCCGATGACCACCTCCGCCTGGGCGAGTGCTTCCCCGTAGGTGGCGCCATCGGCCATACAGCCGGGTAGCTCTGGCACCTCAGCGAGGAAGGCCTGGTCCTCCTCACTCCAGTAGAGGATCACTTCGTAGCGATGCTCAGGTTTCACTGCTCTGGCCTCCGAGCTTGTTTTGGAGGATCACCTGCCGGACTTGCTTCACCTGATACGCTTTGGCCTGCGAGCCCTTCGGCTGCAGGTTCAAGATCTCGGCCACACCCGCTCGAGTGAAGATGCGGTGACTGCCCCGAGTCCGCTCCTCGAAACCGAGCCAGCGCAACAGCGAGCATAAACCCTCAAAGGGGATATTCGCATCCGAAGTGCCGCGCAGGATCTGAAGAAGGAGCTTCTCGTGCGTACTCATGCCAACAATCTAGCGCCTGCGCACGAGGGCCGCCACGGAGCACGACCGGACAGAGCCTAACGATGTTTCGACTGCTTTCGAGCCGCAGAAGACGCAGCGGCATGAACGCGCAGATCCGGCCGCAGCCTCAGTATAGGTCCGGGTGCGCCGGCGCGAACGGTGACCGCGGAGAGGCGTTTGGGCCGGCACGCGGGTGGTTCTGCGGCTGCGGAGACGGGGAACACGCCCAGGCGGGGGGATCATGCGTCTGCAGGGGTAAAGGCCATACGCTTATTCACCGGCCGCGCGCGAAGGCCAGCAGGGTGCCGATCACCACACTGCCCGCCAGGAAGATGAGCAGGACCACGTAGGCGGCCGTCCAGCCGCGCGCGAGACGATTCGCAGTCGTGCTCACCTCGCGCAGGCCGCGGGCGAAGAGCACCAGCGCGACGACGAGCACGATACTCCCCACCAGCACTCCCGCCGCGGACGGGACGAGGTCGGCCACCGCTACGAGCAGGGTCCCGCCGTTCCAGGTCACCAGCTGCGCCCGCCGCGCGCCGCGGGCGGGGAGGCGGGCGCCCCTTTGCCCGGCGAGCCCGATCAGCCCCGGTCCGAGCAGCAGCTGGGAGATGCCGCCGACGAGCGAGAGATACGCGACCAGCCACCAGGCACGGGTGATGGGGGTGAAGGACCTCAGCACCGCGATCGCCGCCGCGGCGACGAGGAAGATCACCGCGCAGATCGTGAACGCGCGCGCGGCGGCCCACGTGTCGGCTCGCTGGCGGGCCCGTGTGTGGTCGGTCATCGGCCGGGTCGGTCCGCTGGCTCGCCGCACCGCCCGTTCTCCTCCACGCGAACGAAGCGTACCGGGACGATCGACAGCGCCCTTCGCCCCTCGCCCTCCATGCTCGGTCGCATCGCCACCCACGCGACGAGCGAGACGAGGAGCGGCTGGCCGGCGCGGTGGACCGCGCCCAGGTAGGCGCGCTCCAGAGCGGCGTTGTCCGCCTCCCGGGAAACGGGGAAGGACCGCTCCGTCTCGCACTCCTGGAAGGTCCCCGCGTCGGCCATGTACCGGTAGTGGCCCCGCAGCGTCAGTGGGGCGGGCGCCCCGGCGGACGTGTCGGCACGCGCGAGGTCGAAGTTCAGCCCGGAGCGGATCGGGTTGCCGCCCGCGTCGAGCATGCTGAGCTTCCGGCCGCCGGGCGCGACGGCGAGGAGCTGCGGGGCCCCGGTCGCCCCGTAGAGCACCACCCGCGGGCCGTCGGCGGCGAGCCTCCAGCCCCGGAGCTCGGAGAAAGTGACGTCCTTCCCGTCGTCGGCCTCGAGGTAGGTCATCCGCCGCACGGCGATCGAATCGGGGAGGAGCGTCAGGCTATAGCGGATGCCGGGGCAATCCGCGCAGGGGACGACGCCCGAGTAGCTGCCGAGGAGCGCGGTGGCCGCACTCGGCTCCGGGCCGGGAGCGTTCGCCGCGGCGAAGGGCGCGCACCCGAGCGCGCCCGCCAGCGTCAGCGCGGCCAGCGCACCCGGGGCGAAGCGGAGGGGCGGACCGTACCGAGCCCGTGCCCTCATCCTCGCAGCCGCTGCGTGATCTCCACCAGCCGCCTCGCCTGGTGCCGTATTGCGTTCCTGGTCTCCTCGCTGAGCGGCTGGTTGTTCGCCGTCACGCTCACGCCGTAGGGATTCCCGCCGGCCGCGTACACGGCCGGGTCGGTGTAGCCCGGGGGCACCAGGATCGCGCCCCAGTGCATGGCCGTGATGTAGAGCGTCTGGATCGTCGTCTCCTGGCCGCCGTGCGGGTTCATGGCGCTCGACATCGCGGTGAAGGTCTTGTCCGAGAGCTTCCCCGCCTGCCAGACGGGGCCGAGGGTGTCGATGAACGAGCGCATCTGGCTCGCCGCCCCGCCGTAGCGTGTCGGCGCGCTGAAGAGGAAGCCGTCCGCCCAGACGAGGTCGTCCGGCGTGGCGTCGGGGATGTGGGCGGTCTTCTCCGCGTGCGCCGACCAGGCCTCCTGGGCCTTCACCACGGCAGGCGGCGCGGTCTCCTTCACCTTCCGCAGCCGCACCTCCGCGCCCGCTTCCCCGGCGGCCTCGGCCGCGACCTCGGCCATGGCGTGGTTCGTTCCGTACGTGCTGTAATAGACGACAGCCAGCTTGATGTTCATCGTTCCCTCTCCCATCCGGGTGAAGAGTCGCGGGGCTCGCCCTCGCTCCTCCAGCGCGCGGACCGCAAGCGGCGATCCAGACGCGGACGACCGCGGGGCGTGCCGCGCTTGCCGCGGCACCGGCCCCGCTGTATTCTGCCGGACAAGATACGCGGCGATGGAGTTCGCCCAAACCGCGGCCCCGCGCCGCTGATGACTCCTCCCCCTCCGGCGCGACGTCGGCGAGGGAGGCTTTTTTCTGCTCGGAGACCGAACGATGCTCTACCTCTTCCTCGCGATCGGCGGCGTGCTGGGAACGCTGGCCCGCTACGGGCTCGGCGGCTGGATCCACGGGTGGGCGGGCACCTCGCTGCCGTGGGGCACACTGGCGGTGAACCTGATCGGCTCCTTCGTGCTCGGCTTCGCCATGCGCGGTGCCGAGATCCTGCCCGTCACGCCGGAGGTGCGCGGGCTCATCACCGTCGGGTTCTGCGGCGCCTTCACCACCTTCAGCACCTTCATGTACGAGACGGCGGGATTGATGCAGAACGGCGAGTGGGCCCGCGCGGGCGTCTACGCCGTCGGCTCGCTGGCGCTCGGGCTCGCGAGCATGGCGCTCGGGCTCTCCGCCGCGACCGTCCTCACCCGGATCGGAGGTTGACGCCATGACGGCCCACCGGTTCAAGGGCGAGCGCACCCTGATGCGCATCTTCATCGGCGAGAGCGACAGGGTCGCCCGGGGCCCCTATCACGGCCACGCGCTCCACGACGCGCTCCTCCGGCTCTTCAAGGAGCGCGGCTTCGCGGGCTGCACGGTTCTCCGCGGCGTCAAGGGCTTCGGCGCGAGCGCCCGGACGCACACGACCGAGATCCTTCGCCTCTCCCTCGACCTGCCGATCGTCGTCGAGGTGGTGGAGACCGAGGAGAAGATCCAGGAGATCCTGCCCGAGCTGGACGCGATGATCGGCGGCGGGCTGATCACGCTGGAGCGCGTGCGGGTGATCCTCTACCGCCCGGCGGACGTCGCGGAGAGCGAGCGCTGGGAGCACCGCATCGAGGGGCTGGAGCCGAACGGATCGGGCGAGTGAGCGGGGGGTGTTGACACCTCCCGCTCGGTATGATAGCTTTAGCTTGCGCGAGAAAAGTTCGAACAGGACCTGGGCGCGAACGGCGACCCGGGCCCTTTTGATATTCTCCCGCAGCGCTACGCGGGCGCGTTCATCCGCGGAATACGGACGGTCGGCGAGTACGGAAATACCGGACTTCTGGCAGTCAGTAACAATTCAGGGAGTACGGTATGCGTACGAGAGGCACCGTGAAGTGGTTCAACGACACCAAGGGCTTCGGCTTCATCACGCCGGAGGACGGCTCGAAGGACTGCTTCGTCCATCATTCCGCCATCCAGGCGCAGGGCTTCAAGACCCTCGCCGAGGGTGAGCAGGTCGAGTTCGACGTGGTGCAGGGCCAGAAGGGCCCGGCGGCGGAGAACGTCGTTCGCCTCGGCTGAGCCGGCGATCGCGAAGGGCGGCGGGCCATCCCCGGAGGGGGGTGGCCCGCCGCATTTTTCATGGCGGTAGCGAACGTGAGGGAACCATGGCGAGACGACCGAACTACGGGGCCGAGAAGCGGCAGAAGGAGATCAGGAAGCAGCAGAAGCAGGCGGAGAAGGCGGAGAAGAAGCGGGCCAGGAAGGACGCGGCGTCGGCCGAGGATCAGGGAAGCGCGCAGTCGAGCGACGACGTGGAGCCCGAGTCCGCCGGCGCGGTGACGCCGTCCTCCGACCAGCGCGGGAATGCAACGGCGTAGCGGCCGCGGGTCTCGCGGGACGGAGATTCAGCGTGGGATATTGGGTCCCGCGCGAGAATGTGCTATCTTGTAACTCTTGGCCGTTCACGCACACATCGGTGCCGTGTGGCCGTCCGCTCTCGTGGAAGGAACGAAGTGGTCGAAATCGAACTGGCTGAAACCGACCGCCTGGACTGGGCGCTGAAGCAGTTCCGTCGCAAGATGATCCGCTCGGGCCTCTTCAAGGACATGCGCCGCAAGCGCTTCTTCCTGAAGCCGAGCGAGGCTCGCAAGGAGAAGGCGAAGGCGGCGGAGCGCCGCCGCCACAAGGACCGCAAGCGCGCCGCCCGCGCCAGCCGTCTGGACTTCTGAGCGGCCCTTCGGAACGAGAAGCGGCCCGGGCGAGCTCGCCCGGGCCGCTTCTTCCCGTTGTCGTCGTCTACCAGCGGTCGCCGTAACCACCGCGACCGCCGCCCTCGCCGTACCCGCGGCCGCCACCCTGACCCCGGCCGCCGCGCTCCCCACCGCGACTGCTCGATCCGCCTTCCTGCGGGTCGAGACGGATCACGTTCTCGGCCGCCGGACCCTTCTGGCCCTGCACCACGTCGAACTCGACGCGCTCCCCATCGTTCAGCGTCCGGAAGCCGCCGCCCTGGATGGCACTGTGGTGAACGAATACGTCCTTCTCTCCGTTGTCGCGCGTGATGAAGCCGAATCCCTTCTCGGGATTGAACCACTTCACCGTTCCCGTTTCCTGCGCCATGTCCGCTCGCTTGAAAGAGTCGAAAAGATACCGCGTCCCGCCCGCATGAAAGCTAGTCGACCGGCCGGCGTTTTCCAAGTGTGGGCCGTGGGGTGCGCGCATCTCCATGCGAACGGCGTGCCCGAGGAGCGTATCGGGAGTGCGGAGGCCGCGACCGGGCCGGCGCTCGAGCGCTGGCCCGCGGGGTGCATGGGCTCTCACGACGGATCCCTTTGATGGGAGGTCTCCCCTGCGTGCAGCGCTATTTCCCGGCGCCGTAAACCTGCTCTGGGCGGTTCACGTCTCGGACGTGATCGACGTCCTGCTCCTCGCCGCCTTCCTCTTCACCCTGATCACGTGGGTGCGGCGCAGCAGCTCCGGCAGCGCGGCGCGGCGCGTCTCGGCGCTGGGCATCGTCTACGCGCTGGTCTACCTGCTCGCGGAGCACTTCGATCTCTACCTGATGACGCAGCTGTTGCGCGTCCTCTTCTTCGTGCTCCTCATCGCCCTGGTGCTCGTCTTCCAGACGGACATCCGGCGCCTGCTGGACCGGCTCGCCACGTGGAAGTTCGCCCGCTCCGGTCCACGGACGGCCGCGCACTCGCCGGTCGGCGTCCTGGCTTCGGCGGCGGAGAAGCTCGCCGAGAGCCGCACGGGCGCGCTGATCGCCATCCGCGGCGAGGACGCGTGGGGCTCGCAGGTGACGGGGGGCGTCGAGCTCGACGGCCTGATCAGCCGGCCGCTCATCGAGAGCCTCTTCGACCCGTCGAGCGCCGGGCACGACGGTGCCGTGCTCATCGAACGGGACCGGATCACCCGCTTCGCCGCGCACCTGCCTCTCTCCACCCGCGTCCCGGGCGTCAGTCGCTTCGGCGGAACGCGCCACGCCGCCGCCCTGGGGCTCTCGGAGGTGCGCGATGCGCTCGTGGTGGTCGTCTCCGAGGAGCGCGGCACCGTGAGCGTCGCGCAGGACGGGGTCCTCACCGAGCTGGAGTCGCCCGGCGAGCTCGGGCCGCGGCTCCATGCCTTCTGGAACGCGCACTACGGCAGCGCCGCCGCCGGGGCCTCGGGTTTGAACCGGCGCACGGCCGAGTCGGCGGCCGCCGCACTCGGCATCGCCATCCTCTCCTGGGTGCTCTTCTCGTACAGCGGCAATACCGTCTCCCGCAGCTATCAGGTGCCGATCGGCTTCCGGAACCTCCCCGTGGAGTGGGCGCTCGACACCGACAGCGTGCCGAGCGCCACCGTCACCGTCTCGGGCTCGGAGCGGACGATCGGCTCCCTCGACGCCAGCAAGCTCTCCATCTCGGTCGACCTCGCACGGCCCCATCCCGGCGTCAACCGCATTCCCATCACCGACCAGAACGTCAACCTGCCGCCGGCCGTGCAGCTGGAGGACGTCACGCCCGAGGTCGCCAGCGTCGTCGCCCGCCGCCTGCTCCGCGCCGAGCTGCCGGTGCGCGTGCGGACCACCGCGCCGCTCGCGGATTCAATCCGGCTGCGCACGGTGCCGAGCACCCTCAGTGTCCTGGTTCCGGCAGGCGAGCACCCACCGGCCGCGCTCCTCACCGAGCCGGTGGATACGGCGCGGCTCGACCCGGGCGCAGGGGTGCGCGCCGCCGTAGTGCTGCCCGCCGGGCTGCGGCTCTACCCCGACGAGAAGCCCGAAGTCAGCGTACGGGTGGCCCGCTGACCGGTCCGGGCGCGCTTGACAGCGTCGCCGCGCGGGTCTACTCTGATGCACAATTTTTTGCACCGGCTTCCATCCGGCCGGGTCCGGCCGCCGATCGACCTCCGCGCCCACGCTCGCATGCGATCCTTCTGCCTGCTCCTCGTGCTCCTGGTCCTCACGCCGCTCCTCCTGCCGGCGCAGGGGGGCGCACCGGCGTCCGTGCGGGCGCTCGCGATCCAGGGGCTCGTGGTGAGCTCCGCGGACGGGAAGCCGATCACCGCGGCGCGGGTGGCGGTGCGCAGCGCGGCGGACTCGTCGGTGGTGAGCGGGGCCGTGACCGGGGCCGACGGTCGATTCCGGGTGGCGGGTCTGGCGCCGGGCCGGTACCTGGTGGAGGTGAGCCACCTGGGCTTCGAGCCCGTCTGGTTGCCGCTCGACGGGGCGGCGCGGCCGGTGGCGGAGCTCGGGCGGGTGGAGCTGCGGCGGGCGGTGGTGATGCTGAAGGGGCTCGTGGCGCAGGGGGAGCGCTCGGAGATCGTGGTGGCGCCGGACAGGACGGTGTACGGCACGGCGGAGATGCCGGCCGCGTCCGGCGGGGTGGCGACGGACCTGCTGGAGGGGGTGCCGGAGCTGGAGGTGGACATCGACGGCAGCGTGTCGATGCGGGGGACGGCGGCGCAGATCTACATCAACGGCCGGCCGCCGCCCATGGAAGGCGAGGCGCTGCAGATCTTCCTGCAGCAGCTGCCGGCCGACCGGGTGGAGCGCGTGGAGGTGATCCCGAACCCGTCCGCGAAGTTCGAGGCGGAAGGCGCGGGAGGGATCGTGAACATCGTGCTGAAGGACGACGTCGAGCTGGGGCTGAACGGGAGCGTCTTCCTGAACGGCGGAACGCGCGGGGACGTGGGGAGCGGGGGGCGGGTGAGCTATCAGCGCGGGCGGCTGAACCTGTCCAGCGGTGCGTTCCTGCGCTACTCGCACCGGGAGAGCACGGACTACGACCTGCGGGAGAATCTCGTCACGGATCCGATCACCTTCCTGGAGCGCGACGGCTGGTCGAAGTCGCACCGTGCGTCGGGGAGCGGGGACGCGTCGGCGGAGTGGGATCTGACCGAGCGCCAGACGATCTGGGCGAAGGGGCGGCTCTACCGCAGCGGGAGCGATGACCGTGGCTCGACCACGTACACCCGGATGGACGCGGAGCAGGCGCCGACGGATCGCTACGAGAGGCCCGAGGACAGCGATTCGAGGAGCCTCTCCGGCGACGTCTCGCTCGGGTGGCGGCGGGTGATCCAGCCGCAGCGTAACGAGTTCTCGGTGGAGCTGCGCTATCGGGGGGACGCGGACGACGACGACGGGCACTTCGAGGAGGTCCCGCTCACGCCCGAGGGGGAGCCAGCCGACGCGCCGACGACGCGGAGGAACCAGACGGCCGGCGAGGACGAGCACCGGGCGACGCTGCGGGTGGACGAGTCGCACCCGTGGGGCGACGGCCAGATCGACGTCGGGTACGAGGGCGAGCTGCGGCGTACCGGCGACGACCGGCTCCTCGACGTCTATTCGGACGCGAGCGCATCGGATCCCACCACCTCCTCGCGGAGCGGGTTCGAGTACCGGCGGGTGATCCACTCCGGGTATCTCACGCTCACGAACCGGCTGGGCGATCTCGGGGTGCAGGCAGGAGTGCGGGCGGAGCACGTCGACACGCGGCTGCAGGTCCCGGAGCTGGACGAGGCGTTCGGCCAGCACTACCTGAGCATCTTCCCCAACGCGAACCTGAGCTACGACCTGGGCGGAGGGCGGCAGCTCCGGCTCTCGTACTCGAAGCGAATCCGCCGGCCGTGGCCGGACCATCTCAATCCGATCGACCAGTCGTCGGACTCGCTGAACCGTCGGGTGGGTAACCCCGACCTGGCGCCGCAGTACAGTCACTCCGTGAGCCTGGAGGCGAGCTGGACGGGCCAGATGGGCTCGATTCGCCTCTCACCGTACTACCGGGAGACGGTGGATGACTGGGCCCGGATCCGGACGGTGGACACCGCGGGCGTCGCCACCGAGACGTGGGAGAACCTGGCCTCCGTCCGGGCCTACGGAACCTCGCTCACCGCCTCCATGCGGCGGGTAGGAGGGGTGAGCGGGTTCGTGAGCGTGAGTGGCCGGCGCGAGGTCCGCAACGCGGCGAATCTGCGGTACGACTACTCGGGTTCGGCGATGAACTGGTCGTTCCGCGGCAACCTCTCGGACCGGCTCACGCCCTCGCTCAGCGCGCAGGCGATGCTCTTCTACTCTCCGGCGCGCGACGTGGCGCAGGGGCGCATCTCCTCGCGGTTCATGACGCACTTCGCGCTGCGGCAGAAGCTCGTGGACGACCGCGCCTCGTTGAGCCTGCGGATCACCGACCCACTGGACCTCTACCGCTCCTCGTTCGTCACGCGCGACCCGACGGTGGTGCAGACCGGCCGGAGTCGCTACCATGCACGGAGCGCCACGATCAGTCTCTCCTACAGCTTCGGCGGTCCGAGCAGGCAGCGGGGCGGGGACGACGAGGTGCGCGGGCGGAGGGGCGGGGAACGCCACCGGCGGTGAGCTATCAGCTATCAGCTATCAGCTATCAGGGGGCGCTCCCCTGAATCCTGAATCCCGAGTCCTGGCACCTCCCATGGCCGATCCGCTTCACCTGCACCTGAGCCGACGCGAGAGCCAGATCATGGACGTCGTCTACCACCTCGGCGAAGCGAGCGTCGCCGAGGTGGTGGAGCGGATGCCGGACGGGCCCAGCTACAACACGGTGCGGAACACGATGGCGATCCTGGAGCGGAAGGGTCACCTGCGGCACCGGCGGGAGGGGCAGCGTTACCTCTTCGCCCCGGCGGACTCGGTGGACCAGGCGAAGCGCTCCGCGATGAGCCACCTGCTGCACACCTTCTTCCAGGGCTCGCTGCCGAGCGCCGTGCTGGCGCTGCTGGGCACGTCGGACCGGCGGCTGACGGAAGAGGAGCTCGACGAGATCGCCGCGTACATCGAGCGGGCGCGGAAGGAGGCGCGGTAGGATGGCCGTCGCGGCCCCGTGGGCCGTCGGCGGCGCGGCGGTCCTCACCGTCTTCCTGAAGGCGGGCCTGGTCCTGGGCTTCGCCTGGTTGCTCGTCCGGACCGCCGGGTGGGCGTCCGCGGCGGTGCGGCACGGCGTGTGGGCTGCCGCCCTGGTGGCGGCCCTGGCGCTCCCGGCCGCCGGTGCGTTGCTGCCGGCGCTGACCGTGGAGCTGCCCGCGCTCCCTGGGAGCGCGGCGGGCGGCGTATCGCCCGCCGCCACAGGCGCCCTCCGGCGCGCCGTGGACGAGGAGGGCGAGCTGGTCCCGGGCGTGCACGGGGCGGAGCCGGTGGCGGCCGCGCCCGCCGATGCGTCGGGCGCCGAACGCGCCGAGCGGCTCGGCGGTGCTGCGCACTGGATCGCGATCCTGCTCGGCGTCTGGCTCGCGGGGCTCGTCCTGCGCATCGCGTGGCTGGCGGCGCTGCGCGCGCGGGTGCGCTCGTTCGTCGGTGCCACGCGCCCGGACGCCGACGCGCCGCTCGCACGGCGCGCGATGCGCCTCGCGGGTGCGCTCGGGATCCGGCGGAGGGTCCGCGTGCTGGAGAGCGCGCGTGTGAGCATGCCGCTCACCTGGGGCGCCACGCGGCCCGTGATCGTGCTGCCCGAGGGGGCGGGTGGCTGGCCCGAGGATCGGCTCCGGGCGGTGCTCCTCCACGAGCTCGCCCACGTCCGCCGCTGGGATTACGTGACGACGTCGCTGGCCGAGGCGGCGTGCGCCGTGTACTGGCCGCTGCCGCTCGCGTGGCTGGCGCGTCGGCGTCTGCACGCGGAGCAGGAGCAGGCGTGCGACGACCGGGTGATCGCGGCCGGGACGGCGCCGCTCGCGTACGCGGAGCACCTCCTGGCCATCGCGCGCGGCTTCCACGGCCGCCGCGGGGAGCTCGGAGCGGCGGTCGCCATGGCGAGAGAGGCCAACCTGACGCGCCGTGTCCGAGCCATCCTGGATGCGCGGGCCGATCGCCGACCACTGCGCTGCGGCGCCGGGCTGCTCGCCCTCGCACTCCTGGCCTGCGCGGCAATCCCGGTCGCGGCCCTCCGCGCGGAGCCCCGCTCCACGGACGGGGCCACGCCCGCGCCCGAGATGCTCCCCGCCGCGCGGGTGGCCGCGGAGCGGGTGGAGAGCGCGGAGGGCGCACGCCCGGAGAGTGCCACGACAGCGGCGCCCGGCGCGTTCTACCGCCTGCTGGAGGCAGAGGGGGCGCGGGCGGACGCGGCGCTGGATCGCGGGGGTGATCCGCTCGCCTCCGGAGGGGAGTACGTCGTCTTCGGAGAGAGTCACGGGCACCCCGACAGCGCGAGCTTCGCCTTCGACGTGAGCCGGCCCGGGCGCTACGTGATCTGGGGGCGCGTGCTGGCGCCGGGGGACCGCGCGAACTCGTTCTACGCTTCGCTGGATGGCGGCCCCGAGGTGATCTGGGACACGCCGCACCGCCGGGCGCGCCGCAGCGACCGCTGGTGGACGTGGGACCGGGTAAGCGCGCGGGAGCCGGGGCGCCGTCCCGTCGACCCCGTGTTCTTCGAGCTCGAGCCCGGCCGGCACGTCCTCCACCTCCGCACTCGCGAGGCGGGGACGCGGCTGGACGCGATCCTGGTGACGAGCGACCTGACGCATCGGCCGCGCGGAATCTGGCCCGCCGAGCTGCCGGCGCAGCCGGTGAGGGTCCGGCTCGAAGCCGAGTCTGCCGAGCTGGTGGCACCGCTGGTGGTCCGGGAGGATTCCACGGCGTCGGGCGGGCGGTTCGTCGAGGCGGAGCCGGGGAAGGAGAGCCGGAAGCGCGCCGGCTCGGGCTCCGCTCGCTTCCGCTTCACCACGCCGCGTGCGGGTCTGTACGCCCTGTGGGCGCGTACCATCGCCCCGACGCGCGACGAGGACTCCTTCTGGATCCGGGTGAACGGCGGGCCGTGGGTCCGCTGGAACGAGATCCGCCGCAGCCGGACGTGGCGCTGGTCGACGGTGCACGACACCGATCGGGCGAACCGGATCGCGCAGTTCCGGCTGCGCGCGGGCGTGAACACGATCGAGCTCGCCAACCGGGAGGGCGGCGTCCGGCTCGATCAGCTCCTCGTCACCGACGACCCGCTGTACGCGCCCGGCGCGGGCGGGCGATAGGCTCGGCGGCCTCGCCCCCGGCCCCGGGCGCTCCCGCGGGGGCCGCTCGCCCTCGAGCGCTGGCGATCCAGGCGAGCCAGATCCACGCCACCCACGCCGCGCGCTCGGGCCACGAGAGGGTGCGCAGCAGGTTCCAGCCGACGGCCGGGAGCGTCAGTGCCTGGCCGGGGAGGGACGCGGCCGTCGCGACCCGTCGCCGCCCCACCACGCGCACCACCCCCGGGCCCCCGTCGTGCAGCCGCTGCCGGATCCGGCGGTCCAGCTCGGCCGGCGAGAGAGCCCGCCATCCTGGAATCCGCATCACGTTCCAGCCCACGCCGGGCGCCTGCCACCCGTGATTGTTGGTGCTGGCCACCAGCGCGATCCCGAGGCTGTCCGCCACGTGGACGAGGCGAGCCCGGTCGCGGTCCAGCTGGCCCAGGCCGCGCGGTGTGGGGTCGACGATCTCGAACGCCTGCGGCCGGACCGGCCAGCGCCCGGGTTCGACCTCGCCGGGCAGCGTGAAGATCACCGGCACGGCCGCGGCGCGGCGGGCGCGGACCTCGGGGAGTCGGCCGGCCTTCAGCTCGCCCTCCTGGAACGCGGCATTGTCCGCGCTGGTGACGCCGAGGAGCACCGGGTGCTCGCCGGGCGCGCGGAGCTCGACACCCGACAGGAGCGTCACGCCCGCACCCGCCCTGCGCGGGTTGCCGGCGCGCTCCTCGGCCGCGGCGCCGACGGCGTCGTGGTCGGTGACGTACGCCACGTCGAAGCCGAGCGCGCGGTGCCAGGCACGGTTGCGCTCCACGGTGAACCAGCGCATGCCGTCGTGCGAGAAGCGGGTGTGGCTGTGGAAGTCGACCGCCAGCTCCTCGGGGTCGCTCAGCGCCAGCCGCGCCTGCGGCCGCGGGAGCAGCGCCGACGCCGCGTAGAGGGCGAAGACGACGGCGAGAAAGGGGGCCAGGGCGAGCAGCTCGCCCGCCAGCGCCCGGAGCCTCGTCTGCCGCCGCCGCCGGTGCACGACGCGCCAGAGGGCAAAGAGCACGAAGAGCCCCGCCAGCAGGGCGACGTGCTGGCGGGTGGAGAGGAGGGCGAGGGTATCCAGCACGTTCGAGAGCGGCGCGGCGAGGACGTAGCCGAGCGGGCGCACGAGCCGCGCGCCGACCGCGTCCTCCCCCGTCACCCCGTTCACGAGCGGGCCGCGGGCGAAGAGCGCGCCGAGGGCGAGGCAGGCCGTGAGCGCACCCGCGAGCAGCGTTGGGTGGATCGCACGGCGGGCGCGCCGGTGCGCCCCGTCCCTGGGGCGCGGGCGCTCGACGGGCCGATCACCCGGTCTGGCCCGGCGGGCGCCGGTCGTTCTGATCACGCGGACTCCGATGCGAGGGGCGGCGCTGCCGCGGGGGCGGAGGCGGTCAGACGATTGTATCATCCCGCGGCGGCGCCGACCAGTGGCTGCGGGTTCGCGCGTGACTCGCCCGTGACCCGCCCGCGCCGACGTGGCGGGACCGGGCCCGCACTGGCGATTCCGACCCTTCCATGGCCTGCATCCTGCACCCCGGACGGCGTTCCGACAGCGGCAACGACCCACGCGCGGAGCCCCTCCGACGATGGATAGCGGTATGCAAGAGCGTGTCGAGTGTCCCCTGGCCGGGGTGCTCGCGCAGCGGATCCGGGATGCACGCGACGAGATGACCCGGCGCTGGCTGGACCGGATCGCCGCCCGCGTGACCATCGAACCCGATCACATCTTCCCCACGGGCGAGATGCTCGACCACGTTCCCCTCCTGATGGACGGGATCGCGGACTACATGGAGAACCCAGCCGACGAGATCAGCGCCGACGTGCCCGTGATCGCCAAGGCGATGGAGCTGGGGGAGCTACGCTTCTCTCAGGGATTCAGCGCCCACGAGATCCTCAAGGAGTATGAGATTCTGGGGGGCGTCCTCTTTTCGTTTCTGGTGCACACGGTGAGCACCGTGAGCGAGGATTGCTCCCGCAGCGAGCTCCTCGCCTGCGCACAGCGGCTGTTCCGAGCCGTCGCCGTCATTCAGCAGGTCACCACCACGCACTATCTGCGTGTCGTGGACGAGGAGGTGCGGGAGCGGGAGGAGCGGCTCCGGAGCTTCAACCGCATGGTGACGCACGAGCTGAAGAACCGGATCTCCGCGGTGCGGGGGGCCAGCAGCATGCTCCACGAGCCGTGGGTGGAGGGCGACGTGGAGCGGCAGGAGCAGTTCCTCTCCGTCATCGATCGCAACGTCGAGGGGATGCAGGCCGTCCTGCAGGATCTGCTCACGTTGAGCCGCACGGATGGGAGCGCCCGCCAGCAGCGCCACGTCCTGCTCCCCGAAGCGATCGCCGAAGCAGCGCGTCAGCTGCGGGAGATGGCGGAAGAGCGGGGCGTGGAGGTCCGTATCGCGGACGACCTTCCGCGCGTCGAGGTGGATGCCGGAGCCGTGGAACTGTGCCTGGTCAACTACATCTCGAACGGGATCAAGTACTCCGACCCCGAGAAGACGGAGCGCTGGGTGAAGGTGCGGGCCCACCTCGAGGAGTCCGACGGCGAGGTGGTGATCGAGGTGCAGGACAACGGCGTCGGCATTCCCGTAGACGCACGGGAGCACTTGTTCAAGCCGTTCTATCGCGGGGAGACCGTGGGCGAGGTGGAGGGAACGGGGCTGGGACTCAGCATCGTACGAGAGACGGTCGAGGGGCTCGGAGGGCGGGCGTGGACGGAAGCCGGCGACCGCGAGAACGAGGGCTCCACCTTCAAGATCGCGCTCCCCGCCCGGCGGGAGACCGATGCGGGTACATCGCGTCCCGAGGAGGCGGGGAAGTCGCGATCCTAGTCTTCAACCCGTCGGTCGACGATCGCGTCCGCGCTGCGCAGCCGACGCGACCGGCCGTACCCGCACCGGTACCGGCGCACGGGCCCGCAGGCTGCCCCGCCGAGTCGTTCCACCAGGACGGCGACATCGGGGGTGAAGTCGGCGGCACGCAGGAGCAGCACCGCATACCCTCCGTAGCGCGAGGAACGTTTCCCGGGCCATCCCGGGGCTATGCGCCCTGCGGAGGTGGGGATGCGGGTTCGATCCTCTTTTCGATCTCCATATCGAAGTGCGACCAGACGCGCTCGACGTCGCTCGGCGACACGTGTACGGGTGTGCCCGCGAGAATTCCCGTTACGTGACGGAAGGGACGGCCGAGGTGCATGCCGTCCTGGTCGATGGTGAACTCCCGGATGTCCGTATCGTGCACCGAGCCGCGCATCTTGAGCACCGTCATGCCGCGCCTCATCTCGCCGAAGGTCTCCACGTAACGAAGGAGGATGATCGAATCGGTGAGCGTGGAGATGTGGCTCTCGGTGATGGACGTGCCGCCCATCAGCGTGGGCGTCGTCGAGGTGAAGAGACCCGTGATCTCCTGATGCTTGATGAACGAGGAGAGCCCGATGACGAACTCGCGGAAGCCCTTGATGGTGCCGCCGCGCTCGAGCGCCGAGAGGCTGTCGACCGCCACTCGTTTGGGGCGGAATTCCTCGATCATCGCCTTGATGCGGACCAGCCAGTCCTCGAGCCCGGCCACCTCGGGATAATCGCAGACGACGCGCAGCATGCCTTCCTTTTCCATCTTCTCGAAGTCCATGCCCCAACCGCGCGCGTTGCGGAAGAGCTGATCCCTGCTTTCCTCGAAGGCGAGCAGCAGACACCGCTCGCTGGCCGCCGCGCCGCCGGCCAGGAACTGCGTCACCGTCAGCGTCTTGCCGGTTCCGGTGGCTCCGGAGACGAGGATCACCGAATCGCGGAAGAAGCCGCCGCCGCACATCTGGTCGAGCTCCTCGTTGCCGGACGAGATGCGCACGTCGGATGACTTCTGCCGGAGCTGGATCGACGACAGCGGGATCACCACCATGCCCTTGCCCGAGATGATGGTGAAGGGGAACTCTCCCTTCTGGTGGTCCGTACCGCGAAACTTGAGGATCTCGATCGTGCGGCGGCGCTTCTCGTCCTCCAGCACGTTGCG
>DASSTO010000148.1:0-24496 GCA_035707865.1 Longimicrobiaceae bacterium | reverse complement strand
GCCAGCTGGCAGGCCCCCTGAGTCTCTCCCGGACGGTATCATCTCACCCGATCGCGACCTTTACCCCGTCCAAAGACTTACTCGAAAGCTGTCCAAGAACTTTATTGAAACGACATCGCACCGCCCCCCTCACACGTCCAGCGTCGCGTACTGCGCGTGCTCCTCGATGAAGGCGCGGCGGGGGTCGACGTCCTCGCCCATGAGGGTGTCGAAGATCTTGTCGGCCTCGACGGCGTCCTCCAGCGTGACGCGAAGGATGGTGCGGGTGGCCGGGTCCATCGTCGTCTTCCAGAGCTGCTCGGGGTTCATCTCGCCGAGGCCCTTGTAGCGCTGGATGTGGATGCCCTTGCCGTCACCGTCGCCGTTCTTCAGCCGGGAGAGGACCTCGTCGCGCTCCGCGTCGGAGTACGCGTAGACGTCCTGTTTGCCCTTGCGGATGGCGTAGAGCGGCGGCTGGGCGATGTAGACCATCCCCTGCTCGATCAGCTCGCGCATCTGGCGGAAGAAGAAGGTGAGCAGGAGCGTGCGGATGTGGGCGCCGTCCACGTCGGCGTCGGTCATCAGGATGATCTTGTGGTAGCGCGCGCCCTCGAGGTTGAACTCGTCCTCGCCGATACCCGTGCCGATGGCCGTGATGATGGCGCGGATCTCGTCGTTGGAGAGCACCTTGTCGAAGCGGGCCCGCTCCACGTTCAGGATCTTGCCCTTGAGCGGGAGGATGGCCTGGTAACCGCGGTCGCGGCCCTGCTTGGCCGAGCCGCCGGCAGAGTCGCCCTCGACGATGTAGAGCTCGTTGGACTCGGGGTTGTTGCTGGAGCAGTCGGCGAGCTTGCCCGGGAGGACGCCCGTCTCGAGCGCGCTCTTCTTGCGCGTCAGGTCGCGCGCCTTGCGAGCGGCCTCCCTCGCGCGCGCGGCGGAGACCGCCTTCTCGATGACCGCCCTGGCCACGGAGGGGTTCTCCTCCAGGAACTCGGAGAGCTTCTCGGAGACGACGCTCTCGACCGCGCCCTTGACCTCGCTGTTGCCGAGCTTGGTCTTGGTCTGCCCCTCGAACTGCGGCTCGCGCACCTTCACCGAGAGGACGCAGGTGAGGCCTTCGCGCACGTCGTCGCCCGAGAGCGCGTCCAGGCCGCCCTTCTTGAAGAGGCCCGCCTTGCGCGCGTAATCGTTGATGCTGCGCGTCAGCGCGGACTTGAAGCCCGTGAGGTGCGTACCGCCCTCGTGGGTGTTGATGTTGTTGACGAAGGTGAAGGTGTTCTCGTTGTAGCCGTCGTCGTACTGCAGCGCCACCTCGATCTCCGCCTCCGGCCTGGACGCCTCGATGTAGATGGGCTCGGGGTGCAGCGGCTTGCGGTTGCCGCGCAGGAACTCGACGAAGTTTCTCAGGCCGCCCTCGTAGTGGTACTCCTCGCGCCGGGGCGCGCCCGTCTCCTCGTCGACCTTCCGCTCGTCGGTGAGCGTGAGGGTGACGCCCTTGTTGAGGAACGCCAGCTCGCGCAGGCGCGCGGAGAGGGTCTCGAAGGAGTAGCTGGGCTCGGGGAAGATCTCGAGGTCCGGCTTGAAGGAGACGAGCGTCCCCGTCTCGCCCTTCGGGGCGGCGCCGACGACGGTGAGCTCGGAGGTCTTGCTGCCGCGAGAGAAGTCCATCTCGTAGATCTTCCCGCCGCGCCGCACGACGACCCTGAGCCACTCGGAGAGCGCGTTCACCACCGAGACGCCGACGCCGTGGAGACCACCGGAGACCTTGTAGGAGCCGCCGCCCTCGTTGTCGAACTTGCCGCCGGCGTGGAGCACCGTGAGCGCGAGCTCGACGGCCGGCACACCCTCGGTGGGGTGGATGTCGACCGGGATGCCGCGGCCGTTGTCGACGACGGTGATGGAGTCGTCGGGGTGCATCACGACGTCCACCCGGCTGGCGAAGCCCGCGAGCGCCTCGTCGATCGAGTTGTCGACCACCTCGTAGACCAGGTGATGCAGACCCCGCGGGCCGGTGGAGCCGATGTACATCCCCGGGCGCTTGCGGACGGCCTCCAGGCCCTTGAGGACCTGGATCTGACCGGCGTTGTATTCCTTGGCTGCGCTGGTGGTAGCCATTGATCCTGTTCTGCTTGGTTTCTGGACGAAAACGGATGCCTCTTCCTACCCCGGAAACTACCTGCGGTGCCCGATTTCAGCCGCTAGCAGCTGCCGTCGTCCATCACGAAAACGATGCGCTCGATGCGGCCCTCCTGGCGGCCGGCGTTGAGGCGCCCGAGGAGCTCGGCCTTCATGAGGTTGAGCTCCATCATCCACGCGGAGGTGCGGACGGCGACGAAGAGGGTGCCTCCGGAGAGGCGGTGGGCGCGGGTGACGGAGGCGATCTGCGGCCCGACGATCTCCGCCCAGTCGCTCAGGGCGGACGCGGCGGCGACCCTGCCGCTGAGGCCGCTGCGCCGGAGGAAGCGCGCGAGCAGGTCTCCGACGAGCTGGGGCTGACCGGCTTTGGGATCGCGGGGGGTCACGGCGCTGCTGGGACGAGGGAACGACGGGACGGCCCAATGTAGCTCCGCCGGGCCCCGCGGTCAAAGCGCCGAGAGGGTGCCGTCGCGGATGGTGAGGCGCGGGAGGGTGCCGCCGCGGAGGTCGACGTCGGTGGCCTTCGGGGCGGTGAGGATCACCTGCCCGCCCTCCTCCTGCTCGATCCACTCGAGGATGCGGCGGGAGCGGCCGGGGTCGAGCTCGGCGAAGACGTCGTCGAGGAGGATGACGGGCTCGCGCCCGGAGGACTCCTTGAGGCTCTCCGCCTCCACCATCCGCAGCGCGACGGCGGCGGTGCGCTGCTGGCCGCCGGAGCCGTAGGTGCGCAGGTCCGCGCGGGTGCCGGCGATGTCGGCGCGCAGCCGGAGGTCGTCGCGGTGGGGGCCGACGAGCGTCATGGCGCGCCGCTGCTCGCGCTCGCGCGCCCGTTCGAGCGCCTCCAGGAAGGCCCCCGCGATCGCGGCGGGCGTGGGTGGCTGCCCCGCGTCGCCGAGCGGCACGGAGGACTCGTAGTCGAGGGCCGCGTCGCCTTCGCCCGCGATGGCGCGCACGTGGCGCGCGAAGCCGGCCGCGCGCTCCTCGACCCACGCCGCGCGCGCGGCGATCACGCGGCTGCCCCACTCCACCAGCCCCGCGTCCCACGCGCCCACCATCGCCTCGGAGACGCCCTGGCGCAGGAGGGCGTTGCGCTGGGAGAGGACCTGCCGGTAGCGCTGCAGCGCGCCCAGGTAGCCGGAGCGCGTGAGCGAGAGGACGATGTCGAGGAAGCGGCGGCGCTCGCCCGGGCTCCCGGCGACGATCGCGAGGTCCGAGGGCGAGAAGACGACGACGCTCGCGGTGCCGATGGCGTCGCCCAGGCGCTCAGGCTCCGCGCCGCCCACCGTGACCTTCTTCTTCCGCGAGCGGCGGTCGAAGGCCGCCGCGACCTCTCTCGGCCCCTCCGGCGTGGCGAAGCGCCCCTCCACGCGGAAGACGTCCTCGCCGAAGCGCACGAGCTGCTCGTCGGGCGCGCCCCGGAAGGATCGGAAGATGGAGAGATAGTAGATCGCCTCGAGGAGGTTGGTCTTCCCCTGCCCGTTGTCGCCCACCAGCGCGAGCCCCTCCGCCGGCACGTCGAGCCGGAGGTCGGCGAAGTTGCGGAAGTTGCGAACGTGGAGGAACGACAGAATCAATGGAGAATGGAGAATCTAGAATGGAGAATTACGGCAGAACGGCCCGGAAGCTCGGATAGCCCCGTTTTCCATTCTCCATTGTCCATTCTAAACTATGCTCTCGGGTGTGCCTGGCGGTAGACACGCTTCAGGCGCTCCCTGGAGGTGTGGGTGTAGATCCGGGTGGTGCTCAGGCTGGCGTGGCCGAGGAGCTCCTTGACGGCGAGGAGGTCGGCGCCGGCGTCGAGGAGATGGGTGGCGAAGCTGTGGCGCAGCGAGTGGGTGGAGTGGCCCGATTCCTCGCTCACGCGGTCGAGGAAGCCCGTGACGACGTTCTGCACCTGCCGGATGGAGAGCCGCCGGCCGGACTGGCCGAGGAAGACGGCGCGCCGGTCGGCGTGGCCGGCCGCGGCGACCACCTCGTCGCGGCGCGGCTCGTAGCGACGCAGCGCGGCGACGGCCTTGCGGCCCACCGGCACGATGCGCTCCTTCCTCCCCTTCCCCAGCACGCGGACGCGCTCCGAGACGAGGTCGAGGCCCGACCAGTCGAGCGCCTGCAGCTCCGAGAGGCGCAGCCCCGCGGAGTAGAAGAGCTCGACGATGGCGAGGTTCCGCGCGGCGAGGAAGCCGCCCTCCATCGCGCGCGCCTCGGCGGCGTCGAAGACGCGCTCCATCTGCTCGCGCGTCAGGAAGCCGGGGAGCGTCTTCTCGCGCTTCGGCGAGCGGACGCTGCGCGCGGGGTTGCTCTCGACGAGCTCCTCCACGTGGAGGAAGCGGAAGAGCGAGCGCACGGCGGAGAGCTTGCGGCCGATGGAGCGCTTCGAGAGCCCCCGCCGCGTGGCGCAGTCGCCCATGAAGGAGCGGATCGCCAGCCGGTCCACTCCGCCCCAGCTCCACCCCTCGGTGCCGAAGTAGCGGTCGAGAAAGGCCTGCAGCTCGCGCAGGTCGTCGGCGTACGCGCGCACGGTGCGCGGCGAGAGCTGGCGCTCGTGCTCGATGTGGGTCAGGAACGCGTCGATGCCCGCCCGTGCGTCGGAGTTGTGGTCGTCGGTCGTCGGTCGTCGGTCGTCGGTCACCGAGTCCCCGACCGACGACCGGGGTGGCCGGGCGGGGCCGGGCCGGCTCACGCCGCCTCCGCGGCGCCGGCCGCCACGATTCCGTTCTCGTCCATCCAGCGCGCGAAATCGGCCTGGCCGCGCTCGGCGAGGAGCTCGCGCTTGCGCTGCTTGTCGCGCGGCTCGTCCTCCAGGCGGTCGAGGAGGCCGAAGTTGGAGTTCATCGGCTGGAAGTGCCCTGGATCGGCGTCGCGCAGGTAGCGCATGAGACCGCCGAGCATCGTGGTCGGCGGAGGCACGACGGGCTCGAGGCCGCGCACGATGCGGTCGAGGTTGACCGCGGCGAGGATCCCCACGGAGGTCGACTCGGTGTAGCCCTCGACGCCGGTGAGCTGGCCGGCGAAGACGAGATCCGCGCGGTCGCGGGGCGAGCCGTAAAAGCTCAGGCGCGCGGGGAAGTTGAGGTAGGTATTGCGGTGGATCGAGCCCCAGCGGAGGAACTCCGCCTCCTCGAGGCCCGGGATCATGCGGAAGATGCGCCGCTGCTCGGGGATCTTCAGCCTCGTCTGGAAGCCGACGAGGTTCCACATCTGCCCGGCTCTGTCCTCGCGGCGGAGCTGGAGGATGGCGTGGGCATTCTTGCCGCCCCACTGCGGCACCGGTAGGCCGACGGGCTTCATGGGGCCGAAGCGCAGCGTGTCCGCGCCGCGCGCCGCCATCACCTCGATGGGTAGACAGCCCTCGAAGTACGGGACGCTCTCCCAGTCGTGACCCTCGTAGCCCTCGCCGCCGCGCAACGCCTCGATGAAGGCCTCGTACCGCTCGCGGGTGAAGGGCGCGTTGAGGTAGTCGTCGCCCTCGCCACGGCCCCAGCGGGAGGCGGCGAAGAGGACGTCGTGGTTCAGCGACTCGTCCGAGACGATGGGGGCGATGGCGTCGAAGAAGGCGAGGCCCTCGACGCCCAGGGCGCGGCGGATCGACTCCGAGAGGGCATCGGAGGTGAGCGGCCCGGTGGCGACGATCGTCGGGCCGGCGGGCAGGTCGGTGACCTCCTCGCGCACGACGGTGATTCGCGGGTGGGCCTGGATGGCCGCCGTCATCCGCTCGGAGAAGTCCGCACGGTCGACGACGAGCGCGGTGCCGCCGGGGACGCGCGCCTCCTCGGCCATCCGCAGCAGGAGCGAGCCGAGGGCCCGCATCTCCGTCTTCAGCAGCCCGTGCGCGTTCGCGGGATCGAGCGACTTGAAGGAGTTGGTGCACACCACCTCGGCGAGGCGGTCGGTGTGGTGAGCGGGAGTTCCGCGCACCGGGCGCATCTCGAAGAGCGCGACGTCGTGGCCACGCTCCGCGAGCTGGTACGCCGCCTCCGACCCCGAGAGCCCGCCGCCGACCACCGATACCCGAGCCATGAGATGCCTCCTGCTCTTCAGCTCTTCTTCGTCGCCTTCTTCGCCCGCGCGGTCTTCCGCCCGGTCGTCTTCTTCGCCGTCTTCCCGCCCTTGCCGGCCTTCGCGGCGAGGAGTGCCACGGCCTCGTCCATCGTCAGCGCCTCGGGCGCGGCGCCCTTGGGCAGCGACGCGTTCGTCCTGCCGTGCTTCACGTAGGGACCGTAGCGGCCCTCGTGGATCGTCACCGGCTCGCCGTCGGCGGGATGGGCGCCGAGGTCGCGGAGCACCTGATTGCTGCGTTGCGCGCGCTTCGGCTGAGCGAGGAGCTCGAGGGCGCGCTCCAGGCCGACGGTGTAGACGTCGTCCTGCGGCGTGAGCGAGCGGAAGTCCTTCTCGTGGACGACGAAGGGACCGAAGCGCCCGACGCCGGCCTCGACCGGCTTGCCCGTCTCCGGGTGCTTGCCGAGGGTGCGCGGCAGCGAGAGGAGCCGCAGCGCCGTGGCGAGGTCCATCCGCTCCGGAGGAACTCCCTTGGGGAGCGACGCGCGGCGCGGCTTCTGCCCGTCCGCCGGCTCGCCGAGCTGGACGTAGGGGCCGAAGCGGCCCGTGAGGAGGAAGACCGGCTCACCCGTCTCCGGGTGCCGGCCGAGGACGTCGGGGCCCTCGGTCTTCACCTTCACCAGCCTCTGCACGTCCTCCTCGTCGAGGTCCGCCGGGGCGATGCCCTCGGGGATCGACGCGGTGACGGTCTGGTCGCCCTCGGCGACCTCGATGAAGGGGCCGAAGCGCCCGATGCGCACGCGCGCCGGGAGGTCCTGCAGCTCGATCGTCGACGCCTCGCGCGGGTCGATCTCCTCCTGGCCGCGCTGCACCTGGGTCTCCAGTCCCTTCGGGCCGAGGAAGAAGTCCTCCAGGTACGGGAGCCATTCGGCCTCGCCCTCGGCGATCTCGTCGAGCTGCTCCTCCATGCGCGCGGTGAACTTCGTGTCCACGAGCGAGGGGAAGTGCTTCTCGAGGAGCTCGGTGACGGCGAAGGCCGTGTACGTGGGGATGAGCTGGTTGTTGGTCTTCTCGACGTAGCCCCGGTCGACGATGGTGCCGATGATGGCGGAGTAGGTGCTCGGCCGGCCGATGCCCTCGCTCTCGAGGGTCTTCACGAGCGTGGCCTCGGTGTAACGCGCGGGCGGCTGCGTCTCGTGGCCCTGGGCCTGGAGCTCGCGCAGGTCCAGGCGGTCTCCGGCGCGCAGCGTCGGGAGCGGCTCCTCGCGGTCCTCCAGGGCGGCCTCGGGGTCGTCCGAGCCCTCGACGTAGGCGCGGAAGAAGCCGGGGAAGTCGATGCGCCTGCCCGAGGCGCGGAAGCGCGCGTCGTCGGCGTCGATCCGCGCCGAGATCTGGGTGAGGCGCGCATCGGCCATCTGGCTGGCGACGGTGCGCTTCCAGATGAGGTCGTAGAGCTTCAGCTCCGTGGCGCCGAGGCCGGTCTCCTCGGGCGTGCGCATCTCGGTGCCGGCGGGGCGGATCGCCTCGTGGGCCTCCTGCGCGCCCTTCGAGCGCGTCGTGAACTGGCGCGGCTGAGGGCTCAGGTAGTCCTTCCCGTAGAGGCGCTGGATACGCGAGCGCGCCGCGGTGATCGCCTGCTGCGAGAGATGCACCGAGTCGGTGCGCATGTAGGTGATGAAGCCCTCCTCGTAGAGCCGCTGCGCGACGCGCATGGTGTCGCGCGCGGAGAGCCGCAGCTTGCGGTTGGCCTCCTGCTGCAGCGTCGAGGTGGTGAAGGGCGGCGAGGGACGGCGGACGGACGGCTTCTCCTCGGTCTCCGCGACCCTCCACTCCGCCGTCTCCAGACGGTCGCGCAGCTCCGCCGCGGCGGCGGCCTCCAGGAGGAGCACGTCGGCGCCCTCCTTCAGCCGGCCGGTGCTCTCGTCGAAGTCGCGCCCGGTCGCGACGCGCTTGCCGCCCACGGCGACGAGCTGCGCGGAGAACGCCTCGCGGCCCCTGGCGAGGAGCGCGGTGAGGTCCCAGTAGCGGCCCGAGCGGAAGGCGCGCCGCTCGCGCTCGCGCTGCACCAGCAGCCGGACCGCCACCGACTGTACGCGGCCGGCGGAGAGCCCGGAGGCGATCTTCTTCCAGAGCAGGGGCGAGAGGGTGTAGCCGACGAGCCGGTCCAGGATCCGGCGCGTTTCCTGGGCGCGCACGAGGCTCGCGTCGACCTCGCGCGGGTGCTCGAGCGCGTCGCGGATGGCCTCGGGGGTGATCTCGTGGAAGACGATGCGCGAGACGGGGACGCGCGGGCTCAGCACCTCGAGGAGGTGCCAGCCGATGCTCTCGCCCTCGCGGTCCTCGTCGGTGGCGAGGATGAGGCGGTCGGCGCCCTTCAGCATCCCCCGGAGCTCTCCGACGACCTTCTTCTTCGAGGCGGGCACCACGTAGAGCGGCCGGAATCCGTTCTCGACGTCGACGCCGAGGCGCGCCCACTCCTTCCCCTTCTGGGCGGCCGGAATCTCGCTGGCCGACTCGGGGAGGTCGCGGACGTGGCCCATCGAGGCGGCGACGCGGTAGCCGGGTGGCAGGAAGCCGCGAATCGTCTTCGCCTTGGTGGGCGACTCGACGACCACCAGGTGGGTGGCGCCGGCGCCATCGCCGTTCTTCTGTCCGGACTTGCTGGGCATCTTGCTCCTACTGGGAAAGCTCTTCACCGGCCGCACGCGAGCGAACGATCCGCTCGACGCGGGAGACGACCTCATCGAGAGTACACCC
The DNA here is from genome assembly GCA_035707865.1 of Longimicrobiaceae bacterium. GTDB lineage: Bacteria > Gemmatimonadota > Gemmatimonadetes > Longimicrobiales > Longimicrobiaceae > DASSTO01. The sequence continues at coordinate 15,628 of DASSTO010000148.1, read as the reverse complement.
GTCGGCGTCCACGGTGGCATCGGCCTGCGCGTAGAGCGGCTCGCGGTCGCGCAGCAGGCGGCGCGCGGTGGCTTCGGGATCGGGGGACCGCAGCAGGGGGCGTACCGGCGCCCCGGAATGGAAGCGAACGCGGGCGAGCGCCGTCTCGGCGCTGATGCGCAGCCAGACGCTCAGGGTGCGCGGGGGAAGCAGACCGAGGACGTCGGGGTTCGTGATCCACCCCCCACCCGGCGCGAAAACGAGGTGGTCGCGCGCGGCGATCTCGCGGGTGAGCTCGACCTCTCGCGCGCGGAAGGCGGGCTCGCCGTCGCGCTCGAAGATCTGCGCCACCGTCCGCCCCGTCCGGCGGACGATCTCCTCGTCGAGGTCGAGGAACGACCAGCCGAGGCGGCGCGCGAGGCGGCGGCCGACGGCGCTCTTGCCGCAGGCCATGAAGCCCCAGAGCACCACACGGTCGGGCCGCATGGAGGGCCTACGCACCGCCGAGGCGCTCGCCGATCTGCGCCACGTAACCGTCGAAGTTGCGGCGCAGCTCGCGAAGCGAATCGCCGCCGAACTTCTCGAGCACGGCGTCGGCGACGACGAGCGCGACCATCGCCTCGCCCACCACGCCGGCGGCGGGCAGCGCGCAGACGTCGGAGCGCTCGCGGACGGCGGCCCCGATCTCGCCCGTGCGCAGGTCCACGGTGGGGAGCGGCGTCATGAGCGTCGAGATGGGCTTCATCGCGGCCCGGCAGACGAGCGGCTGGCCGGTGGTGATGCCGCCCTCGAGGCCGCCCGCGTGGTTCCCGGCCCGCCCGTATCCCCCGCCCCGCTCCCCTTCGGCGCGCACGATGGCGTCGTGCACGCGCGAGCCCGGCCGCGCCGCCGCCTCGAAGCCCAGCCCGATCTCGACGCCCTTGATCGCCTGGATGGACATCAGCGCGCCCGCGAGGCGACCGTCGAGCTTGCGGTCCCAGGAGACGTGCGAGCCGAGGCCCGCGGGCAGACCCTGGACGACGACCTCGAAGACGCCCCCCAGCGTGTCGCCGTCGCGCTTCGCCTGGTCGATGCGGTCGATCATCTCGCCCTCCGCGGCCTCGTCGAGGCAGCGCACGGGCGAGGGGTCGGAGGCGGCGTTCAGGTCGGCCGGGAGCTCGTCCGGGTAGCGGGCCACGACGCCGCCGAGCGCGACGACGTGGCTGCCGACGTGGACGCCGAGCGGGCGCAGCAGCGCCTTCGCCACCGCTCCCGCCGCCACGCGCGCGGCGGTCTCGCGGGCGCTCGCGCGCTCCAGGATGTCGCGCGCGTCGTGGCGGTCGTACTTCAGCACGCCGACGAGATCCGCGTGGCCGGGGCGCGGCAGGTGCACGCGTCGCAGCGTCTCGTCGTCCGGGACCGGGTCGAGCGCGCCGCGCGACATCGCCGTCGTCCAGTTCTCCCAGTCGCGGTTGTGGATGAGCATCGCGATCGGCGAGCCGAGCGTCTCACCCAGGCGCACGCCCGAGAGCAGCTCGGCCCGGTCGGACTCGATGCGCATGCGCCCGCCGCGCCCGTACCCCCCCTGTCGGCGCCGGAGCTCGGCGTCGACCTCGGCCGCGTCGAGCGGCACTCCGGCGGGCACGCCCTCGACGGTGGCGACCAGCGCCGGCCCGTGCGACTCCCCCGCGGTAACGAATCGGATCCTGTTCATGCGATAAAAAGAACGCCGGGGCCCGGCTCGCGCCAGGCCCCGGAGTGACCGCCGCCGCCGTACGTGGGCGCCGGAGTCCCACGTCGACGGTCGGGATGACGGTCAGGTCGTCGGCTGCATGGGCTGCTCGTCGATGATGTGCGGAGTGACCATGATCAGCAGGTCGCGCTTGCTCTCGCTCTTCTTGTCCGTCCGGAAGAGGCGGCCGATGACGGGCAGGTCCATGAGGAACGGGATGCCCGAGCGGCTGTTGGTGATCTCCGTGTCCGTGAGGCCGCCGATCACGGCGGTCTCACCGTCGCGGACCATCAGCCGGGTGTCGCCCTGCTGCTGGCGGAAGATGACGCCGATGTCTCCCGCGGCGGGCTCCGCGTTGGAGCGCTCCGCGTGCAGCTGCATGAGGATGTGGCGGTCCGCGGTGATGTGCGGCGTCACGCGCAGACGGATGCCCGTCTCGACGAGCTGCGCCGTGGCGCGCGGGACGGAGACCCCGCCGCCGCCGTCGCCGCCGGACACGCCGCCGCCGAGGTCCACCACGCGGATGGGCGTGCGCTCACCGACCCAGATCTGCGCTTCCTGGTTGTCGAGCGTGGTGATGATGGGCGCGGCCTGCACGTCCGAGAGGCTGGACTGCTGGAGCGCCTCCAGGAAGCCGACGAGGGTGAAGCGGCCCATGACGAGCGAGATGATCGTCTGGAGCGAGGGCCCCGTCACGCGCGCGTTCGCGTTCCCGAGCGCGGCGATGGAGTTGCCGCCGATGGAGACGATGTTGGCGTTCGTGAGCTCGCCCGGGTTGGTGGGGTCGGGCATCGACGTGACCGAGTTGATCGAGCTGCCCCGCCGGTCCTTCAGGTCGTAGACGATGCCGAGCTCGTTCGCCGCGGTGCGGTTGACGAAGATGATCTTGGCCTCGATGGAGACCTGGGGCGTGCGCACGTCCAGCCGCCGGACCATCTCCGCGAGGTCGTCGACCGTGGAGGCGACGTCGGTGACGATGAGCGTGTTGGTCGACGCGTTCGCCGAGATGCGCCCGCGCTCCGACTTCAGGGGGGTCAGGGTGGTCACCAGCTCGTCGACGGGGACGTAGTTGATCCGGAAGGTCCGGGTGACGAGCGGCTCCTGCGTCTCGCGCTTGGCGAGGTTCTCGACCGCGTCGACCTCGATGATGCCGCTCGGCATCTCCTGGGCGGCGAGGCCGTACGCGCTGAGGATGGTGCGCAGCGCCACGTCCCACGGCTGATTGTGGATGGTGGCGGTCACGGTGCCCTGCACGCCGGAGCCGGGCACGATGGAGCGGCCCGAGAACTCGGCGAAGGTGGCGAGCACGTCGCGGATGTCGGCCTCGGTGAAGCTGACGTCGATCGCACGTTGGGCCGGGGGGCGCACCGCGAGCACGGGCTTGGGGGCCGGCGCGGGCGGGGCGGCCGCGGGTGGGGCCGTCTTCGGGCCCGGGTCCGCGGCCACGCCGGCCGCGCCGCTGCTCCAGGGGGAGAAGCCGGCCGCGCCGCCCTCGAACTGGACGTGGACGCCGTCGGGCTTCTGCGTCACCCCGTAGGCCGTGGTGCGCGCGAGGTCGACGACGACGCGGACGACGCCCGGAGCGAACTGGCTCGCGCGGATGGCCCGAACGGCGCCGCGGTCGACGCCCTCGAAGCGGCTCTGCGCGAGGCCGTTGCGGGCGCCGCTGACGTCGATCACCACCCGGTCGGGCGACGAGAGGGTGAAGTCCTTCACCGAGGCGCTCGCGGCGCCGTTCATCTCGACGATGAGCTCCGGACCGCCGCTGCCGGGGACGAGTCGCAGGCCGGTCACGACGGGGTCGGGCCCGTACGTGAACGCCGCGAGCGCGGGCAGGAGGAGCAGTAGGGTTCTACGGAAGTGCTTCATTTCACGCCGCCTTTCTCGCCGGTGCCGTCAGTGGTGCGCTTCCGCTTGAGCTCGAGGGTGGCTCGCCGGGTCACGCCGAGCTCGTCGACGAGGAGGTCGACGCTGCCGGGGCGGATGTCGAGCACGCGGAGCCCGCCGATGCGGCCTCCCTCGTGGACCCGCAGGAGCTTGCTGGAGCCCTGCTGCGCGAAGACCGCCAGCGAGCGCCCGGGCGCGGGGTCGTACACGATGCCGTGCAGCTCCAGGTCTTCGATCCGGATGCCCATCTGCCCGTCGCGCAGGAGCGAGCGGAAGGGGTCCGGCCGGCCGGCGCGCGCGTACTGGAAGATCTCCCGCCGGTAGGCGGTGCTGTCTCCGGCAGTCTGTGCGCGGGCCGGGGGGGCCTGCTGCCAGCCGAGGGCGATCGCGGCGCCCGCCAGCCAGAGTGCCTTATTTCGCATGGGTGGTATCCGTGGGAAGAGGCCCGACGGGCAGTACGTAGGTCTCGATGGTGAACTTCGCCTCCAGCTGCGGATCGCCCCCGTCGTTCTCCTTCTTCACCGTGACGTTGAGGTTCGTCGGCGTGACGATCCGCGCCAGCGAGGCGGTCTCGGTGAGGAAGCGCGCGATCTGGTGGTAGGTCCCGAGGACGGCCAGATCGTAGGTGCGCCGCACATAGTAGTTCTCGGCCGTCGCGCCCGTCGGCTGAATCAGGGAGAGGTCGACGCCGGTGCGGCGCGCCTGGGCCGAGATGGCGTCGAGCAGGTCGGGCAGCTCCTCCGAGGAGGGGATGAGGCCCTCGACGTGCTCCAGCTCGCCGCGGTAGGCGACGAGGCGTCGCTCCACGTCGCCGCGCGCCTGGCGCTCGCTCAGCGCACGAGCCGTCCGGTTCGCCGTCTCGAGCTTCTCGAGGCGCGTCTCCATCGCCTGCACCTGCGTGTGCTCGGGTCGGTAGAGGAAGCGGTAGCCGCCATAGCCCAGCAGGGCCACGACGAGGGCGCCGAGAATCAGCCGCTGGCGCATCCGGGGATCGAGGGGCTCGGCCATATCAGTGCATCGCCGGGAGGATCGGCACCGTCTGGATCGCGGATGAATCCGGGATCTGGTACCGGGCCTCGAGAGTGAATTTCTGCGTCGTGCGGCCGTCGGTCTCCACCTGCTCGGCGGTCACGAGCGTCACGTCGCGGATGAAGGGAGATGCCTCGAGATTCTTCATGAACCGAGTCAGGGCCAGCGTGGAGCCGGCGTTGCCCTGGATGCTGAAGCCGGGGAGCACGTCGGCGGTGTCCTTCGCCACGGTGGCGCCGATCTGCGTCAGCCAGGTGTAGGCGGGCAGCGCGCCGGAGATCTCGTCGAGCACGTGCGGCCACACGTAGCGCCGCTGGTCGACGTCGCGGATGATGCCGATCTTCTGCCGGATCGTGTCCTGTCGCGCTTCGAGCGACTTCACGAGTGCGATGGTGGTCGCGAAGCGCGTGGAGTCCTCGACCTCGGCCGCGATGCGGGTCTGGAGCGCGTCGTGGTGCGCCCGGAGCCGCCAGAAGGCGTAGCCGGAGGCGAAGAGGAGGAGCAGGAGCACTCCCACGGGCAGGGCCATGCGCGCCCCTCCAGCGAGGGCGGGCAGGCGCGGCAGCCGGAGAGCCGGAGCGGAGCCGCCGCTCGCGCGGCGGCGGCCCTGCATGCCTGGGGCGAGGTTGATCTCGATCAAGGAGCCGTCCTGAGTCACGCGGCCTTGCGGAGCGCGAGACCGATGCAGAGCATGAGCATCGGAGCGAGCTCCTCGGCGGGGAATTGAACGCTGGCGTCCGGGTGGACCCGGAGCCGCTGGATCGGGTTCGCGGTCTCCACGCGCGTGTGCAGTCGCGCGGCGAGCGTGTCGGCCAGGCGGGGGATCCTCGCCCCGCCGCCACAGAGATAGATCGCGCCGACACCGCGGTCGTAGGCATCGTCGGTCGCGCGGAAGGCGGCGGCGCGCTCGATCGCCAGCGCGAGCTCCTCGGTGCGCTCGGCGAGGAACGAGGTGAACTCGGCGGTGCGCTCGGAGCGGCCCTCCAGGACCGCGTCCGCTTCCTCGGCCGTGAGGCCGTGCGCGCGCCGCAGCTCCTCGCGCAGATGCCGCGAGCCGAAGGGCAGATCGCGGTTGGTCAGCGGCGAGCCGTCCTGCTGGATGAGGATCGTGGTGATCTCGTGCCCGATGTTCGCCAGGGCGGTCACCCCCCGCAGCGCGTCGGGGTGGTTGTAGGCGAAGGCGTTGTGGAGCGCGAAGGCGTCGATGTCGACGATGCTCGGCGCCACCCCCGCATCGCCCAGCAGGATCATCCGCTGGTCGACCAAGTCCCGCTTCGCGGCCACGAGGAGCACGTTCATCTGCAGGCCGTCTTCGTCCGGGTCCAGGATCTGGAAGTCCAGCTGGACGTTCGACATGTCGAAGGGCACGTACTGCTCGGCCTCCCAGGGGATCATCTCCCGGGCGTCGTCGGCCGCCATGCGGTCCATCAGGATCTTCTTGATCATCACGTCGCGACCGCCGACCGCGATCACCACGTTGCGGAGCGGAACGCTGAGGCCCTCGACGATCGCGCGGACGGTCTCGGCCAGGAGCGCGGGGTCCATGATCTCGCCCTCGACGATGGTATCGGCGACGAGGGGGAGATAGGTAACGTGGGTGAGCTCCGGCTCCGGACCCGAGTGGTCCACCACCGCCGCCTTCACGAAGGAGCTGCCGATGTCGAGCCCGATCGTGGTGCTGGAACGACGCAGGAACGAGATCATACCTGGAGGACGGGGAAGCTGCCGCGCGCACGGTCGCGCGGCGTACGGTCTGTAAGGGACGCCCGATCGACGGCTCCGCGCGGGAGCGGTCGGGCCACAGTTACGAGTATCGGTCGCATCACCGCACGACTTCGAACCAGCCGTACGTCGGCTCGGGAAAGGCGGACGGCGCGGAGTCCAGCAGCAGGCCGTTGGCGGCGTCCTGCGCGCGCTGCACCGAGCAGCGGTCGAAGCGGATCTCGCCGCTGCCGCTGATGGCGGTCTCGGTGGTCCCGCTGGTGGAGTAGGTGCTGTCCTGGAGCGTGAGGTCGCTGAGGGCCACGAGCGAGCCCAGGACGCTCGTGCCGCCGTTGACCGTCAGGTTGCCCGTAACCACCACGACGCCCTTGTAGCGGAAGCCGGAATTGAGCCGCGCATCGCCGATGACGATCAGGACCCCCTGTCCCGAACCGGTGAGGTGGATCTCGGAGCCGGGGTTCGCGCGGATGGCCACCACCGGGTAGTACGCGGTGTCCGGATCGGTGGCGCAGCTGAGGATGATGCCGGCCGGACAACCCCAGTTCATCCACGAGTCGCGCGGCAGGGTCGGGTCGGAATACAGGTTGTTGGTCGTGAGCGTCCTGGCGCCGGGCAGGTTGCCCCACTTGATCGAGGCGGCCATCGCCGCCTGGTCGGGCGAGCGGCCTCCGAGCACGAACGAGGCGAACCCGAGCTTGTCGACGGAGGACTGCTCGATGCCGCCGATCACCTCGTCGGCCATGCCGATCTTCGAGGTATCCACGTCCGCCGCGACGACCATTCCCGAGACGTCACCGGTGGAGCAGCTGCTGGAGTCCTGACCGGTGATGACGTACGACTTCCCCGGCAGCTTGACGTTGTCGGTGCCGACCATCGCGCCCGAGGTGATGTGGAGCCCGAAGGGGAGGATCTGCTGCACGGCGTCGACCATGGCCCCCACGCGCCGGCCCCGGCCCGAGCCGGGAGCGGAGACGAGCGAGTAGCTGGTGCGCCGCACCAGGAAGGAATCGACCTTGATGATGGGGCGCTTGAGCAGGACGGCCGCCGCGACGCTGTAGGGCGTGCCGCCGACGGTGTCCGGGTAGGACGCGTCGGTGATGGCCTGGGCCGCCGCTCGTCGCGCCACGGTGTGCTCGAGGGCCGTCTCGGCGTCGTAGAGGCCGCGCGTGCCGGCCTCGTGCGCGGCGCTGAGCGCCACCTCGGTGGAGGAGGTCATCAGGGCCGCCGTCACCAGGATCGTGACGACGACGAGGCCGAGCAGGGCGAGCGGGAGCGCGACGCCCTGCTCGCCGAGGCGGTGGAACGAACGCTTGGAGTCTCGCATCAGGGACCCACCCGGTTGCGGAGGAAGATGTCGATGGAGTCGGTCTGCTCCTGCGCCGCGTCGTCGCCGACGCCGCGACTGCTGAGCGTGCGCACCACCAGGCGGATGCGGCGCACCTTCGCGCGATCGGCCGCCGACAGCGGCGTCGCCAGCATGGCACCGGTCTCGTCGAAGTAGGCGAAGCGCAGCCCCTTGGAATCGGCCGTGGAGCCCTCGTTGATCGGCCCGGCGAAGGGCTGGGAGCCGCTACCGCCGCTGCGCCGCTGGATCCAGAGGCCGTCCACACCGGCCGAGGTGCCGGTGCGGTAGGTGACCGGGTCGTAGACGTAGACGGGCGCGCCCGCGTCGGGCGCCGTGCCACCGAGCGAGCCGCTGAAGGTCAGGGTGTGGGCTTCCGCGCCGGCGGCGAGGGTGGTGGGCCCGCAGCTGGTCTGCTTCGGGCCGACGGCCGTGAGCCGCACCCCGTTCGTCCACGTGGCGCCCGCGCCGGTGCCGATCTGGACCGCCAGACCCGTGCTGTCGGTCGGCGTCAGGTCCGGGCCGCCCGCCGGCATGGAGACCTGCAGCGTCGTGGCGCCTCCGCCCGGGACCGCGCAGAGCACCCCCCAGACGCGCGGGACGCGGATGGTGAGCGAGTCCTCGGTGCCCTGCACCAGCCCCGCGCCGCCGGGCACGCCGCGCAGCTCGCCGCCGACGAGCTCCACGACCGCGCGCGCGTTCTGCTGCACCTCCTCGCGCGCGCCCTGGATGGCGACGAACCGCCCCTGGCCCTGGAGGAGCTGGAAGATGACGAGCGCCAGCAGGCCGCTGATCAGCAGCGCAACGAGCAGCTCCACGAGCGTGAAGCCGCGCCGGTCAGGGACAGGGCGAGCCGGTCGGAGTTCCGGAGATTCCATTCGGCAGATAGGCAGAGGAAGAGATCTCGAAGGCGTCCGGCACGACGCCGGTTCCCGCGGAGTCCGGCGTTGCGCGGACGGTCACGCGCACGAGCTTCGGGTCGGAGACGTCGATCGCCCGGGAGAGCGTCGCTCCGCCGGCCAGCGCGCCGCTGTGGCACCACTGGTCGGGCATGGAGTCGGAGCGGAGCGCCTGCAGCGCCGACTCCAGCGCGGCACTCGACGCGACCGCGTACTCGCTCTGCCGGTCGGCGAAGGTCACCGAGCGCGAGGCCCCGATCCCGAGCGCCTCGACGGAGAGCAGCCCGACGGCGAGGATCACCAGGGCGGCGAGGACCTCGATGAGGGTGAAGCCGTCCTCAGCTCGGGCGGTAGACACGGCCGGCCGCGGAGACGAGGACGGAGTCGCGTGCACTTTCATCGCTGACCTTGATGATCTGGTCGCCGGCCAGGTTCGAGACCAGGCCGCGGGACGTGAACTCCAGCTGCGTCAGCCCCGCGTCCAGGTCGAACTCGAGGCCGGGATAGTCGCGGGTCAGGTCGACGGTACGCACCACGACCGGGGTTCCCGAAGCCGGCAGCCGCGAGATGGAGTAGGTGGCCGGCGCCGTGAAATCGACCCGGGTTCGCACTCCGTCCTTCACGGCGAGCATCCGGGCGTAGGCGACGTCGGAGACGACCTGGTCGAGCGCGCTGCCGACCCGGCCCTCGCGGATGGTGCCGGCCAGCGACGGCGCCACGAGCACCGCCGTGATCGCCATGAGCGAGATCACCAGCATCAGCTCGATGAGCGTGTACCCGTTGGCCGCACGAGGGCCGCGTGTGTTCCGTTTCATGCCGACGGCCCGAGGGAAGAAGCATGCCCCTCACCTTTCCCTTGAAACACAACGACTTACGCCACTCCAGGCGGGTCCCAGGGTCGGAAAAGTCTTCGCGACCGGCAACTATTTCTCACCCACGCCGGGCCGAACCGCGCTCAGTACGTCCGGCGTATTCGGCCGGCGAAGGAGACGACGACCGAGTAGACGCGGGCACCGCGGCGCACGCTCAACGTGCACGCGCCGGAGGTCGTCAGCCCGCGCGGGTCGAAGCGCACGCGGTCGAGCGTGGCGGGCTTCGCGATGCAGAGCCCCCGCAGGCCCCGGCCGAGGTCGTGGACGGGAACCGGCTCCGGGGCGCCGTGGCGCAGCAGCGCATCGGCGACGACGCAGCCGCGGGAGTCGGCGCGGAGGATCAGAGCGACCGGCCAGCCGTCCTCGAGGGCGAGCAGGCGGGCGTGGTGCAGGTCGCTCACGAGCTGGTCGAGGGTCGTGCGGACGCGCAGATCGACGATCGTCTCGCGGAGGGACGGCACCGCGAGGCCGGCGAGAATGGCGACGAGCGCCACGGTGGTGACGAGCTCGATGAGCGTGGCGCCGGCGATGGAACGCGCGTGCATGGCGGCCTGTGGCGGAGCGCGGGAGAGCCGGGGCGCGGGAGCGCAGCGGCGGTGCGTCCGGCCACGATCGCGTGGGCGGCGGGGGGAGACCAAGGCGGGGTGACGCGGCGTGCGGGAGCGCGCCGACGCCGTCACTCAGCCGAGCCCGTACTCCTGGATCTTGTAGCTGAGGGCGCGCGTGGAGAGCTCGAGGATCTCGGCGGCGCGGGTGCGGTTCCCGCCGGTGCGCTCGAGGGCGCGGGCGATGAGCTCGCGCTCGAGGGCGCGCAGGCGGCGCTTCACCGAGAGGTCGTCGCCGTCGGTGGGCACCGCGAAGGGTGGTGCCCCGGAGCGGACGTGGGCGGGGAGGTGCTCCTCGGCGATGGCGCCGCCGGAGAGGACGAGGGCGCGCTCGACGACGTTCTCGAGCTCGCGCACGTTGCCGGGCCAGGCGTAGCGGAGGAGGATGGGGAGGAGCCCCGCGGGGAGCTCGGGCGCGGGGATGCCGAGGCGCTCCGCGTGCGCGTGGAGGAAGTGCTCGGCGAGGACCGGGACGTCCTCGGGCCGCGAGCGTAGCGGCGGGAGCTGGAGGTGGAGAACGTTGATGCGGTAGAACAGGTCGTCACGGAAGCGGCCGGCCTCGACCTCCTCGACGAGGTCGCGCGAGGTGGCCGCGAGCACGCGGACGTCCACCGGCTGCTCCTGCGCGGCGCCGACGGCCCGGACGGTTCGCTCCTGGAGCACGCGCAGGAGCTTGACCTGGAGCGGGAGCGGGAGCTCGCCGATCTCGTCGAGGAAGAGGGTGCCGCCGTTGGCCTCGGCGATGAGGCCGGCGCGGGCGCGCTCGGCGCCCGTGAAGGCGCCCTTCTCGTGACCGAAGAGCTCGGGCTCGAGGAGGTTTTCGGGGATTGCGCCGCAGTTGACGGCGACGAAGGCGGCATCGCGGCGCGGAGAGGCGCGGTGGATGGCGCGAGCGACGGCCTCCTTCCCCGTGCCGCTCTCGCCCGTGATGAGCACGGTCGTGGGATACGGGGCCACGCGCTCGGCGAGCTGGAGGACCTCGCGGAAGGCGCCCGAGCGGCCGATCACCGCCTCGAAGCCCTCCGCCCCGGCCACACGGCGGCGCAGCGAGCGGACCTCGCGGCGCAGCGACTCGCGCTCCTCGGCCTTGCGCAGGGTGAGGAGCACCTCGTCGGCGTTGAAGGGCTTCGAGATGTAATCGTACGCGCCCAGGCGCATCGCCTCGACGGCCGTGTCGACGGTGCCGTAGGCGCTCATCATCACGATCAGCGCCTCTCCGCCGCTCGCCAGGTAGCGCTGGACGAAGCCGAGCCCGTCGAGGCGCGGCATCCGCACGTCGCAGAGGACGACGTCGGGGCGCTCGGCCAGGGCGACGCGCAGCCCTTCCTCGCCGTCCCCGGCGGTGAGGACGGAGTAGCCCTCGTCGCCGAGGATCATCTGGAGGGTGTGCCGGAGGCCGGCCTCGTCGTCCACGACGAGCACGCGCACGCCGCTCATGACCCGTCCGCGCTGGGCAGGAGGAGAGTGAAGACGGCGCCGCCGCCGGTGGCGGAGGAGACCTCGATGCGGCCGCCCATCTCCGCGACGGTTCCGGCGACGATGGCGAGGCCGAGCCCCGTCCCCTCGCCGGGCGCGCGCGTGGTGAAGAAGGGATCGAAGACGGTGTCGACGTGCTCCGGCGCGATCCCCGGGCCGGTGTCGGAGACGATCACGCGTACCACTTCACGATCGGCGGGCAGCGCGGCCGGCTCGCGCGCCGCCGCGTGGCGCTGGCGCCGCAGGTGGGCGTAGTTGACGCCCGGCGGGTCGTCCGCGCGGCGGGCGGGCGCGGGGCGCGCCGGATTGTAGCGCTCGCGCAGCGTCACGATCGTCAGCGTGCCCGTCCCCCGCATCGCGGCGTCGGCGTTGGTGAAGAGGTTCACGAAGACCTGGTCCAGGCGGTGGGGGACGGCGTCGATCGGCGGCAGGGCGTCTCCCAGCTTGAGCTGCACCTCCACGCCGCCGAGGCGCCCCTGCTGGCGCAGCAGCTCGACGACGCGCCGGACGGAGTCGTTCACGTCGACGTGCTCCCGGGTGCCCGCCCCGGGCCGCGCGTAGTCGAGGAGGCCGCGAACGATCTGGTCGATGCGGCGCGCCTCCCGCTCGATTCCCTCGCTCAGCTCCGGCGCGGCGCCCCGGCGCCGCAGCACGGAGGCGTAGCCCACCAGCGCGCCGAGCGGGTTGCCGATCTCGTGCGCGATCCCCGCGGCCAGCCGCCCGATGGAGGCCATCTTCTCGGCCTGGATGAGGTCGCGCTGCGCCTCGGTGAGCCGCTGGTTCGTCTCGTCCAGCGAGCGGACGTTCTCGGCGAGGCGCATCTGGTTCTGCAGGAGCTGGTCGGTGAGCCGGTTCAGCGAGCGGGCGAGCAGCGCGACCTCGCGCGTGCGCCCGGGGGGCACGCGGCGCTCGTAGTCCCCCTCCGCGATAGCCTCGGCCGCTTCGGCGGTCTCCGCGAGCGGGCGCAGCACGAGGCGGCGGATCAGGTGGTTGCCGAGCGCGACGAAGACGAGGACGTCGAGCACCACGAGCACCACGAGGAGGGTGAGCGACTGCGGGAACGCGAAGACTTCGAGCCGCACGATGCTCGCGGTCCAGAGCGCGAGCAGCAGTGCGGCGGCGGCGAGAAAAGCGAGGTTGAAGAGGAGCTCCGCACGGAGGGAGCCCGGGACTCGCCCGGGCTCCGCGTGCACCCGCTCTACCGGCTTCGACACGGCGACGTGGGGCGGGCGGGGGGACAGGGGAGAGTGCTCATCCGTCCACCGACGGCCGGGCGGGCATCTCGCGCAGCGAGTCACGCATCGCGGGCTTCTTCCGGGAGGCGTTGTAGTTCCGCTTCTCCATCTCGTGCCAGAGCCGGTCGATGAACGAACCCATGGGCTCGCTCATCTGCACGTAGCCCTCCCGGGCCATCTTCTCGAGCGCCCTGCGCAGTGCGTGCTTGCTGATCGGCTTGTTCATTGTCCCTCCTGGAACGGTAACTCGGGGCGCCCCGGCTCGCGGGCCGCCCGGGGCCCTCCACGGGTGCGGCGTGAGGTGCCACGGAAGCCGCGGAGAGGAAGAACGGGCAGGAGAGCGCCGCTGCACGAGCGGTGCCACCCACGGCGTCAGCGGCGGATCTCGCGCGCGGTCCGGGCCGGGGCGCTCGCGGCCCGGAGCACCACCTCGGTGCCGACGACGTCGGGCTCGACGTCCTCCGCCGGCTGGAAGGTCACGCCCCCCGTCCACCGGTCGATGACGACGCAGCCGTCGGTATCGCAGGCGGTGTACTGGCGCCTGTTCGTCCAGAAGAAGGCCCCGGCGATCAGGACGACCAGGACGAACCACGCCCAGCGGTAACGAGCGCTCATGCGGGGGATGGAGGTCGCGCGACGAGGAGGAGGGCCCCCGGGCGCCGGGGTCCCTCCTGAAGATAGACGCGGCGCGCGCGCCTCGCCACCCCGCGGGCTACGCCCCCGCCGTGGTGTCCGGTCGCGCGATGAACTCGCGGCGCGCGGGCGTGAAGACGTCGAGCAGCTCGCCCTCGACGAGCGCCGTGACGCCGTGCACCACGCCGCCGGGGGCGAAGAAGGAGTCACCCGCTTCCAGCACGCGCCGCTCGCCGTCGATCTCCACCTCGAAGCGCCCCGAGAGCACGTAGGTGACCTGCCGGTGCGGGTGCGAGTGGGTCTCCCCCACCGCGCCCGCGCCGAAGGCGACGCGCACCAGCATGAGGTCCGGCCCGCGGGCGAGAACCCGTCTCCTCACCCCGTCCCCCGCGGCCACCCAGGGCGTCTCGGCGCCCCAGACGAAACGGTCGTCCGTCGTCGGTTCCATCGTCGCTCGGTTCCTCTCAGTTGACCCACAGCAGCGGCTGGCGGACGGGGAAGTTTCGGATCACCTCGTCCACCTTCGAGTCGGCCGGCAGGCTCTTCCAGAGCGCCACGTACGCCGGCTCACGGTAGGCGAGCCCACCGAAGAGGAGCGCCGTCTGACGCATCGGCCACTGGTCGTCGTACATGACGTCCGGCGCTTTCGGCCACTGCGATTTGTCGCGGATGTAAGGGTACATGAAGGCGATGGCCTTCTTCAGCCCGCGGCCGTCGGGCGTGGTGTAGCTCCACTCGTCGTGCCCGGGCGTGGTGAGGACCTGCGCGAGGTCGGCCATCAGGTCCAGGTTGAAGAGCGAGTAGGCGTACGGCTTGGTGCGCGCGAGCTCCTTCGGGAAGCTCCCGTCCTGCGCCATCTGGCCCGGGATGAGGGTGTGCTCGAAGAAGGCGCGGACCGAATCCACCCGCTGCTCGTCGCCCACGAGCGTCGCGAACTCCGCGACCTGCAGCGCCCACGCGGTGCTGTGATTGTTGCCGTTGTCACGCTCGGCCGCGCCGTACGGGTGCGAGGTCAGCCAGCCGAGGTACCGCCGGAACCAGTCCTCGATCGCCGCGCGCTCCGCGCCCTTCAGGTAGCCCATCCGCTCCAGCACCCGGACGGCCTGCGCGACCTCGACCAGGTGCACGGTGTCGATGATCCCGATGCCCCGCCCCGTCACCCGCCCGTGGATCGCCTGCGCGTAGAGGAGGTTCGGGTTCATGCGCGTCGCGTCGGCCACGAACCAGGCGTCCAGCTGCGCCACGGCGGCCCGCGCGTACTCCGGATCGTGGGTGATCTCGCAGGCGGCCGTCAGAGCCGGGACGATCACGCTGAAGTCGCGCAGCGCCTGGCGGTGCAGGTCGAAGTTGTCGGGGTTCGTCTCCCCGTCGCGGCGGACGTACGGACCGCCGGGGTTCTTCGGATCGGGCCACCAGTAGTCGCCCTCCGAGTAGTAGTCGTGCGGCCCCCCGGCGCTCCGCTCCGCGCGGTAGGCCGTGATCGTCACCGGCTTCAGGTGCACGAAGCTGTCGGCCGCGGCCAGCACGCGGCCGCGCTCGATCCCCACCAGCTGCGCGCGCGTGAGCTGCGCCGCGCAGGAGACCGCCGCCCCGGTGGAGAGGACGGCGACGAGCGCGAGGAGGGTACTCCGCATTCGCATCGGTCGTACTCGCATCGAGGGCATGGACGAGGTCGAGCGCGGAGGCCGGCCGGTCATCCGACCAGCGGCGGCACGCGCTCGATGCGGCGCATGATGAGGTAGAACGAGATCACCCCGAGCGGCCCCATCAGCCCCACGATCATGTAGACGGGCGCATACGAGAAGTGATCGACCAGGTAGCCGACGAGCAGGGTGAAGAGGAAGCTCGCGATCCCGGCCGAGGTGCCGCCGATGCCCGCCACCGAGGCCACGTCCTGCTTGGGGAAGCAGTCGGACGGAACGGTGATCAGGTTGACGTTGAAGCTCTGGAAGGCGAAGGCGATCAGGCTCACGCCGGCGATGGCGACCGCGTCGCTCGGGGTGCCTACCACCGCGAAGACGCCGACCGGGATGAGGAAGCAGCTGATGAACATGGCGAGGCCGCGCGCGCGGTTCACCGTCCAGCCGCGACGGATGAGGAGGCTGGAGAAGGCCCCGCCGGAGAGGTTGCCCAGGTCGGCGCAGAGGAAGGGGATCCAGGCGAAGAGGCCGATCAGGGCGAGGCTGAAGCCGCGGGCCTGATTGAGGTAGTTCGGCAGCCAGGAGATGAGGAACCACC
>DASSTO010000147.1:0-18394 GCA_035707865.1 Longimicrobiaceae bacterium | reverse complement strand
GCCCCGACGCCGCCCGCGATCCGGGCGGATGTCCGTGTAGTCCAGGTCCCGTACCTCGCCCTCGTCGTACTCGTCCACGTCGTCGTCGAGGGGGTCGCGCTCGGGGAGCCGCTCCAGGAACCCGAGTGTCACGGTGCGGAGCAGCCCGAAGGCGATGTAGACGAGGGCGAGCGGGAAGAAGAAGTATGCCGGCGCCGTGAAAGCCGCCACGATCGCGGCCAGGATCAGCAGCACGGCGAAGCGCCCGCCCCAGGTGCGCACGGTGAGCCGCGGGACGACGGGGTACAGGACGTTGCTGATCATCAGCCCCGCGATCGCGACCGTCATCCAGGCGGCCGCGAGGCCCACGTTGGCGTTCGCGAAGTGCTCGCGGAAGAGGGGCGTCTGCGTGAAGGCGAAGAACGTCGCCATCGTAACGCCCGCCGTGGGCGAGGGCAGACCGTGGAAGGCCACCTTCGCGGTGCCCGCCTGCTCCACGTTGAAGCGGGCCAGCCGGATCACCGCGGCGGTGATGTAGATGAAGGAGAGCAGCCAGTTCCAGCCGGTGTCGCCCAGGAAGACGAAGTAGACGACGAGCGCCGGGGCGACGCCGAAGCTGATGGCGTCGACGAGCGAGTCGAGCTGCTCGCCGAACTCGCTGCCGGTGCCGGTGAAGCGGGCGACGCGGCCGTCGAACATGTCCGCGAAGGCGGCGACGACGATCAGCCAGCCGGCCTCCTCGAAGCGCCCGCGCGAGGCGGCGACGATCGCCCATACACCCACGAACAGGTTGCCCAGCGTGAAAGCGCTGGGCAGGACGATCACACCACGCCGGAGCCGCCGGGCGGCGGGGGTCACGGTCGGCCCCACTCCTTCAGGGGCACCTCGTCGAGCGTGAGACCGGTGAGGCGCCGGAACGCGTCCTGGTAGCGGTCCGAGGTGGCCCGTACGACGTCGGCGGGGAGGTCGGGGGCGGGGGGCTGCTTGTTCCACTCGCCGCGCGCGGTGAGCGCCTCGAGCCAGTCGCGCAGCGGCTGCTTGTCGAGCGAGGGCTGCCCGTGCCCCGGCTCGTACTCCGCCGCCGGCCAGAAGCGCGACGAGTCCGGCGTCAGCATCTCGTCGATCACGCGGATCTCGCCCGAGTCGTCGCGCCCGAACTCGAACTTGGTGTCGGCGATGATGATCCCGCTCCGCGCGGCGATCTCGCGGCCGCGCTCGTAGATGCGCAGGCTGGCGTCCCGGAGCCGGTCCGCGGCCGCCTCACCCACGATCTCGCGCATCCGCGAGAAGGGAATGTTCTCGTCGTGGCCGCTCTCGGCCTTCGTGGCCGGAGAGAAGACGGGCGCGGGCAGCGGATCGCTCTCGCGCAGGCCGGCCGGGAGCGTCTCTCCCGCGAGAGTGCCGTGCTCCCGGTACTCCTTCCACGCCGACCCGGAGATGTAACCGCGGACCACGCACTCCACGGGGAAGGGATCGAGCTTGTGCGTGAGCATCGAGCGGCGCGCCCAGACGGAGCGGCTCTCGCCGAGCGCCGGGTAGCGCGCCTGGATCGCGTCGGGGTCGACGGTGACGAAGTGGCTCGGGATCACGTCCGCCATGCGGGCGAACCACCAGGCGGAGAGGAGCGTGAGGACCTCGCCCTTGCGCGGGACCGGCTGGGGGAGCACGACGTCGAAGGCGCTCACCCGGTCGGTCGCCACCAGCAGCAGCGCGTCGCCCAGATCGTAGACGTCGCGCACCTTGCCGCGGCGCAGGAGGGGCACGGGCAGCTGGGTGCGGGCGATCGTCTCGGTCACGGCGATTCCGGGTGATCTCGGGTGTTCGAGTAAAGCAAGAAAGTAACGCCGCGCGGGCCGGATCGCCAGCCTTGCGGGCGGCCGTACCCGGCCCCTTCTTGCACAGTGGGATCGTTCTCGTTTCGGGGCGGTACGCGGCCCGACTCCGGGGCTCCGCCCGATTCATCCATCGCGTCGCAACGGAGGAGAGAATGGAACTCGCGAACCCATCGCTCGACTATTCCGCCTTCACCGCGCGCCAGCAGGCGACGTGGGCGTCCGGCGACTTCAACGAGATCGGCCGGCAGACCGTGCCGGCGGTCGAGGCGCTCTGCGAGGCGGTGGACCCCCGTTCCGGCGAGCGCGTTCTCGACGTCGCCTGCGGCAACGGGAATCTCGCGCTGGCCGCCGCGCGCCGCTACTGCGAGGTGGCTGCCATCGACTTCGTCCCCGCGATCGTAGAGCGGGCGAGGCGACGCGCGGAAGCGGAGGGCGCCGCCGTCGATTTCCGCGTCGCGGACGCGCAGGCGCTGCCGTTCCCGGACGCGAGCTTCGACGTCGTGGTTTCCACCTTCGGGGTGATCTTCGCGCCGGATCAGGAGAAAGCGGCGGGAGAGCTGCTGCGCGTCTGCCGGCCGGGCGGGCGCATCGGGCTCTGCACCTGGCCGCCGGACGGGCTCCCGAGCGACACGTTCCAGGTGCAGATGCGCTATGCACCACCCCCGCCGTCCGCGCTGAAGCCACCCACGCGGTGGGGGACGCCCGAGGGGCTGGCCGAACTACTCGGCGCCGGCACGAGCGAGCTGCGGATCGAGCGCCGCTCGTTCCGCGTGTACTACCGTTCCGTGGAGCACGAGTTCGAGGTCTTCCGCCGGCACTTCGGCCCCATGCGCCAGATGCTGGACGGCCTCGACGAGAGCGTGCGGGCGAAGCTCGCGCGGGACATGACGGAGGTATACGAGCGCTACAACCGCGCGACGGACGGGACCGTGATCCACGAGATGGAGTACCTGCAGGTGGTCGGGACGCGGAAGGCGTAGGGCCGACACCGTCCGTCTCACCCCGGGGACGCGATGCGCCCGGACGGAGCCGAGCCCGTCCGGGCGTGTGTTTTCAGGTGCGACGCCTCAGTCGGCGCGCCACTGCCGCTGCACCTCGGAGCTCGGCATGCTGAGCCGGACCCGGTCGCCCTCGACCTCGCTCACCCAGTCCATGGGGATCACGTGGTGGTGCCCACCCGCGGCGGGGTCGTTCTTCGTGAGCCTGAGGGTGTGATCGTTCCGGACCTCGTCGACCGTCCCGACGTGCCTGCCGTCCGCGCCGACGACTTCCATGTGGCCGTGGATCGCGCTCTCGTCGTACATCCGTCCCTCCGGGTTTCGGGTTCTGCGTGAAGGGAGGACCCGGACGTCGCACGTCGCGTACCGCTCGCCGGGGGCTCAGAGGCCGTAGACCGAACGCAGCTTCCCCTCCAGGTACTCGATGAACGGCCCGGCAGAGAGGCGGCTGCCGGTGGCGCGCTCGCACAGCTCCATCGGGGTGTACTCCTGCCCGTAGCGGTGGATGTTCTCCCGGAGCCAGGCGAGAAGGGCGGAGAAGTCGCCACGGCGCATCCGGTCGTCCAGGTCGGGCGTGGCGGCGCGCGCGGCCTTCCAGAACTGCGCGGCGAAGAGGTTCCCGAGGGTGTAGGTGGGGAAGTAGCCGACGAGCCCCATCGACCAGTGGATGTCCTGCAGGCAGCCGCGCCGATCGTCGGGGACGTCGATGCCGAGGTCCTGCCGGACGCGCTCGTTCCAGACTCCCGGAAGATCCTCCGGCTTCAACTCGCCCGAGAGCAGCGCGCGCTCGAGGTCGAAGCGGAGCATGATGTGGAGGTTGTACGTCGCCTCGTCGCTGTCCACGCGGATCAGGTTGGGGCGCACCGTGTTGCTGGCACGGTAGACGTCCTCGACCGACACTCCCTCGAGCGCCTCCCCGAGCCCGCGGCGCGCCTCCGGGAGCGCCCACTCCCAGAAGGCATGAGAGCGCCCGACGAAGTTCTCCCACAGCCGCGACTGGCTCTCGTGGATCCCGAGGCTCGCCGCCTCCCCGAGCGGCTGGCCCGGGTACTCCGCCTTGGGGAGGCCCTGCTCGTAGAGGCCGTGCCCGCCCTCGTGCATCGACGAGGTGAGCGCGTCGAGGAAATCGTCCTCGCGGAAGCGCGTGGTGAGGCGTGTGTCGCCGGGCCCGATGCCCTCGCAGAAGGGGTGGGCGGAGAGGTCGAGCCGGCCGGCGTCGAAGTCGAAGCCCATCTGCCCGAGGACGCGCCGGTTGAAGGCGCGCTGGCGCTCCACCGGGACGGGTGCGCGCTGCACCGGCGGCCGCGGCCGCTCGCCAGCGGCGGCGATCTCGGCGATGAGCGGGGTCAACTTCCGGCGCAGCTCGGAGAAGACCGCATCCAGCTCGGCCGCGCTGGCGCGGGGCTCGTAGGTGTCGAGGAGGGCGTCGTAGAGGGAGCCGCCGACGTCCGTCGCGTAGCACTCGGCCTTGGCGCGGCTCAGGGAGAACATCTTCGAGAGCCACGGCGCGAAGGCGGCGAAGTCGCTCTTCTCTCGCGCCTGGCGCCACGCCTGCTGCGAGAGCGCGGTCGTCTGGGCGATCTCCCGAACGAGCGAGCCCGGCAGCTTGACCGCACGGTCGTAGCCGCGGCGGATCTCGCGCAGGTTGGCGGCGGTGCGCGGGTCCGAGGTGAGCGCCCGGTCGGCCTCGCACTCGCTCAGCCACTCGCCGACCTCGGGGCGGGTGAAGCGCTCGTGCACCAGGCCGCCGATCGCCGCGAGCTGGTCCGCGCGCAGCGCGGTCCCCTTGGGGGGCAGCATCGTCTCCTGGTCCCAGCCGAGCACGGCGCCGGCCGAGGAGAGGACGGAGGCGTCGCGCAGCTCGCGCATCAGCTTCTCGTAGGAGGACACTTCCGGCTCAGACATGGAGGTCGGGGGCTCGGGTTTCCAGCTCGGCCGAGTAGCGATTCAGTACCGGCTGCACCCACTCGGCGAGGAATTCGTCCACCTGCGCCGGGGCGCGTCCCACGTAGCGCTCCGGACGCAACTCCTCTTCCAACTCCTCACGCGTGACGCCGAACGCCGCGTCCGCGGCGATGCGGTCGAGCAGATCGTTCGCGCCGCCCTCCTGCTTGATCTTCAGGCCCGCGGCCACCGAGTGCTGGCGCACGCGCTCGTGCAGCTCCTGCCGGTCGCCGCCGCGCTTGACGCTGCGCATCATCAGGTTCTCCGTCGCCATGAACGGAAGCTCCTCCATCAGGTGCCTTCGGATCATCTCCGGGTAGACGACCAGTCCCGAGGCCACGTTGTGCTGGATGAGGAGCACCGCGTCGATGCAGAGGTACGCCTCGGGCACGGCGATGCGCTTGTTCGCGGAGTCGTCCAGCGTGCGCTCGAACCACTGCGTCGCCGCGGTGAAGGCGGGGTCGAGCACGAGGGTGATGGCGTGGCGGGCGAGCGCGTTGATCCGCTCCGAGCGCATCGGATTGCGCTTGTACGGCATCGCCGACGAGCCGATCTGGTGCTCCTCGAAGGGCTCCTCGACCTCCTTGAGGTGCGAGAGCAGGCGGATGTCGTTGGCGAACTTCGAGGCCGATTCGCCCACTCCGGCGAGCGCCGCGAGGCAGGCGAAGTCGGTCTTGCGCGTGTACGTCTGCCCGGTGACGCCGTAGACGCGAGAGAAGCCCATCTTCTCCGCGACCAGCCGGTTCAGCCTCTCCACCTTCTCGCCCTCACCCTCGAAGAGATCGAGGAAGGATGCCTGCGTGCCGGTGGTTCCGCGCACGCCGCGGAGGCGCAGGGTATCGAGGCGGAACTCGACCTCCTCCAGGTCGAGGAGCAGGTCCTGGATCCAGAGCGTGGCGCGCTTGCCGACGGTCGTCGGCTGCGCGGGCTGGAAGTGGGTGTAGCCGAGCGTCGGCAGGTCGCGGTACCGACGCGCGAACTCCGCGAGCGCGGCGACGACGTTCACCAGCCGCTTGCGCACCAGCTTCAGCGCCTCGCGGTGCTGGATGAGGTCGGTGTTGTCGCCCACGAACGCGCTCGTGGCGCCCAGGTGGATGATGGCGCGCGCCTCGGGCGCCTGCTCTCCGAGGTGGTGGACGTGCGCCATGACGTCGTGGCGCAGCTCACGCTCCAGCTGCGCGGCGCGCTGCAGGTCGAAATCGTCCAGGTGCGCCCGGAGCGCCACGATCGCCTCGTCGGGAATCGGAAGGCCCAGCTCGCGCTCGGCCTCCGCGAGCGCGAGCCAGAGCCGCCGCCAGGTGCCGAACTTGAACGCCGGCGAGAAGACGCGCGACATCTCGCCCGAGGCGTAGCGCTCGGTGAGAGGGTTGCTGTATCGATCGTTCGAGGTGCTCATGTTGTTGCTCTCGGGTGAACTGCTACGGCAGGTCGGCCGGGCCAACCGGCGGGGGCCCCTCCGCGCCGAAGCTCTCGGGCGGGTAGGCCACGTGTCGCAAGAAGAGTCCCTCGGGCGGCGCGGGGGGCGAGGTGCCGAAGGAAGAATCGGGCTCGAGCAGCACGGCGAGGTCCGCGGCGGGTCGCCGGCCGCGGCCGATGTCGACCATCGTCCCCACGAGGTAGCGCACCATGTGGTGGAGGAAGCGGTTCGCGGCGACGTGGAATTCGACACCCAGCCCGGGCCACTCCGCCCAGCGCGCGTCGAAGACGGTGCACCGGTCGCCGCGCTCCTCCTGACCGGCCTTGGCGAAGGCGCGGAAGGAGTGCTCTCCGGGGAGCGCTCGCGCGGCCCCGGT
Organism: Longimicrobiaceae bacterium; assembly: GCA_035707865.1. GTDB lineage: Bacteria > Gemmatimonadota > Gemmatimonadetes > Longimicrobiales > Longimicrobiaceae > DASSTO01. The sequence goes on along the minus strand of DASSTO010000147.1, from coordinate 11,845 downwards.
CATCGCGGCGAGGTCGAGCGGCTCGGCGAGCGGCCAGCAGTAGCGCGAGTGGAACGGCGAGCGCGCCTGCGGAACGAGGCCGACGCGGTAGACGTACGCCCGCCGCACGGCGTCGTAGCGGGGGTGGAGGTCGGGCGCCGCGAGGCGTGCGTCCGCCACCCAGATCTCCGGCGGGAGCAGTGCGTTGAGCGCGCGCCGCAGCGCCCCGGGCGCCCACCTGAGCGGCGCGTCCACCGCCGCCACCTGACCCGTCGCGTGTACGCCGCGGTCGGTGCGCCCCGAGCCGATCACCCGCGTGGGCGCGTCGAGCAGGCGGGAGAGCACCCGTTCCAGCTCGCCCTGGACGGTGGGCGCGTCGGGCTGCAGCTGCCAGCCGAAGAACGCCGCACCGTCGTAGTGCAGGGTCAGCGCGATGCGGTGCGTCTCGGGGGCAGCCATGGCGGCGGTAAGGTAGACGGGGGCGCCGCGATGTCAAGGCAGCGACAGGGCTTCCCGCGCACGCTGAATTGACACCGCGGCGCGGCCGCGACTAGAATGCCGCGAGTCCGCCGCTCCCCGCCGGAGGAGCCGGGCGGCGCCGCGACCCCGCAGCCTCCACCACGCCCGATGCTCGAGCAGCTCATCAGAACCGCCACCCTGCGGCCGCTCTCCACCGCGGAGGCGGAGGACGCCTTCATGGAGATCATGGAGGGGCGCGCGACGCCGGTGCAGATCGCCGCGGTGCTCGTCGCGATCCGGGTGCGCGGCGCCGCCCCGGAAGAGGTCGCCGGCGGCGTGCACGCCCTCCGGCGCACGATGGTCGCCGTGCCCGCCGTCGATCCGGACGACCTCGTCGACACCTGCGGCACCGGCGGCGGGACGCTCACCACCTTCAACATCTCGACCGCGGCGGCGCTGGTGGCGGCGGGAGCGGGGGTGCGCGTGGCGAAGCACGGGAACCGCAGCTTCACCTCGCGCTGCGGCAGCGCCGACGTCCTCGAGGCACTCGGGGTGCGGCTGGACCTCGCGCCGGAGCGCGAGGCGCAGATCCTCGACGAGGCGGGCGTCGTCTTCATGTTCGCGCCGCTGCACCACCCCGCGATGCGCCACGTAGGGCCGGTGCGCCGCGAGCTGGCGATGCCCACGATCATGAACATCCTGGGGCCGCTCACCAACCCCGCGCACGCGCGCCGCCAGGTCGTCGGTGTCTCCGACCCTTCTCTGATGCGGCTCATCGCGGAGGCGCTCGGCGTGCTGGGCCACCGCCGGGCACTCGTCGTCCACGGCGAGCCGGGGATGGACGAGTTCAGCCCGCTCGGCGCGACGCGGGTGATCGAGCTGCGCGACGGCGTGATCGACGAGTGGGTGCTCGATCCGCGGGCGGAGTTCGGCTGGAGCGGTTTCTCGGAGAGCGAGCTGGCGGGCGGAGACCGGGAGGAGAACGCCGCGACGGTGGAGGCGGTGCTCAGGGGAGCGCGGGGCGGGGCGGCCCGCGCCGCGGTGACGCTCAACGCGGCGGCGGCTCTCTACGTGGCGGGCGGCGTGGAGTCGATGCGGGACGGCGTCGAGCGCGCGGAGCGCGCCATCGACGAGGGCGCCGGTTGGGAGCGCCTCGAGCTGCTGCGCGAGGCGTCGCTCCGGGACTGAGCCCGGAGCGCGGCGCCGCTCAGCTCGCGAAGACCGCCCGCAGCTCCCACGGCCCCGGGAAAGGGGGCCGGACGGAGGTGCGGAGGAAGACGATCCGCCGCTCGCCCTTGGCGATCCGCCCGACGATGAAGAGCTGGTGCGTGCTGCTGGTGTTCATGGTCGCTCCACGAGCGCGATGGGCTGACACCGGGTTGCGAGAGGCCGCGAATCCCGGCGCCGTGCCTCAGTATTTGCGGATCACGGCAATAACGGTGCCCTGGATCCGCACGTCCGACTCGTCGAAGTACATCGGCTGCATCGTCGAATTCGCCGGCTGCAGCCGGATCCGGCCGTCGCCCTCCCGGTAGTACTTCTTCACCGTCGCCGAATCGCCTCCCACCAGCGCCACCACCATCTCCCCGTTCTCCGCCGTCTCCCGCGCGTTCACCACGATGTAGTCACCGTCGCGGATCTGCTCCTCGATCATCGAGTCGCCCTTCACCCGCAACACGTAGTTGCTCCCCGCGCGGAGCATGTCGTGCGGTACGCCGAGCGTCTCGTGCTGCTCGACCGCCTCGATCGGAAGACCCGCCGCCACCAGGCCGAGCAGGGGCAGCTCCTCGGCCAGGATTCCCTCCGCCGTGACCAGCTCCAGCGAGCGGCTCTTGTTATAGTTCTTCCGCAAATAGCCCTTCCGCTCCAGATTACTCAGGTGCTCGTGCACCGTCGCCAGGGAGGAATAGCCGAAGCTGGAGGCGATCTCCTCGAAGGAGGGCGAGTACCCGTTGACCTCGATGAAGCTCTCGACGTAGTCGAGGATCTGTTTCTGTCGTTTCGTCAGCGCCATGTCGCTTCCCCGGATGATGAACGGCCGAAAAGAGACCGAAGCGGAATATACCCGAAACAACGCCGAAGGGCAAGAACTGCGTAGATGACGACCTCCGAAGCGGACATCCTGCAGCGCATCGTCGCGACGAAACACGAGGAAGTGGCGCTCCTGGCGCCCCGGCGGGAGGAGCTGCGCGCGCGCGCGACGGACCTTCCTCCCGCGCGCGGCTTCGCGGCCGCGCTGCGCGCGCCGGGCGAGGTGCGCCTGCTGGCGGAGATCAAGCGCAAGTCGCCGACGGCGGGGGCGATCCGGCCGGGCGCGGAGCCGGCGGAGGTCGCGCGGGCGTACGAGGCCGGCGGGGCGGCGGCGCTCTCGGTGCTGACGGACCGGCGCTACTTCGACGGCAGCCTGGAGGCGCTGGCGACGGTGCGCGCGGCCGTGGGGCTTCCGCTGCTGCGCAAGGACTTCGTCATCGACCCGGTGCAGGTCTGGGAGGCGCGCGCGGCCGGTGCGGACGCGGTGCTGCTCATCGCGCGGATCCTCGACGACGCTCTCCTGGCGGAGCTGCGGGGATTGGCGACCGAGGCGGGGCTGGATAGCTTGGTGGAGGTTCACGACGCCGAGGAGCTGGAGCGCGCGCTCGCCGCCGGGGCGCCGGTGGTGGGGGTGAACAACCGCGACCTGCGGACGTTCACCACCGAGATCTCGCGCACCCTGGGGCTGGCGCCCGCGGTTCCCGCCGGCGTCACCCTGGTCGCGGAGAGCGGTATCCGCACGGCGGAGGACGTGCGGCGGCTGGGGGCGGCGGGGGTGGACGCGGTGCTGGTGGGCGAGTCGCTGATGCGCCAGCCCGACGTCACGGCCGCGGCGGCGGCGCTGGCGGGCCAGCCGAAGCGGGGCAGGGGGGCGGCGTGAGCGGTGGAGTCGCGGTCAAGATCTGCGGCCTTCGCCGCCGCGAGGACGCGGAGCGGGTCGCGGCGCTGGGCGCGGAGTTCGCCGGCGTGATCCTGGCTCCGGGCGGCAAGCGCTCGGTCTCCCCGGCCGACGCGGCGGCGCTGTTCGACGGTCTGCCCGTGCGCCGCGTGGGCGTCTTCGTGGACGCGAGGGCGGACGATCTTCGCCGCGCCGCGGACGAGGCCCGCCTCGACGTCCTCCAGCTGCACGGCGCGGAGGCACCGGCGCTTCTCCGCGCGCTCCGGGCCGAGGGTCGCTGGACGGTATGGAAGGCCGTCCGGCCCCGCGGCGCCCGGGAGTTCACCGCCGCTCTCGACCGTTACGCCGACTGCGCGGACGGCCTGCTGCTCGACGGCTGGTCGGCGGCCGCCGTGGGGGGCACGGGCGCCCGCTTTCCCTGGGAAGCCGTCGCGGAGCACCGGGACCTCGTCCCGGAGTGGCTCGCGCTGATCGCGGCCGGCGGCCTGCGGCCCGGCAACGTTCGCGAGGCGATCGCGCTGCTGCGGCCCGCGGCGGTGGACGTGAGCTCCGGGGTGGAAGCGTCGCCGGGGGTGAAGGACGGCGCGGCGGTGGAGGCTTTCGTTTCAGCGGCCCGCGCGGCCGCACTCGATCAGGAGTAGATCCCGATGTCGCAGTCGACGGTGCAGGAGATCCCCGGGGTGGAGTCGGGATGGTTCGGCCGCTTCGGCGGCCGGTTCGTTCCGGAGACGCTCATCGCCGCGCTCGACGAGCTGCGCGACGTCTACGCCGCCGCGCGCTCCGACCCGGAGTTCCACGAGGAGCTCGGGGCGCTCTGGCGCGACTACGTCGGCCGACCGACGCCGCTCTATCCCGCGCGCCGGCTGAGCGAGGCGGCGGGTGCGGAGGTCTACCTGAAGCGCGAGGACCTCAACCACACGGGCGCGCACAAGATCAACAACACGCTCGGCCAGGTGCTGCTGGCGCGGCGGATGGGCAAGCGCCGCATCATCGCCGAGACGGGCGCGGGCCAGCACGGCGTGGCGACCGCCACCGTGTGCGCGCTCTTCGGGCTCGACTGCGTCGTCTACATGGGCGAGGAGGACGTGGAGCGCCAGGCACTCAACGTCTACCGGATGCGGCTCCTCGGCGCCGAGGTCCGGCCCGTCGCCAGCGGGACGCGCACGCTCAAGGACGCGACGAACGAGGCGATCCGCGACTGGGTCACGAACGTCACCGACACGCACTACATCATCGGCTCGGTGGTGGGCCCGGATCCGTACCCGCGGATGGTGCGCGACTTCCAGTCGGTGATCGGGCGTGAGGCGCGCCGTCAGGTCCAGGAGGTCGCCGGGCGGCTGCCGAGGGCGGTGGTGGCCTGCGTGGGCGGTGGGTCGAACGCGATGGGCATCTTCCATCCCTTCGTGGGCGACGAGGGCGTGGAGCTGGTGGGCGTCGAGGCGGCTGGCGAGGGGCTGCGGTCCGGGAAGCACTGCGCGCCGCTGACGGCCGGGCAGCCGGGGGTGCTGCACGGGTCGCTCTCCTACCTGCTTCAGGATACGCACGGGCAGGTCGCGGAGTCGCACAGCGTCTCGGCCGGCCTCGACTACCCGGGTGTGGGCCCGGAGCACTCGTGGCTGAAGGAGAGCGGTCGCGCGACCTACGCGACCGTGACCGACGCGGAGGCGCTCGACGCCTTCGGCCGGCTCTCCCGCCTGGAGGGAATCATCCCGGCGCTGGAGAGCGCTCACGCCGTCGCCTACGTGCTGCGCGAGGGGTCGCGCTGGAGGGGGGCGGGTCCCGTGATCGTCTCGCTGAGCGGTCGCGGCGACAAGGACGTCGCGCAGGTGGCCCGGCTCACCGGCGTCCCGCTGTAGGCGGATGGGTGAGGCGGTGCCGGACCGGGAGCTCCGCGGCGCGGGCGAGCCCGACCGGGGCGAGCTGCCCCAGGTCGAGGAGTTGATGCGGGCGCTCAGCACGGCCGTCCGGAACTACCGCCTCTACGGCGGCAGCGGCGCCGCGCTCGACCGCTTCGTCGAGAACCTGCGGCACCGGCTCGCCGCGGTCTGGGAGATCGCGCCGTCGCTGCGCCTGGAGGTCGCGGAGGACGCGCTGCTCTGGGACGGCGAGCGCGTCTACCCGGTCGGTGACACCGCGGCCGAGCTCGCCTTCCTCTTCTACAAGGACGGCATCCGCGAGATCACGCTCCTCCCGGGGCTGGAGGGCGAGATCGGCGCGCTGCTCGCCGTGCTCGGGAGAGCGCCGCAGCTGCGCGCCGAGGAGGACGACCTCATCACCCTCCTGTGGGAAGCCAACCTCACGTCGTTTCGTTACGAATACGTGGAGCTGAGCCCCGAGGGCACCGAGCTCGAAGCCGGCGTCGGCGCCCCTCCGGCTCCGATCGACGCGGCCGCCGTCCGCACCGCCGCCGCGGCGCCCATCGCCCCGCAGGGCATCCGGCCCGACGACTTCCAGGAGACGCTCTACTTCCTCGACGACTCGGAGCTGAGGCGGCTGCGGCAGGAGATCCAGCGCGAGTCCGACCGGGATCTCTGGGGGGGCGTCCTGGCCGCGCTCTTCGATCGTCTGGAGGACGGCGCCCCGGAGCGCCAGGCGCGCATCGTCCGGCTCCTCGCCGAGATCCTGCCGACGATGCTCGGCGGCGGCGAGCTGGAGCGCGCAGCGGAGGTGCTCCGGGAGCTGAGGCAGCTGACGAGCCAGCCGGGCCTGCTGGACCCGGCCGCACGGGCGGAGATCGAGAGCGTCTCCGGGCAGCTGGCGCAGCCGGAGACGATCGTGGAGCTCCTGAAGGCGCTCGAAGGGAACCCGCAGGCACTCCGCGACGAAGCGGTCGCCGATCTCCTGGGCTTCTTCCCACCGGCGGCGCTCGCGCCGCTCACCCGCGCGCTGGAGGGCGTCGGCAGGCCCGACGTTCGCCGCGCGCTCGAGGCCGCGGTGGACCGGCTGGCGAACGCCAACCGCGAAGCGCTCCTGGCGCTCCTGGCCGACCCCGACCCGGGCGTCGTCGCCGGCGCGGCGCGGCGGGTCGGCCAGATCGGCGTCGGCGCCGCCGCACCGACGCTGGCGCGGCTGCTCGATCACCCGGAGCCGGCGGTGCGCCTGGCGGCGATCGAGGCGCTCGCGCAACTTCGCGCCGCCGTCGCCGGCACCGCGCTCGCGGCCCGCATCGAGGACCCCGAGCGCGAGGTGCGGATCGCCGCGGTGCGCGCGCTCGCCGCGCTCGGCTACGGCGGGGCGCGCGCCGCGCTCGAGGAAGCCCTCGGCTCCAGGCGGCTGCGCGCCGCGGATCGGGCCGAGAAAGTCGCCTTCTACGAGGCGTACGGTCGGCTGGCGGGGGCCGAGGCCGTGCCGCTGCTGGCCCGCACGCTGAGCGGCCGGAAGCTCCTCGGCCGCGGTGAGTCGCCGGAGCTGCGGGCGTGCGCGGCGCTCGGGCTCGCGCAGGTCCGGCACCCGTCCGCCCAGGCGGCGCTCCTCGCCGCCGCCAACGACCCGGAGGCCGTGGTGCGGAGCGCCGTCCAGCGCGCGCTGCGGCAGGAGGCCCGATGAGCGCGCCACCGGCCGGGGAGCAGACGCAGGGTCGCGAGTTCGTCTTCGCGCTGCACTCGGCGCTCCGCGCGCTGCGGCTCTACCCGCTCGAGAACCAGACCGTCCAGAACGCGCTCCGCGACCTGGACCAGAGCGCCGAGCGCCTGCTCTCCCGCGAGGGCGAGATCGTCCTGCGCTACGTCGGCGACTTCTGCTTCGTGAACGATCTGCGGCTCCGCGCGGACCTCACCAGCTTCGCCACTTTCGGGGCGGTGCACCGCGCCCTGAGCGATCATGGCGTGGGCCAGCTCGAGGTGAGCGCCGGGGTGGGGCCGCGCGACTGGGTGGCGATCCTCTCGCTGCTCGTGCGCGATCCGGTCCCGGGCGATCCGTTCGCCGCCCTGGCGCAGCGACTGGCGCAGACCGGCGCGCAGAACCTCGTGGTCGCCCCCGTCTCCGGGGACGCGGCGCCGTCGTCGAAGCAGGGGCGCGAGGCGGCGCGACGGACGTACGCGCAGTCCGTGAACGTCGCCCGCGAGGCGATGACGGGCGTGCGGATGGGCCGCGGCGTGAGCGTGCGACGGGTGAAGCGCGCCGTCCAGACGATCGTGGATCAGGTTCTCAACAACGAAGCGTCGATGGTGGGGATGACGGTGCTGCGAGACTACGACGAGTACACCTTCGCGCACTCCGTCAACGTCTGCATCTTCAGCATCGCGCTGGGGAAGAAGCTGGGGCTGGAGCGGGGCGAGCTCTACGAGCTGGGGATGGGCGCGCTGATGCACGATCTCGGCAAGATGCGCCTGCCGAGCGAGGTGACGAACAAGACGAGCCAGCTGAACGACGCCGAGTGGGCGCTGGTCCGCGAGCACCCGGCGGAGGGGCTCCTGGCGCTGCTGGAGATGCGCTCGTCCGGCGAGCTGCCCCTGCGCGCGATGCTCATGGCGTACGAGCACCACATGAAGCTCGACCAGAGCGGCTACCCGCGCTCGAAGCGACCGCGCTCGCCGACGCTCTTCCCGCGCATCGTCGCCATCGCCGACGGCTTCGACGCGGCGACGTCGAAGCGCAGCTACCAGAGCCAGCCCTGGACGCCCGACCGGGTGCTCCGGGAGATGCGGGAGAACCCGGCGCGCGGCTTCGACCCGCTGCTCGTGAAGGCCTTCATCAGCATGACGGGCTTCTATCCCGTCGGCAGCCTGGTGATCCTGGACTCGTACGAGCTCGCCGTCGTCGTCGCGCCGAGCACGCAGCCGGAGAGCCATCACCGGCCCGTCGTCCGTGTGATCTACGACGACCTGGGGATGCCGGTCTCGCCCGAGCGCACCATCGACCTGAACGAGACGGACCCCGTGACGGGCGAGCCGCTGCGGACCATCATCAAGACCACCGATCCGGAAGAGTATGGCATCGACGTCCGGCAGTACTTCGTCTGACACGGCGCTGCGCGGCGCCTTCACCACCGCCGCTCGCGAGGGGCGCGCGGCGCTCGTCGTCTATACCACCGCCGGCCACCCGGACCCCGGCGCGGGCCTCGACGTGCTCCTCGCGCTCGCCGATGCCGGCGGCGACGTGATCGAGCTGGGCGTGCCGTTCAGCGACCCGCTCGCGGACGGCCCCACCATCCAGCGCTCCTCCTTCGAGGCGATCACCCACGGCGTGGACCTCGCCTGGACGCTCGACCTCCTGCGCCGCTTCCGCGCGCTGCGCGGGACGCCGGTGGTCATCTTCTCGTACCTCAACCCGATCCTCCGCTACGGCCTCGACCGCTTCCTCGCCGACGCCGTCGAGGCGGGGGCCGACGGCGTCCTGGTGACCGACCTGCCCGTCGGAGAGGACGAAGCGCTGGAGCGTACCTTCCGCGCGTCGCCGCTGGAGCTGATCCGGCTGATCGCGCCGACGACCCGGCCCGAGCGCGTGCGGGAGATCGCCGAGCAGGCCAGCGGCTTCCTCTACTACGTCTCGCGCACCGGCGTCACCGGCGCGCGCCAGGAGCTCGCCGCCGGCCTGCGCGACGAGGTCGCCGCCGTGCGCTCCGTGACGGATCTGCCGGTGGCTGTCGGCTTCGGCATCTCGACGCCCGAACAGGCGGCGACCGTCGCCGCCCTCGCCGACGGCGTCGTGGTAGGGAGCGCGATCGTGGATCGGCTGGCGCGAGAGGGGGTGCGCGGCGTGACCGAGCTGGTGGCGGGGCTGCGGAGAGCGATGGAGCGGTGAACGCGTGAACGCGTGAACGGGTGAGTCGGGAGTGCCGAGTGCGGAACGGGCCCGGGCATCGCGTCGATGCCCGGGCCCGTTGGCGCTTCGGCGAAGCGACTCTAGTCCGGGAAGTTGATCTCCGCCGCGGAAGCCGGGCTCGCGGGTGCGCCGGTCATGAGCTCGATCATCGCCCGCATCTCGACGCCCATCTCGTCCAGGCGGCTCAGGACGCCGAAGGCGTGGGCGTAGTCGAAGTAGAGGGAGACCGCTTCCTCGTGGGCCGGATGGAACTGGAGGACCTTCTCCTCGAGCCGGTCGTGGAGCTCCTCGCAGATCGCGCCGACGGCGCGCCGCAACGACTGCTGCTCGGCGAGGGTCTGGATGCTGAGGGGACCGTGCAGCCGCGGGCGAAGCGCTTCGACCGCGGCCTTCGCCTCGGAGGGCGCGGCGATGGAGCCGCCCGTGCCGCCTCCGAAATCGTGGAGGAGCAACTCGGCACCGCTCACCAGGGCCTGGAGTTCCTCGAAACTACAATTCAGGATCACGGTGCCTCCTCGCCAGTAGTTCTGTATCGTCGGGTAGCAAGCGTCGGGCCAGCCACCCCGAGAGGGAGAGGGATCGACAGACGGTCCGGGAATCCAGGCACTTCGGTGTTCGTTACCCCGCGCCGCTCATGATGGAGCGGCCCTGCTTCACACCACGAACCGGCCCGCGCCGGCGCAATGGAGGTGGACGGGAAGTGCGACTCGGAGATAGATGAGAGTACCGTCGCGTGGACCGCGAGTTCCAGGGGTGCTCTTACTCGGGAAGTCTCGGCAGAAGCGCCGGTGTCACGCTCGGGAATCGGTGCCGCAGAGGAGGTCTCGTGCCCGCTCGGCGCGCCGGAAGGCCTCGTCCGGGGTATCGGCGAGCGCGGTCAGGTGACCCATCTTCCGGCCGCGGCGCGCCTCGCGCTTCCCATAGAGGTGCAGCGAGACGAGCGGAAGCGCAAGGGTCTCGATCAGACCCGAGAGACCGGAGGGCGTGGAGAGGTGCTCGCCGAGCAGATTGGCCATGCAGGCGGGGCGCAGGAGCTCGGCCCGGCCGAGCGGGAGGCCGCAGACGGCGCGGAGCTGCTGCTCGAACTGCGACACGGAGCACGCCTCCCAGGTGTAGTGCCCCGAGTTGTGCGGGCGCGGCGCGAGCTCGTTGACGAACAGGGCGCCGTCGTGGCCGACGAAGAGCTCCACCGCGAGCAGACCCACCACGTCCAGGCCCTCGACGAGCGCCTCCCCGATCTCGCGCGCCCGCCGCGCGACCGCCTCCGTGACGCGCGCCGGCGCGATCGTGAAGTCGAGGATTCCCCGCTCGTGGATGTTCTCGACGACCGGGAAGGCGGCGACCTCGCCGTCCGGCCCGCGCGCGCAGACGACGGACGCCTCCAGCCGGAAGTCGACGAAGCCCTCCAGGATCAGCTCCCCGCCGCCGAGCTCCTGAAAAGCCTCCGCGGCCTCCGACGCGTCGCGCAGGACCCGCTGGCCCTTGCCGTCGTAGCCCCCGCGCGCGGTCTTCAGCACCGCCGGGGTGCCAAGCTCGGCGAGCGCGCGCTCGAGGTCACCGAGGCTGTCGACCGCGCGGTACGGAGCGGTCGGGATGCCGAGCCGGCTGACGGCGTCCTTCTCCCTCACGCGATGCTGTGCGATCTCCAGGACGTGGGCACCGGGGCGCACGGGCGCGATCTCCTCGACGGCACGGACCATCGCCGCGTCCGCGTTCTCCCACTCCAGCGTGATCACGTCCGAGCGGCGCGCGAGCTCGCGCGCCGCGTCCACGTCGTCGAGCGGGGCGCGGACGTGGCCGTCGGCGACCTGCGCGGCGGGGGCGTCCTCGCCGGGGTCGAGCACGAGGACGCGGTAGTCCATGCGCCGGGCCTCCAGGGCGAGCATCCGCCCGAGCTGCCCCCCGCCGATCACCCCGATGGTGCTGCCGGGAAGGAAAGCCATCGCTCAGCGCTCCTCCGCAGCGGTGTGATCGGGGAGCGGCTGCAGCGCGGCGCGGGCCATCTCGTCCCGGTACGCGTGGAGCCGCTGGCGGAGCGCCGGATCGCCGGTCGCCAGGATCCGCGCCGCGAGCAGGCCCGCGTTCACCGCGCCCGCCTTGCCGATCGCCACGGTCGCCACGGGAACGCCGCGCGGCATCTGGACGATCGAGAGGAGCGAGTCCATGCCGCTGAGCGCCGACGAGAGGACGGGGACGCCGATGACGGGCAGCGCCGTCTTCGCCGCGGTCATTCCCGGCAGGTGGGCGGCGCCGCCGGCGCCCGCGATGATGACCTCCAGGCCGCGACCCTCCGCGGCGGCGGCGTACTCGAACATGCGATCCGGGGTGCGGTGGGCGGAGACGATCTCCATCTCGTACGCCACTCCCAGCTCGTCGAGGATCTTCGCGGCTTCGACCATCGTCTCGTGGTCGGAGCGGCTGCCCATGATGATTCCGACGCGAACTCTCTCCACCGTCCCGGTCACCGGCTGCGGGTTCGAAGACGCGGCGCCGGGTGGCACCGCGGACCCCGAAATGTAGGCGGCCCGGCGGGCGCGGGCAAACGGCCTGTCGCGGCCACCGCGCGCGCGGTAGCTTCCCGCCGGTCCAGGCTGGAACCCATCGCCCCGAGCCGATCCGCGCCCATGGAGATTCGCGACGTACAGAAGCAGGTCGACGCCTACATCGGCCAGTTCCGCGAGGGGTACTTCCCGCCTCTGGTCAACCTCGCACGCC
>DASSTO010000146.1:0-12985 GCA_035707865.1 Longimicrobiaceae bacterium | reverse complement strand
CGCGTCCTCCGCGGCGCCGCACCCCTGTCCCCGGTGAGGGACGGCCGGTCCGCGGCCCGGGGCGGTGAATTCCCGCGCAGCGCGGGTTTCGCCGTGCCGCGGCCAGCGGAACGGGGTTTGCCCCGCGAAGGGTTGGAAGTCCCTCCCGATCCGGAGCTCACCATGCGAAGAACTCTCGTCGTGCCCATCCTCGCGTTGCTGGCCGCCCTCGTCGTCGGGGTGCCGGCGCTCGCCGAGGCACTCCGCCCCGTGCAACTGGGGGGAGCCTACCCGATCCGCGCGCGGATCTGGGTGGAGAACGACCGCGACTACTACCGCTCGGGCGATCGGCTGCGGGTCCAGTTCACCACCAGCTCCGACGCCTACGTCGCCGTCATCCACATCGACCCGGAAGGCTACCTGGACTTCCTCTACCCGGCGAACCCGTGGGACGATGATTACGTCCAGGGCGGCCGGGTCTATTCGCTGCCGCGGGGCTTCGGGAACGGCGCGATGGTGCGCGGCAGCCGCGGCATCGGCTATCTCTACATCATCGCCTCGCCCGTACCGCTGGACTACCGGGCGTTCCGCCGCGGCGGCAGCTACGGTTGGGACTGGTCGTACGCGGGCCGCGACGTCCGCGGCGACCCCTTCTGGGCCTTCGAGCAGCTGACGCGCCTGCTGGTGCCCGACTACGGCTACGTCCCCTACGCGACCGACTACTACTCCTACTACGTGGGAGGCTACACCCGCTACCCGGCCTACGCCTGCGCGGACGGCTGGAGCCGGCGGGGCTGGGGATGGAGCCCCTACGCGGACTCGTGCAGCCGGCTGGACCTCTTCCTCCGCCGCAACCCGTACTACTTCGACGCCCGGCGCTACCGGGGAGACCGCCGCACGTACTTCCGCAACTACCCCGATTACAACGCGCCGGTGGAGCGGCATCGCTACAAGGAGGACCCGAGCGCCCCGCCGCGCTCGAACGCGACGGCCCGCCCCCGGTACGATGCGCCGCCCCCGCGGGAGAGCCCTCGCGCCGAGGACCCGCCGCGCCCGGCGGAGCGCAGTGGCGGCCGGGCGGCGGAGCCGGAGCGCCCCGCCGCGCGCCCCGCGGAGCGCCAGAAGCCGGAGAGCGCGCCACAGCGACAGGAAGAGCCGAGGCCGGCCGAGCGGCGCCCGACACTGGAGCGGCGCCCACGGGAGCCGGAGGCGGCACCGCCACCCCGGCAGGCGGAGCGCCCGCCGGAATCACGTCCCGCGGCGAGGGAGCGCCCGCACGGCGAGTCGGGATCCAGGCGATGACGCAAGACGACAGAGGGGGACGGACGGCGGCCGCCGTCCGTCCCCCTCTGTCGTCGTCTCCGCTCCGGCTCAGCGTCCGAAGCGGGGGGTGCCGACGGAGAGACCGAAGCTCCCGATCCAGCCGTTGCGCGGGTTCCCAAGCCAGGTTCCGTCGTCGAGCTTCGCCACGTCCAGCTCCAGCGGGCCGAGGCTGATGCCCGCCGACAGCAGGCTGCTCGCGTCCAGGTCGGTCGCGTAGCCCGCCCGCACGGTGATGATCGGAAGGCGCTCCTGGACCCCGACGCTCGCCGTCTGCTTCCAGCGGCCCGCCAGGCTGCCGTCGGTCATCTGCTTCTCATAGCCGACGTCCAGGTGCGTGCGGCCGAGCGGGTGCCAGTCGAGGCCCACCTTCGCAACGGCGGGGAAGTAGCCGCCGTCGTAGAGGCCCTGCGCCGTGTCGTAGATTCTCGGTGTGATCGCCGAGGGGTCGAGCGGCTGCTCGGTGGCGTCGTACTTCTGTTTCAGGTTGAGCACGTCGAAGTTGTCGAAGTCCGCCCGATCGAGCACCAGGTCCCGCACGAGCAGGTCGTCGCTCCACTTCATCTCGGAGGCCGCGTTCTCGACGGCGGCACTCACGGTGAGCGACTTCATCGGCTGCAGCGCCGCGCCCACGTCGACGGTGTAGCCGTTGCCCCCGTGCGCGAGCACCGACAGGTACTCGACCGAGATGTCGCGGTTCTCCACGTCGACCTTCGGCTCGAACATCCGCGAGTGCTGCGCGGATCCGCCGCGGATGTAGTGGCCGGTCACGCCCAGGCTGAGCGCGCCGAAGCGGTGGCCGTAGCCGACGGCCGCGTCCCAGTAGGTCAGGCGCGAACCCGCGGTGTTGCCGACGCTGTAGTCGGTCCGGCCGTCCTCGTAGCCGTTGATCAAGAGGTCGGCGATATCCTTGCCGACCGTGTGCTGGCCGGTAGCGCCGTAGCCGATGCCGAAGGAGAAGCCGCCGTTCTGGAGAACGAAGAGCGGAGCGCGCACGTCGTACTCGATCTCGGTCCCCTGGGCCGGAACGAGGTCCAGGAGCTCCTGCCGGCGCGCGGGCGTCTCCTTGTCCGCCTGCGTCATGTCCCAGACGTCGGTGAAGCCGGGGCCCAGGAGCGAGGAGGCGGCGGAGAACTGCAGCAGCCCTACGGACCAGCGCGGTCCGTCCGGGAGCGCGAGGTTCGCGGGGTTCAGGAAGAGCGCCTCCTGGCCGCGGGCGAGCCCCAGATAGGCTCCCGCCATCCCGAGGGCTCGAGGGGTGAACGGCACCTGGCCGAGCGCGGGGGCGCCGGTGGCGACGAGCAGAGCGAGGGCCCCCGCTCCGCGGAGAATTCGCTTCATCATCGGAGTCTCTCCTCGGCTCACTGGTAGATCTGGACGGGGACGTTCGCGCGCACCCAGGCGGCCTCGGTCGAACCGTCGGTCCGGCTGAGCTGGAAGTCGCGCGAGATCGCCACGTTTCCGGTGCCGCCGGACTTCGAGATCACCAGCGTCTCGTAGCCGTCCTGCACGTCGCTGCCGTCGTCGTCGCTGCCCGCGACGACGAAGTGCACGTTGGTGATGGTGATGGCGGACGCGTCCTCCGTCACGGCGCTCTCGGCGGTCGGCGCGAGCGTGGCGTGGATGTCGACGTTCTCCGCCGTCGCGCCCGACTGCAGCAGCACGCGGATCGACGCGTCGAGGCTCAGCTCGCCCGTGGCGTGACCGCCGCTGAAGTGCAGGGCGCCCTCGATGGTGGGATAGACCGCCGCGGCGTCCTCCACCTCGTCGAGGAGGTTCTGCGACGCGTCGATCGTCAGGCCCGTGCACGGGTGGTCCGGCCCCGCGCAGCTCACCCGGGCGCTGTCGCTGCCCAGCGGGAGCAGATCGGCGGCGGGCAGGGGAGCGCGGGAGAGGCTCGCGCCGCTGCCCTGCACCGGGAAGGTAGCCCAGGACGGGGCGACGACGACGGCGAGCGTGCCCAGCTGGTCGATGCCCGCGTCGACGAGCTTCGCGCTGAGGTCGACCCGCGTGTGCCCGACCGGGTAGGCCGTGCCGTCGACGACGTCGACGAGCGTCGCAAGCCACGCGTGCTGCTGATCGACGCTCGGGTCGAAGCGCAGCTCGGCGGCGGCCGGCCGGGCCAGCGTCGTGCCCGCAGGCTCCACCTGGAAGCCCTGCGAAGCGGCGGTGCCGTAGCGGGTGGCGGCGGCCGGCACGTCCACGGGCTGGATCGTCACCGTCGTGGCGCCGGCGAAGGCGCCCGCCGGGAAGGCGAGCGACGCGCCCGCGACGCTGCTCACCGTCGCCGCGCTGTCGGCCGGGACGAGTCGGCTCGCCGCCGCGTCCGACGACTCGAACGGGAGCGCCTGGTCACTCTGGCTGCATGCACCGGCGAGAGCCGCCAGCGCCAGGATAGCGGGAATGCTGCGTGCCTTCATCGATGGTCGGGGGAAGAGAGGAGAGTTGACGCCTGCGCGCGGGTGCGCGGGCTGCACACCATCGGGTGGAGGCGCGCGCTCGTACGGCCCGCCTCCACCCCTGAGTCTGGAGCATCGGCACCGGAGCGGCCTCGCTGAAGTCCGGCCCGCGACCTTCCACCGTGCCCGGAGGTCCGCTATCTTTCTATGTTTCCGAGCATTCTGACCTCAGCGGACGCCAGCGAGCCGATCGTGCGAATCGAGCACATCCGAAATTTCTGCATCGTCGCGCACATCGACCACGGCAAGTCGACCCTCGCCGACCGTCTCATCGAAACGACGGGGACGCTCGCCAAGCGGGTGATGAAGGAGCAGGTCCTCGACTCGATGGAGCTGGAGCGCGAGCGGGGGATCACGATCAAGCTGAACGCCGTGCGAATGAACTACGCGGCGCTCGACGGCCGCACCTACGAGTTCAACCTCATCGACACGCCCGGGCACGTCGACTTCACCTACGAGGTCTCACGTTCGCTCGCGGCGTGCGAGGGCGCGCTCCTCGTCGTCGACGCCGCGCAGGGGGTGCAGGCGCAGACGCTCTCGAACCTCTTCCTCGCCATGGACGCGGGCCTCGAGATCATCCCCGTCCTGAACAAGATCGACCTCCCCGGCGCGGAGCCGGAGCGCCGTCGCGACGAGCTGGTGGACCTCCTGGGCGTCGCGCCCGAGGAGGTGATCTTCGCCTCGGCGAAGGAGGGACTCGGCGTCCCGGAGATCCTGGAGGCGGTGGTCCACCGCATCCCGCCACCGGAGGGCGACCCGGAGGCGCCGCTGCGGGCGCTCATCTTCGATTCGTACTACGACAAGTACCGCGGCGCGATCCCGAGCATCCGCGTGGTCGACGGGACCGTGCGCGCGGGCACGACCATCGCCTTCGGCTCCAATCAGGCGGAGTACGAGGTGGTGGAGGCCGGCTACCTGCAGCTCGGCTACTTCCCCGTCGCCGAGCTGCGCCCGGGCGAGGTGGGTTACCTCACCGCGGCGATCAAGAAGGTCTCCGACACGAAGGTGGGCGACACCATCCTGGATGCGGACCGGCGCGCCACGGAGCTGCTCCCGGGGTACCAGGAGGTGAAGCCGATGGTCTTCTCCGGCCTCTACCCCACGGACACCGACCAGTACGAGGAGCTGCGCGACGCGCTGGAGAAGCTGAAGCTCAACGACGCCTCGCTCTTCTACGAGCCCGAGACCTCCACCGCGCTCGGCTTCGGCTTCCGCTGCGGCTTCCTGGGGCTGCTCCACATGGAGATCATCCAGGAGCGGCTGGAGCGCGAGTTCGACCTCGACCTGATCTCCACCGTGCCGAACGTGGAGTACCGGGTGGTGATGACGAACGGGGAGGTGATCGAGATCGAGAACCCGTCGGCGCTCCCCGACCGCACGCGCATCGAGCGGATCGAGGAGCCGTACGTCCGCTCGCGGGTACTCGTGCCGGCGGAGTACATCGGCGGGGTGCAGAAGCTCTGCCACGAGCGCCGCGGCGAGTTCGTCTCCATGAACTACCTGGACCCCGCGCGGGTGGAGTTCACCTACGACCTCCCGCTCGCCGAGATCGTCCTGGACTTCTACGACAAGCTGAAGTCGGCGACGCGCGGCTACGCCTCCTTCGATTACGAGTTCTCGGACTACCGGCCGAACCGCCTGGTGAAGCTCGACATGCTCATCAACGGCGACGCGATCGACGCCTTCAGCGTGATCATCCACGAGGACAAGGCCTACGAGTACGGTCGCGCGCTGGCCGAGAAGCTCAAGGAGCTGATCCCGCGGCAGATGTTCGAGGTGGCCGTCCAGGCGGCGATCGGGAACAAGATCATCGCGCGCGAGTCGGTGCGGGCGATGCGCAAGAACGTGACGGCGAAGTGCTACGGCGGCGACATCAAGCGTAAGCGCAAGCTCCTGGAGAAGCAGAAGGAGGGCAAGAAGCGGATGAAGCAGGTCGGCAGCGTGGAGATTCCGCAGGAGGCCTTCCTGGCGGTGCTGAAGGTGGGCGAGTAGACCGCCGCGGATGATCGCTTCGGTCGTCCTCAGCACGTACGAGCAGCCGCGCTCGCTGGAGCTCGTGCTCTGGGGCTACGCCGTCCAGACGGTACACGACTTCGAGGTCGTGGTGGCGGACGACGGCTCCGGCCCCGAGACGACGGCCGCGATCGCGCGGGTGCGGGCCGCCGCCCGGCTCACCATCCGCCACGTCTGGCACGAGGACCGCGGCTTCCGCAAGACGGAGATCCTGAACCGCGCCATCCTCGCGGCGCGAGGCGCGTATCTCATCTTCTCCGACGGCGACTGCATTCCGCGCAGGGACTTCGTGGCTTCCCACCTCCGGCTGGCGGAGCGCGGCCGCTTCCTTTCGGGCGGGTACCTGAAGCTCCCGGCGACGACGAGCGCCGCGATCACGGTGGACGACGTTCGCAGCGGCCGCGTCGCGGAGCTCGGCTGGCTCCGGGCGCACGGCTGGCGCCCGGGCCGCCACGCGCTGCGCCTGCCCACCTCCGAGCCGCTCGCGCGGGCGCTCGACCGCCTCAGCCCCACGCGCGCCAGCTGGAACGGCCACAACGCCTCCGCCTTCCGCGAAGCGCTCGAAGCGGCCAACGGCTTCGACCTGGAGATGGCCTACGGCGGCGAGGACCGGGCCCTGGGCGAGCGGCTGGAGAACGTCGGGGTGCATGGGAAGCGTATCCGCTTCCGCGCCCCGGTGCTGCACCTCCACCACGAGCGCCCCTACGTCGACGCGCAGGTGCTCCGCCGCAACGCGGAGATCCGCGAGCGGATCCGCCGTACGGGCGAGACGCGCGCGCCGCGCGGCCTGGCAGAGGTCGCGGCCGGCCTCGATGACGCCACTGATCACGAGGAGACCCCATGAGCAACGCTGCTACCGACCGGCGCTGGATCGTCGGAGTCGACCTGGGCGGGACGAACATCGTCGTGGGCCTGGTCCCGCTGGAGGGCGCCGAGCCGCAGGCGCTGCGCAGCCGGCCGACGGAGCCGCAGCGCGGGCCGAAGTTCGTCGTCGACCGGATCGTCGAGATGGTCGAGGCGTCGATCGGAGACGTGCTGCGCGAGAGCGGCGCGGGCCGTGACCGGGTCGTCGGTGTCGGCATCGGGTCGCCGGGGCCGCTCGACCGGAAATCGGGCATGGTGATCAACACGCCCAACCTGGGCTGGCGCAACTTCCCGCTCCGGGACCTCATCGCCAACGCCCTGAACCTCCCGGCCACGCTCGACAACGACGCGAACTGCGCCACCTACGGCGAGTGGTGGCTCGGCGCGGGCCGCGACGTGGACACCCTCGTCGGCCTCACGCTCGGGACCGGCATCGGGGGCGGGATCGTGCTGGGCGGCGAGATCTACCACGGGATCTCGGACGTGGCCGGTGAGATCGGCCACATGACGATCGACTCCACGGGTCGCAGGTGCAACTGCGGCAACTACGGCTGCCTGGAGGCCTACGCCTCCGGCCCCGCGATCGCGCTGCGCGCCGCCGAGGGGATCGAGGCCGGCGCCGAGAGCGCGCTCGCGTCGATGGTCAACGGCCGCCTGGACCAGATCACCGCCGCCACCGTCTACGAGGCCGTCACCGCCGGAGACGCCTACGCCACCGAGGTGATGAAGGACACCGCCAAGTTCCTGGGCACCGGCATCGCGAACATCATCAACGTCCTCAACCCGGAGATGGTGGTGATCGCGGGCGGGGTGACCCGTGCCGGAGAGACGCTCTTCGCGCCGCTGCGCGCGGAGGTGCGTCGCCGCGCCTTCCGATCGGCCGAGGAGCGCTGCCGGATCGTCCCCGCCGAGATGCCCGGGACCGCCGGCGTCGTGGGCGCGGCGGCGGTCTTCAAGCGCGAGAAGTTCGGAGCGGTGTAGGGGAGCGGCAGGAAGCCGGCATCCCCCCTGAATCCCGAATCCCGACTCCTGGATCCTTGAAGATCGGCGCGCTCGGCACCCTCGTGTGGGACGTGAACCGCCATCCGTCGCTCGCGGCGGGTGGCGGTTCGCTGGAGCAGTGGGGGGGCGCGACGTACTCGCTCGCCGCGCTCTCCGCCGCCCGCGCCGGTGGCTGGGTGGTCGAGCCGATCATCAAGGTCGGCGCAGACGTGGCGGACCGGGCGAGCGAGCTGCTCGCCGCGCTCCCGGGCGTGGTGGCGGGGGCGGGCGTACGGGTCGTCCCGGAGCGGAACAACCGCGTCGAGCTGCTCTACCACGACCGGAACGAGCGGCGCGAGCAGCAGAGTGGCGGCGTCCCGCCGTGGACCTGGGAGGAGATCGAGCCCCTGCTCGGTGGCCTGAACGCGCTCTACGTCAACTTCATCTCGGGTCGGGAGCTCGACCTCTCGGCCGCCGAGCGGGTCCGGAGCGCCTTCCGGGGCACGATCCACGGCGACCTGCACTCGCTCTTCCTCGGCCCCGCCGGCGACCGGCCGCGCGCGCCGCGCGCGCTCCCGGAGTGGCGCCGCTGGGTGGCCTGCTTCGACGTCGTCCAGCTGAACGAGACCGAGCTGCGCCTGCTGGCCGCGGGCCGGTCGCCGGACGACCGCTTCCTGCGCGGGCTGCTCGACCTCGGCCCGCGCGCGGTGGCGGTCACGCTCGGAGAGCGCGGGGTACGGTTCGCGGCGCGCGAGGGCGGGGTGGAGCGCACGGGAATCGTGCCGCCGCCTGGCGGGGCGCTACAGGGCGATCCCACCGGCTGCGGAGACGTGTGGGGTGGAGCCTTCTTCGCACTGCTGATGGGCGGAACGCCGCTGGAGGACGCGGTCGCCGCGGCGCAGCGCTATGCCGCCGAGAAGATGCGCGACCCCGCCACCGCGACACTCCCTGGCCGCCTCCGGGCGCTGCGGGCGGCGTCCTGAGCCTCGTCGGCCCGGCCGTTTCCGAGCACCGCCGCCGGTGTTACCTTAGGGCGCACGCCCACGAGAACCGCCGGACGCCACGATGAGACGAGTCCTGACCGTCGCTCCCACGCTGGACGACCGCGCCTTCGACGCGCTCGTCCGCGAAGCCGCGCTCGTCGGTGCGGGCGCGGCGGCGGCGCCGTCCGCGGGCGTGATCGTCGACGCGCGCCACGTGCGATGGGCCGACCCGTTCGGCATGACGAGCCTCCTCTCGCTCGGCCAGCACCTCGGCGCCACCGGCGGGCGTCCGGTACTGCAGCTTCCCGAGGCGCCCGACGTGGTGAGCTACCTCGGCCGGATGGGCTTCCTTCGCCATGCCGAGCGCATCTTCGAGCTCCACGGCGCCGCCCGGTCGCGCCGCGCCGCTGGGGCGTCGAACGTCCTGCTCGAGATCACGCCCATCCAGTCGCACGAGGACGTCCACGGCGTCATCGAGCAGGTGCGCGAGCGCGCCGGCACCATCCTCACCGAGCAGCTCGGCTACACGGGCGCGGACGCGGCGCGCTTCAGCATGGTGCTCTCCGAGGTCTGCCAGAACATCATCGAGCACGCGGAGGCCGGCGGCTGGGTCGGCATCCAGACGTACAACTGGGCGCGCCGCCTCGGTCGCCAGGTGGTCATGATCGCCGTCACGGATCTGGGCGTCGGCTTCCGCGGCTCGCTCGCCCGCGAGCACGCCGCGCGCTTCGGCGACCGCTGGAGCGACGCCACTGCGCTCGAAGCCGCCTTCATTCACGGTATCACCCGCTTCCGCGACCCGGGCCGTGGCCAGGGCATCAAGCAGATCCGCAAGAGCGTACGGCGCTGGGGCGGCAAGGTCGCCATCCGCAGCGGCACCGCCCGCATCGCCGACATCCCCGAGTGGGACGACGCGCCGCCGATGGAGCAGGACCTCGCGCCGTTCCCGGGATCGCAGATCCTGATCGCGGTGCCGGCGAGGGAGCCTTGAGCTACCAGCTATCGGCTATCGGCTATCAGCCAAGCCGTAACTGATAGCCGATAGCCTTCACTACAACTTTCAACTCGCACCGGGACTGACATCATGCACCACGTCACCTTCCACACGAACAAGGGCGACTTCACCGCCGAGCTCTACCCGAACGAGGCGCCGGGCACCGTGGCGAACTTCGAGAAGCTGGTGAAGGACGACTTCTACGACGGCATCGTCTTCCACCGCGTGATCCCGGACTTCGTGGTCCAGGGCGGAGATCCGAACACGAAGACGCACCCGCTGAACCACCCGAGCATCGGGACGGGCGGACCGGGCTACACGATCAAGTGCGAGACGAAGGGGAACCCGCACAAGCACGAGGTGGGCGCGCTCTCGATGGCGCACGCGGGCAGGGACACGGGGGGGAGCCAGTTCTTCATCGTGCTGAGCGAGAACAGCACGCGGCACCTCAACGGCGTGCACACCGTCTTCGGGAAGGTGATCGAGGGGATGGACGTCGTCGAGCAGCTCCAGAAGGGCGACCGGATGGAGTCGGTCGAGCTGGACGAGGGGAGTGCGGACTGACGCATGACCGAGGAGCCGGGCGTCTCTTCGCTGGCGATCGACCTCACGAGGATGCACCGCCGCACCGTGACCTCGTTCTACAACAACCTGGTCACCCGGCCGACGGGCCGTGCGGTGCGGATGGGGGTCGAGAGCCAGCTCGCCGAGCTGGAGGATGCGCGCCGCGTCTGCCTCTCCGTCCTCGATTTCTCTCAGGTGCACGTGCTCGACTACTCGTGTGCCGACGAGATCGTGGCGAAGCTGCTGCTACGCTACCTCGGCGACGACCGGCCGACCGACGCGTTCTTCATCGCTCGCGGCCTCCAGGAGCACCATCGGGACGCGGTCGAGGCGGTCCTCGAGCGGCACGACCTTCTGCTGGTGAGCGTGGAAGAGAGCGGTGCGGCGCAGCTGCTCGGTCCCTGCAACGCCGTCGAGCGCGCGTGCTGGTCGGCGCTCGCGCGGCTGGGGCAGGCTGACCTCGCGCAGCTGGCCGGGGCGGCGGGCCTGCCGGAGGCGACGGTCCGGCCGACGGTGGCGCGGCTGGCGGCGCAGCGGGCGGTGGTGGAGGCGGGGGCGGGGCTCTACTGTGATCCATCTTATCTGGCGCGGGAACGATGAGCGAGGGTACCGAGGGAGACGGGCGGGGGATCTCCACGCGGGCGGTCCACACGGGCGAGCCGGCGATGGAGGTGGGTGCACCGGTGGTCAACCCGATCTATCAGACCACCACCTTCTACAGCGATCCGAGCGGCGCGGGCGAGGTACTCTACACGCGCTACGGGAACAACCCGAACCACCGGCGCGTCGAGGCGCGACTCCGCTCGATCGAGGGCGCGGACGAGTGCCTGGTCACGGCCAGCGGGATCAGCGCGATGGTCGCCGCGCTGCTCGGCTGCGTCCGCGCCGGCGATCACATCCTCGCCGCGCGCGCGCTCTACGGCGGAACGCAGGTGCTGCTCGACCGCGAGCTCTCCCGGCTCGGCATCGAGTCGAGCTACGTCGACTTCTCGGCGGACGGCTGGCGCGACGCCGTGCGGGAGAACACGAAGGTCCTGCTCGCCGAGACGCTCTCGAACCCGTTGCTGCGCTTCACCGACCCGGCCGACCTGGCGCCCGTGGCGCGGGAGGTGGGGGCGGCGGTCGTCTTCGATGCGACCTTCACGCCGGGCACCAACTTCCGCACCTACGAGCGCGGCGCCGATCTGGTGGTGCACAGCGCCACCAAGTACTTCGGCGGCCACAGCGACGTGACGGCGGGCGTGGTCTGCGGGCGCTCCGATCTGATGCGGTCGGTCGCGGATCGCGCGCGCATCTTCGGCGCGGCACTCGACCCCCACGCCGCGTGGCTGCTCGAGCGCGGCATCAAGACGCTGCCGCTGCGGATGCAGCGGCACAACGAGAACGGCCTCGCGGTCGCGCGCTGGGCCTCGGAGCAGCCGGAGATCGCGCGGGTGCACTACCCGGGGCTCGACACGCACCCGGATCACGCCGCGGCGGCGGAGCGCCTGAACGGCTTCGGCGGGATGATGTCGATCGAGCTGCGCGGGGGCGACGAGGCGTCGGACCGCTTCGTGCGCGCACTGCGGCTGGCGAAGGTCGCGCCGAGCCTGGGCAGCGTCGAGACGCTCGTCTCCGAGCCGCGCCGGACCTCGCACGTGGCGCTGACGCGCGACGAGCGACGCGCGCAGGGCATCGGCGACGGCTTCATCCGCTTCTCGCTCGGCATCGAGGATGCCGCGGACCTGACGGCGGACATCCGCCGTGCGCTCGACGCGGCCGGTTGACAGGAGATGGCTCTGGAGATGGGTCTGACGGCAGAGAGTTCCGACATTCTGGACATCCTGGTGGTGGGCGCGGGCCCCTGCGGCCTGGCGGTGGGGATCGCGGCGCGGGAGCGGGGCCTGAGCTGCGCGATCTTCGATCGCGGCGCCATTACCCAGGCGATGATGGAGCATCCCACCTACACCACCTACTTCAGCGGGCCCGAGAAGCTGGAGATCGGCGGCCTCCCGTTCACGACCGCGGGCGACAAGCCGACGCGACGTGAGGCGCTCCGCTACTACCGGCGGGTGGCGGTCTTCCACGAGCTCGACGTCCGCCAGTACGAGGACGTGCTGGCGATCACGGGCTCCTTGGGCGATTTCCGCGTGCTCACGGTCGCTGGCGACGGCGAGCACGGCTACCGCGCCCGCAACGTCGTGATCGCCACCGGCTACTACGAGACGCCGCGGCTCCTCGACGCACCCGGCGCCGACCTCCCCAAGGTCTCCTACTACTTCAAGGAGCCCTTCCCATACTGGAACCAGAGCGTGGTGGTGATCGGCGGCGGCAACTCCGCGGCGGACGCCGCGCTCACCACCTGGCGCGAGGGCGCGCGCGTCACCCTCGTCCACCTCTTCGACGAGCTCGACAAGGGCGTGAAGCCGTGGGTGAAGCCGGACATCGAGAACCGGATCGCCGAGGGCTCCATCCCCGCGCTCTGGCGGCACCGGGTGGTGGAGATCCGCCCGAAGTCGGTGGAGGTGGAGAGCCTGGACACGGGCGAGCGCCGGACGCTGCCCAACGACTGGGTGCTCGCGATGATCGGCTACGTCCCCGATCCCCGGCTCCTGCGTGAGCTGGGAGTCACCATCGACGAGCCGACCGGCATCCCGGCGCACGACCCGGAGACGATGGAGACCGACGTGCCCGGCGTCTTCGTGGCGGGCGTCGTCGCCGCCGGCTGCGACGCGAACAAGATCTTCATCGAGAACGGCAAACACCACGGCCCGAAGATCGCCGCGGCGGTGGCGGGGAGGAGATAGTCGTCGGTCGTCGGTCCTCAGTCGTCGGCCGAACCGAATGGG
>DASSTO010000145.1:0-26500 GCA_035707865.1 Longimicrobiaceae bacterium | reverse complement strand
CGCGCCAGCTCCGGTACCGCGGCGTCCACCCCAGCTCACGCCGGGCCTTCGCGTTCGACATCCCGCGGATCCGGGTCATCATCGAGATGCCCACCTCGCCCACGACCAGCCGGCCGAGCCACGTCGGGATCCGGCGCGGGGGCCGGGCCCCGAGAACGCGCGCGAGCTCCGGCAGCCACACGGCGACCGGGGCCGGCTCATCGTCGGCGATGTTGTAGACGCCGGGCGCGCCCCGCTCGAGTGCCGCGACGGTCGCGCTCGCCGCGTCGTCCACGTGCAGGAACGACCAGACGCCGGCTCCGCTCCCGACGATCGGCAGGGCCCGTTTGCGGACCAGCCGCGTGTGCTCCCCATCCGCCGAGAGGCTGGTGCCCGGACCGTAGAAGTTGCCGTAGCGGAGTGCGATTCCCTCCATCTCCCGCGCGCCGGCGACGGCCGCCTCGAGGTACCGGATCGCGTCCAGCGACCGTCTCTGGTTGCGCGGCGGCGCGGGGTCGAGCGGGTCCTCCTCGGTCTTCGGAGCGTTCCCTGTCGGCTCGTACGTCCAGCCGCCGTAGCTCTGGGCGACGAAGCGACGGACCCCGGCGGCCCGCGCGGCGGCGAGCAGGTGGTCGGTGCCCTCGGTGCGCAGCCGGTTGGTGCTCGCGAACTCGTCGTCGAAGCGCCTGAAGTTGCCGATGCCGGTGAGGTCCGTCAGCTCGTGGACGACGGCGTCCGGCGCCGCCCGTTCCACCGCCCGGGAGACCGCGGCGCCGTCGAGGGCATCCGCCACTACCGGCTCGGCACCGAGGTCGCGCAGGGCTGCCGCCTTCCCGGCGGAGCGCGTCATCGCCACCACCTCGTGCCCGTCCGCGAGGAGCGCCGGCACGAGCCGCTTCCCGACCGCGCCCGTGGCACCCGCTACGAATACTCTCATCGTCGTTCTCTCCTCTTCCGTGATGAGTTCGCCCACCGTCCCGGAGTAACGGGCGTAAGATGAGGCCCCGGCCCCGCGCGTGACAGCGACCCGGGGCCTCACCCCCCGAGCCGGTCTCCGCTGTCCGCGTCGAAGAGGTGCACCCTCCGGGTATCGATCCGCATCTCCAGCGGCTCTCCCTCACGCGCCCGCGTGTCGGGGCCGAGGCGCGCGACGAGCGAGTCGTCCCCCATTCCCCGCACGTCGAAGTAGGCGAAGACGTCGGCGCCCATCCACTCCAGTACGTCCACCTCGGCGGTGAAGGTCGCAGCGGGGTCGCGCTCCGCGCCCGCGAGCGCGGCATCCTCGAACGCCTCGGGGCGCAGGCCCACGGCGACCTCGCGCCCGCCACCGTGCGACTCGACCGCCCGTCGGTGCTGGTCGGTCAGCGGGATGGCGCCGATCGCGGTTCGCAGCGCGCCCTCCGCCACCGTCGCCGGCAGGATGTTCATGGCGGGTGAGCCGATGAAGCCGGCGACGAAGAGGTTGGCGGGCGCATCGTAGAGCTCGCGCGGCGTGCCGATCTGCTGCACGTGCCCGGCGCGCATCACCACCACACGGTCGCCGAGCGTCATCGCCTCCGTCTGGTCGTGGGTGACGTAGACGGTGGTGGTGCCCAGCCGCTTCTGCAGGCGGGCGAGCTGCGTGCGCATCTCCACGCGCAGCCGGGCGTCGAGGTTGGAGAGAGGCTCGTCCATCAGGAAGGCCTGCGGATCGCGCACGATCGCCCGGCCCATCGCCACCCGCTGCCGCTGCCCGCCCGAGAGCTGGGCGGGCTTCCGCTCCAGCAGCTCCGTGAGCCCGAGCGCGCTCGCCGCCCGATCCACCTTCTCGCGGACCACGCCGGCATCCAGCCTCGCCAGCGTCAGCGGGAACGCCAGGTTCTCCCGCACGCTCAGGTGCGGGTAGAGCGCGTAGTTCTGGAAGACCATCGCGATGTCGCGGTCCTTCGGCGGCACGCCGTTCACCACCCGCCCGCCGATCCGCAGCTCGCCCCTGGTGATCTCCTCCAGCCCCGCGATCATGTTGAGCGTCGTCGACTTCCCGCAGCCCGACGGCCCGACGAGGATGACGAACTCGCCGTCCGCCACCGCCAGGTCCATCCGATGGACGGCGACGGCTCCGCCGGGATAGTGCTTGGTCACTCCGTCGAGAACGATTTCGGCCATCGGTCGGGTTGCGAGAGTGTGGGGGGTGTCGGTTATCAGCTATCAGCTATCAGCCTGAGCATCGGGGCGAGGCTCGGGCCCCGGTGGCGGCCCTCACCCGGCGGCCTGAGAGCCGCCACCCTCTCCCGCAAGCGGGCGAGGGGACTACGGCGATATTGCGCCACACCCGAGTCCCCTCTCCCATTCATGGGAGAGGGTGGCGCGTCTCAGCGCGCCGGGTGAGGGCCGCTGCGCCGACGCCCGAGTATGGCTCCGACGCCCGGGCCCCCGCTCATTCTCCATTCTCCATTCTCCATTCTCCTATTCACCCCTTCACCGCCCCCGAGGTCAGCCCCGAGACGATGCGGCGCTGGAAGAGGAGGACGAAGAGGACGACCGGCACGGTGATCACCACCGCCGCCGCGGCGATGGAGCCGATGGGTTGCTCGAACTGCGAGCTGCCGGTGAAGAAGGCGATCGCCGCCGGGACGGTGCGCGCCCGCGTGGTCGAGGTGAGCGAGATGGCGAAGAGGAAGTCGTTCCAGCAGAAGATGAAGACCAGGATCGCCGTCGTGAAGATGCCGGGCGCCGCGAGCGGGACGATGACTCTCCGGAAGGCCTGGAAGGGCGTGGCGCCGTCCATCCTGGCAGCGCGCTCCAGTTCCCAGGGGATCTCGCGGAAGAAGGCCGAGAGGATGTAGATGCCGAGCGGGAGCGAGAAGGTCATGTACGGCACGATCAGGCCGACCCAGGTATCGAAGATGCCCAGGTGCCGTTCGATGTCGAAGAGCGGGCTGACGAGCGAGATCTGCGGGAACATGGCGATCAGCAGCGACAGCCCGATCAGCAGCCGCTTGCCGGGGAATCGGAGCCGGGCGACGGCGTAGGCGGCCATCGTGGCCAGCACGACGGCGATGGCGGTCGAGATGGCGGCGATCCCGATGGAGTTGAGGAGCGCGCGCGTGAACTCGGTGGTCTCGAAGATCCCGGCGTAGTTCCGCAGCGTCCAGGCGCGCGGCCAGAGCGCGCCGCCGTCGGTGCCGATCTCGGCGGGTGCCTTGAAGGAGAGCGCGACGATCCACCAGACGGGGAAGAGCGCCCACAGGATCACCAGCACGTTGGCCACGCCCCAACCGAGGCGCTGCCGCCGCGTCGGCGCGATCATCGGCCGCCCTCCCCCCCCGCGCTTCCGGGAGCGGCGGTGCCGAAGAGCTTGATGAAGACGAGCGAGATCACCGCCACGCAGAGGACGATCAGCACCGAGATCGCCGAGCCGACGCCGAGGTTGAGGGCGGTGAAGAGGTTGTCGTAGCCGAGGATGGAGACCGATCCGGTCCCATGGCTGCCCTGTGTCAGGACGTAGATGCTGTCGAAGACGCGGAAGGCGTCGAGCGTGCGGAAGAGGAGCGCCACGAGGATGGCGGGCTTCATGAGCGGCAGCGTCACGCGCCGGAAGCGCTCCCACGCGGAAGCGCCGTCCATCCGGGCGGCGTTCAGCAGGCCCGGGGGCACGAGCGCGAGCCCGGCGAGGAGCAGGAGCGCCATGAACGGCGTCGTCTTCCACACCTCGGCGAGGGTGATGACGGCGAGCGCCGGCCAGGTGTCGGTGAGCGGCGCGCCGCCGGCCGGCAGCAGCGCGGCGAGGTAGCCGATGCCGGGGGTCCACGCGTACGCCCAGCCGAAGGCGGCGACGACGGTGACGATGGCGTAGGGCACCAGCACCGCGGTGCGCACCATGCCCCGCCCCCGGATGGTTCGGTGCATCACGAGAGCCAGCGCCATCCCCAGCACCAGCTCGACGGCGACCGAGACGGCGGTGATGAGGACGGTCACCCAGAGCGCGTGCCACCAGTAGGGCGACGCCAGCACCGTCGCGTAGTTGTCGAGGCCGATGAAACGCGCGGCGTTCGGGAAGCGCAGGTCCGAGCGGCGCAGGGAGAGGTGGACGGCGTGGGCGATGGGATAGGCGGTGACGGCGAGCATGACGATCGCCGCCGGGGCGCAGAGCGCCCAGCCCAGGTTGCGCTCCGAGCGGTCGCTCACGGGATCAGCCCCCGAGAGGCGAGCGCATCCTCGATCCGCGCCGTCATCCGCTTCAGCGTGTGCTCCGGCTCGATCCCGTCCGGCGGCGATACGCTGTGGGAGATCACGATCGACACGCTCTGGTACGCGGGCGTCTTCGGACGGTTGGTGGCGTTCTTCAGCTGTTCGTAGATCGTCCGGTAGAAGGGGAACCTGGTGGCGAACTCCTCGTCCGGGTGGAGATAGAAGTCCTCCAGCGTGGGCGAGAACCCACCGCGAACGGCGGTGATGTGCTGGCTGTGGTGGTCACGCATGCAGAGCGCGGCGTCGAAGGCCAGCGCCGGGTGGCGGGTGTAGGCGCTCACCGCCAGGGAGAGCCCGCCGGTCGTGACGCGCGAGGGGAGCCCCGGATCGACGGCGGGGTACGGCGCCCACTTGAAAACCTTCCAGAGCTCCACCCCGTTCACCGTCGGCTTGTTGGTCTGCATCGACGGCCAGACGTAGGGCCAGTTCAGCTCGAAGGCGGCCTCTCCGCGCTCCATCGCCAGGCGCGTCTGGTCCTCCATCTCGTTGGAGAGCGACGGGTCGGCCGCCGGCGAGGTGGCGAGCCGCTTCACCGTGCGCAGCGCGGTCAGGGCCGGCGCACCCAGGGCGGGGGCGCCCGAGTCGTCGGTGAGGATGGAGCCGCCCGCGCTGGCGACGAGCGTGTTGAACCACACCACCGCCCCCTCGTACTGCGCTCCCTGCACCTCCACGTAGTGGGGCTTCCCTTCCCGGGCGAGCGCCTCGGCCATCTCGATCATCTCGTCCCACGTCCGCGGCGGGTGGGGGACGAGATCGGCGCGGTACCAGAGGAGCTGGACGTTGGTGACGAGCGGCGCCGCGACGAGCCGGCCCCGCCACGTCCCCGTGGCGAGGGCGGAGGGCAGCGTGCCCCGGCGGACCTCGGCGGCGAGCTCCGCCGGCCACGGGCGGATCCATCCGGCCTCGGCGAACTCGGCGGGCCAGGTGATGTCGAGACCGAGGATGTCCATCGATTCGTCGTGCGCCGCCAGCCGGCGGACCATCTGCCGGCGCTGCGCGTCGGCGGCGGCGGGGAGCTTGTGGTAGACGACGCGGTAGCGGCCATCCGACCGGGTGCCGCAATCGTCGGCCACCTGCTGGTAGGCGCCCGAAACGTCGAGCGGTGCGTAGAAGTCGAGTGTGACGGGCCCGGCGGCTGCCCGCTCCGCGCCGCAGCCCGCGAGCGCGGTCACCACGACGCCCAGAGCGGCCGCAGCCGCCGTCCGTCGCCATCGGGTTCGTGCTCGCACCGCGCTCGTCATGGACTCCATTCCGTCGATCCGGTGGTTCGGGCTCCTCCCCGAACCTGGGCCGATGCCGCGCGCGACGCAAATCCCGGGCACCATTCCACCTCGCGCGTGTACACTCTCGCGTCGTCACGCGGGGCACCGGAGCGGATTCCGGTGCCCCGCACTCGCTCCGCTCCGGAAGCTCGAACGAATGATCTCCGTATCCAACCTGTCGAAGGAGTTCGGCGAGAGGGTTCTCTTCGCCGACGCCTCCTTTCAGCTCAATCCCGGCGAGCGCTACGGCATCGTGGGCGCCAACGGCTCCGGGAAGTCCACGCTCCTGGGCATCCTGACCGGAGATCTCCCCGCGACCACCGGGACCGTCGCCATCCCGAAGTCGCTGCGCCTCGGCGTGCTGCGCCAGGACCAGTTCCTCTACGAGGACCAGGAGATCCTGAGCGTCACCCTCATGGGCAACCCGGAGCTCTGGGAGGCGATGGTCGAGAAGGAGCAGATCCTCGCGCGGGCGCACGAGCACTTCGACATGGACCGCTTCTCCGAGCTGGAGGAGACGGTGCAGCGCCTCGACGGCTACACCGCCGAGGCGCGCGCCGCCACCATCCTCGAGGGCCTCGGCATCCCGGCCGAGCAGCACCACCAGCCGCTCTCCACCCTCTCGGGCGGCTTCAAGCTGCGCGTCCTCCTCGCGCAGGTGCTCGCCGGCGCGCCGGACATCCTGCTGCTCGACGAGCCCACCAACCACCTCGACATCCTCTCCATCCGCTGGCTGGAGAAGTTCCTCCACGACTTCGAGGGCCCCGTCGCGGTCGTCTCGCACGACCACCGCTTCCTCGACAACATCGCCACGGGCATCCTCGACGTGGACTACGAGACGGTCACCCTCTACCGGGGCAACTACTCGTCGTTCCTGGAGCAGAAGGTGGAGGACCGCGAGCGGCGCGAGAAGGAGATCGAGGGGCGGCAGAAGGAGATCGCCCGCCAGCAGGAGTTCGTCGACCGCTTCAAGGCCAAGGCGAGCAAGGCGCGCCAGGCGCAGAGCAAGCTGCGGATGATCGAGAAGAAGGCGGACGAGCTGGAGGAGCTGCCCGGCAGCTCGCGGCGCTACCCGAAGTTCCGCTTCGCGCAGCGCCGCCCCAGCGGGCGCGACGTGCTGCGCATCTCCGGCATCCGGAAGGCCTTCGGAGCGAAGGAGGTCCTGCCCGGCGTGGACCTCGAGGTCCATCGCGGCGATCGGCTGGTGATCATGGGGCCCAACGGGATCGGGAAGTCCACGCTCCTCAAGATCGTCATGGGCGAGCTGCCGGCCGACGAGGGCGCCGTGGAGTGGGGTTACGAGACACACCCCGGCTACTTCGCCCAGGACCACCACGAGCAGATCGGCGACTCCGAGCGCACCGCCGAGGAGTGGCTCTGGGACTTCTGCCCCGGCAAGGATCGCGGCTTCGTGCGCGGACACCTCGGGCTCATGCTCTTCTCGGGCGCCGAGGGCGAGAAGCGCCTCGGCGCCCTCTCCGGCGGCGAGGCCGCGAGACTCGTCTTCAGCCGCCTCGCCCTCGAGCAGCCCAACGTCCTCGTGCTCGACGAGCCCACCAACCACCTCGACCTCGAATCCATCGAGGCACTGGTGGCGGGGCTCAGGAACTACGAAGGCACCCTCATCCTCGTCTCCCACGACCGCTGGTTCGTCGGCCAGCTCGCCACCCGCGTGGTCGAGATCAGCCCGACCGGCATCCGCGACTATCACGGCACGTACCAGGAGTACGTCCACGCCTGCGGCGACGACCACCTCGACGCCGACAGCGTGATCCTCAGGGCTCGCCGGGAGGAGAAGGGAAAGCGCGGCGCGGAGGCCGCCGCCGGACGCCCGCTCGCCGCGGGCGGGGGGCGGCGGGCCGGGTGACGACGCGCCCCGCCGATGCTCGCCACTTGTGTTATCAACTTTCGTTGATAGATTGCAGTCCATGAACACCGTGCACACGGACCCGGCGGTCCTCGCCACACGCTTCCAGGCGCTCTCGGATGAGACCCGGCTCCGCATCATGGAGATGCTCGGCCGGGGGGAGCGCTGCGTCTGCGAGTTGCAGGAGGCGGTCGGCGCCTATCAATCGCGTCTCTCCTTCCACCTGCGCAAGCTCAAGGACGCCGGACTGGTGAGCGACCGGAAGGAGGGCCGCTGGGTCTACTATTCGCTGAACGCGGAGGCGATGGAGGAGATGCGTGAGTACCTGGAGGGCGCGAAGCCGGTGGAGAACGGGACCGCACGCGGTTGTGGGGACTGTTGCTAGGTCGGGCCCTTTTTTTGGGCGCTTTCCATCAACATTTCTTGATAAGTGAGGCCGCGATGGACGCGAACGTGAAGGACGTGGTGCGGGAGAAGTACGGGCAGGCGGCGCTGCGGGTGGTCTCGGGAGCGCGCAATTCCTGCTGCGGAGGAGCGGCGTTCAACGGGTCGTGCGACCCGATCACGGCGGATCTGTACGGCGCTGCGGAAGCGGGCTCGGTGCCGGAGCAGGCGCTGCTGGCGTCGCTGGGGTGCGGGAACCCGACGGCGCTGGCGGCGCTGCGCGAGGGCGAGACGGTGCTGGACCTGGGTAGTGGCGGCGGGATCGACGTGCTACTCTCGGCGAGGCGGGTGGGTCCGACGGGGAAGGCGTACGGCCTGGACATGACGGACGAGATGCTGGCGCTCGCGCGGGAGAACGCGCGGCGGGCGGGAGCGGAGAACGTGGAGTTCCTGAAGGGCGAGATCGAGAGCATCCCGCTGCCGGACGCCAGCGTGGACGTGATCATCTCGAACTGCGTGATCAACCTGTCGGGTGACAAACGGCGGGTGCTGCGCGAGGCGTTCCGGGTGCTGAAGCCGGGCGGGCGCTTCGCGGTGTCGGACGTGGTGGTGCGGGGCGAGGTCCCGGACGAGGTGAGGCGGAACATGGAGCTGTGGATCGGCTGCATCGCCGGGGCGCTCGAGGAGAGCGAGTTCCGACGGCTGCTGGAGGAGGCGGGCTTCGAGGGCGTGGAGATCGAGCCGGTGCGCGTCTACGACGTCGAGGACGCGCGGGTCTTCCTCGCGGAGGCCGGCCTGGACGTCGACGCGCTCGCCCCGTCGCTGCGGGGCCGCTTCATGAGCGCCTTCGTGCGAGCGACGAAACCGGCGCGCGCCCCCGTCGAGGCGGGTAGCTGCTGCGGTCCCACCTGCTGCGGCTGAGCGCCCGGGCCGGGCGGAGCGGCAACGGGGTGCCCGGATCGATCGGGCACCCAGTTGCCGCTCGCGGCCCGTCGCCGCTACATTGCGCGCCGCTTCACGTCTTCCCCCTGATCTCCCGTTCCGGAGCCGGTCCTCCACGGCGCGCCGGGGGCCTGTAACCCCCGCACCGCGGCCGGATCGTGCCCGTCCTCCCGGTGCGTGGACGGCTGCGCCCGGGCAACTCTCCCCCGGAATGAAACGCCGATGTCCCCGATCCTCATCCTGCTGGTCGGCATGGCCGTCGTGCTCGGCGCGATCATCGTGCTGCGCCTGAACGCTTTCCTGGCGCTGATCGGCGCGGCGGTCCTGGTGAGCCTGCTGGCGCCCGGCGAGCCGGGGACGAAGATCGCGCGGGTGGCGCAGGCGTTCGGGAGCACGGCCGGGAGCATCGGCATCGTCATCGCCCTCGCGGCGATCATCGGTAAGGCGATGATGGACAGCGGCGCGGCGGACCGGATCGTCCGCGCATTCCTGCGGCTGCTGGGCGAGGACCAGGGCGCGACGGCGCTGCTGGCGAGCGGTTTCGCGCTCGCGATTCCGGTCTTCTTCGACACCGTCTTCTACCTGCTCATCCCGCTGGCGCGCTCGATGTATCGGCGCACGGGGCGCAACTATCTCAAGTACATCACGGCGATCGCGGCGGGCGCGGCGGCCACGCACGCGCTGGTGCCGCCCACGCCCGGCCCGCTGGTGGTGGCGGGGATGCTCGGCGTCGACCTGGGAACGATGATCCTCGTCGGGCTCGTCGTCGCGCTGCCGGCGGCGGTGGTCGGGCTCTTCTTCGCCGGGTGGATCGACCGGAGGATGCCCGTGCCCCTGCGTACCGGCGCGACCGGGATCCCCGAGGCGGCGCCCACCGCACCCCCCGCCCTTCCCGGCCTCACCGCCTCGCTCCTGCCGATCGTCCTGCCGGTCGTGCTCATCGCGTCCAACACGCTCATCGGCTCGCTCGCCAAGGAGGCGGGGGCGCACGGGGGGTGGGCCGCCCTGGCGCCCTACGCGGCCATCGTCGGCGACGCCAACCTCGCGCTGCTCCTCTCGGCCGCCGTCGCCCTCTGGGTCTACGCCCGCCAGCGCCGCCCGAGCCGAGCCGAGATGGCCGCCGCGGTCGAGGAAGCGCTGATGAGTGGCGGGGTGATCATCCTCATCACCGCCGCGGGCGGCGCCTTCGGCGCGATGCTCCAGGCCGCGCAGATCGGTCCGGCCATCCAGGCGCTCTTCGCGGGCGGCGCCGGCACGGGCCTCGTCTACCTCTTCCTCGCCTTCGGGGTGGCCAGCCTGGTGAAGGTCGCGCAGGGATCGAGCACCGTCGCCATGATCACTACCGCGGCGATGCTCTCGACGTTGATCCAGAGCGCCGGGGTGCTCCCCTTCCACACGGCCTACGTCGCCACGGCGATCGCGAGCGGCTCGCTCGTCGGGAGCTGGATGAACGATAGCGGCTTCTGGGTCTTCACCAAGATGGGTGGGGTGACGGAAATCGAGGCGCTGAAGTCGTGGACGCCCGCGCTCGCCATCGTGGGGATCACCTCGATGGTGACCACCGTCGCGCTGGCGCTCGTGCTGCCGCTGGTGTAGGACGGCCATGGGCCCTCCGGCCGCGCCACGAGCGGCAGGTCTTCAGGCCGGCTCCGTCGCCATCAGCTCCGACGTGCAGTGGCCGCACCGGGTGGCCGCGAGCGGCACCCGCATCTTGCAGAAGGGGCAGTCCTTCTCGGTAGGCGCCGGCGGCGCGGACTCCTCCAGGGTGCGAACGCGATTGTACGCCTGCACGACCACGAAGATCGCCAGCGCCACGATCAGGAACGAGATGACGTTGTTGATGAAGACGCCGTAGTTGATGGTGGCCGCGCCGGCCTTCTGCGCGTCCGCGAGCGAGGCGTAGCTCCCGCCGGAGAGGTTCACGTAGAGGTTCGAGAAGTCCACGCCGCCGGTTAGGAGCCCGATCGGGGGCATCAGGACGTCGTCGACCAGCGACTTGACGACCGAGGTGAACGCGGCGCCGATGACGATCCCCACCGCCAGGTCGATCATGTTCCCGCGGGCGATGAACTTCCGGAACTCGCTGAGCATGGGCTCCTCCGGGGTCGGGGTGAGGAACGTGGAAACGACACTACGTTGCGGGGCGGCCCGGGAGGGCGCAAGGAGATCGTCGGCGTGCGCGCCGACCCTCACCCGGCGGCCTGAGAGCCGCCACCCCCTCCCGCAAGCGGGCGAGGGGACGGGGTAGGGTGCGAGGCTCGGGCGTGCAGTCCGCGGCGGCGGACTTCGTGCCGTTGTCGCAGCGGCTTCAACCGCCCGGCGCCAGGCCGCCGCGCAGCCCCCGTTCACCCGTTCACCCGTTCACGTCCTCCCGGGTCCACTCGCCGTCGACCAGGCGCAAGATCCCCAGCTCGTTGCGGTCGCGCAGCTCGTGCGGAAGCGCGCCTTCCGGGAAGTCCTGGAAGCAGACGGGCCGCGCGAAGCGGGTGATGGCGGCGGTGCCGACGGAGGTGGAACGGGAATCCGTGGAGGCGGGATAGGGGCCGCCGTGCTGCATGGCGTGGCTCACCTCCACGCCGGTGGGGAAGCCGTTGAAGATGAGGCGCCCCGCCTTCCGCTCCAGGATTCTCACCAGCTCCGCGCGCTCGCGCAGCTCCTCGTCGCTACCGTGGACGGTCACCGTGAGCTGCCCTTCGAGCGCCTCCGCCACGCGCAACATCTCCGCGTCGTCGCGGGCGGTGACGAGGAGCGAGACGGGCCCGAAGATCTCCTCCTGGAGCCGCGGCTCGGCGAGGAAGCGCTCCGCGTCGACGGCGAGGAGCGCGGGGCGCGCCCCGGCGGAGTCCTCCCGCGGACTGGTCGGGGCGATCGCGAGCGCCTCGGCGCCGCTGGCGCGCGCGCGCTCGACGCCCGCGACGAAGCCCCGGCGCAGGGCGTCGTAGAGCATCACCCCCGCCTCCGCGCCGCCGATGCGCGCCGCCAGCTCGGTGGCCGTGCGGTCGAGCGCCTCGCCGCGCACCGCGACGAGCACGCCGGGGTTGGTGCAGAACTGTCCGACGCCGAGGGCGATGGACGCCGCGAGCCCGCGCGCGAGCGTCTCGCCCCGCCCGCGGAGCGCGGAGGGCAGCAGGAAGACGGGGTTGACGCTTCCCATCTCCGCGTAGACGGGGATCGGCTCCGGCCGGGCCGCGGCGGCGTCGAAGAGCGCGCGCCCGCCTCGCAGCGAGCCGGTGAAGCCGACTGCCCGGGTGAGCGGGTGACGCACGAGAGCGAGACCGACCTCGTGCGACCAGCCGTGCAGGAGCGAGAAGACGCCGGGCGGCGCGCCGACGCTCCGCACCGCGCGGTCGACGGCGCGCGCGGCGAGCTCCGAGGTGCCGGGGTGCGCCGGGTGCGCCTTGCAGACGACGGGGCAGCCGGCCGCGAGCGCGGAGGCCGTATCGCCGCCCGCGACGGAGAAGGCGAAGGGGAAGTTGCTGGCGCCGAAGACGGCGACCGGCCCGAGGGGGACGAGCATGCGCCGCAGGTCGGGCCGCGGCGCGGGGGTGCGGGCGGGGTCGGGGGTGTCGATCCTGGCCTCGACCCACGAGCCCTCCTCGACGTGGTCGGCGAAGAGACGCAGCTGGCCGACGGTCCGCCCGCGCTCGCCCTGCAGCCGCGCGGCGGGGAGCGCCGTCTCGGCGTGGGCGCGCTCGATCCACCCGTCGCCGAGCGCCAGCAGCTCGTCGGCGACGGCGCGCAGGAGCGCGGCGCGCTCGCGGCCGGACCAGCGTCCGTAGACGCGGAAGGCCGCCTCCGCCGCCTCGAGCGCGTGGTCCACCTCCGTCGCGCCGGCCTCGCGGAAGACGGGGTCGAGCTCTGCGCCGGTGGCCGGGTTCACGGCGCGGAAAGTCGCGCCGCCGCCCTCGACCGCCTCACCGGCCACGAGATTGCTGCCCGAAAGCTCCATTGCGCCCTCCATCGCACTCCGCCGGTTGGGTTGGTCTCAGGTGCGGAACTGCTCCGCCACGGCCGGGATGCCCGTCACCGTAACCGCGCGCGACCCGACGAGCAAGGCGGCGCGTCTCTACCGATCGGACTCGCCCCAGGTCAGCCGCACCAGCGAGACGCCCTGGCGCGGCAGCGGGAACTCCAGCGTGACGACCCCGTCCTTCGGGGTGACCCACTCCGGAGCGTCCAGCATCTCCAGCTCGCCGGAGTGCTCCAGCGTCCGGTACTGCGCCTTCGACACCTGCTGCGGCGCGCCCATCGCCAGCCACGTGGCGTACGCGTTACTGTGCTCCTCGTCGATGCGGTAGTGGTGGACCAGCACGCGCCGGGCGGGGACCTTCCGGATGGAGAGGCGGACGTCGGCGTCCGGGGCGGCCACGTCGTCGTCGTGGTAGTTCCACACCATCACCGCGGCCCCGTCGCGCTGCCTGCTGGCCAGCGCGCTGACGTCCGGGCGGTCGCCGCGCACGCCGTTCGCGATGATCCCCTCCGCATCCGTCTCGTTGCCCTGCACCGCCACCCGGTCGCCGGCCATCATCCCGAACATGCGGAAGACGTTCAGCACCGGCTTGTCCACGCCGTTGGTCGCGAGCGAGCGGAAGCCGTCGAACCAGGGCACGTTGGCGAAGGTGAACGACCAGCTCGTCGCGCCGGCGAGATGGATGTCGTGCTCGTCGGCCAGCTCGTATATCCGGGCGAAGGCATCGGCCGTGTAGCTGGAGTACATCGTCCCGTTCCGGTACCGGTTCTGGAGGGAGCCGGACGCGACGGAGCAGGCGGCGCACCCCTCCGGATCGGCTTCGCCGATGATCACCGGCAACTTCCTGAATTCGGGATAGGAGGCGATCATCGAAAAGAAGCGGTCGACGCTCCTCAGCTCGGGCGCCATGTCGGTGCGCACGTGGCCGTCGACGAAGCGCGGCGAGCCCTTCGCGTGGAAGCTGATGAAGTCCAGCGGCGCGCCCTTCCCGCCGGTGACGGCGTTCGTCCCACCGCGGACGTGGTCGAGGAAGGCCTTCATCAGCCCGTAGCCGCCACCGGTCACGGCGGGCCCCCCGACCTTCGCGCTCGGGAGCGCCCGCTTCACCGCGTCGGCCGTGTAGTCGTAGAGCTTCAGGTATTCCTCCGGAGTGCCCTGCCAGTAGGCTATGTCCGGCTCGTTCCACAGCTCCCACCACCAGCCTGCCACCTCGTCCGCGCCGTAACGATCGACGGAATGGCGGACCCAGTGGTAGACGAGATCGGCCCACTTCTCGTAGTCGGTCGGCGGATAGGCCCACCCCGTGTAGATCTCGCCGTACGGATCACCCGGCTCCCAGTGGTGCCGGTACGGATCGGGATGCGTGGAGAGGGCCTTCGGCATGAAGCCGATCTCCATCAGCGGCTTCATGCCGCGGTTCACCCAGATGTCCACGATGCTGTCCATCATCGTCCAGTCGTAGACCGGCTTCCCCGCCCCGTCCTCCGTGTAGACGTTCGTGGAGCCCCACTTGAACGCGGAGGCCGGCCCCTCGCGGGTGTTCAGGAGGTTGTGCGCGCGGACGTGGACGGGCACCGGGCTCAGCTCGGAGAGCTCCGTCAGCAGCTTCTTGCCCTCCCAGCTGTACGTGTAGTTGGACTCGTCATACCCGAAGTACGCCCACATCGGGTACATCTCGCCCGTCGTCCGGCTCAGGTCCACGACGAGGTCGGCCGCGTCCGGCCGCGTCCGGGCATCCTGGGATGCGCAGGTCGACGCCGAGGTCGTCAGCCCCGCCGCGCACAGCACGGCGAGTGCGATCACGGACCGCGTAGCTCCTCCGAATGGGGTCATGGTTCTGCCGGTCTCACGGATGGACGGTTGGAGAGGGTCGTGTGAAGATACGGGTCGGAGCACTCCGGCGCGCCCCCTGGCGGTGCTCCACCCCGGGCATTATTCATCGCGGGAGGGGCGCGCCAGCGATGCGCCGCCCGATCACCGTACCTCCGCCGCGGCCCCGCGCCATGAAGAGAACGATCGTCCCCCCGCCGCTGGAGTCCGTGCTCGGTTCCGCCGACGCCGTCGCGGCTGGCCGGATCGCCGGCGAGGGCCCCGCCGGCCGTCTGCCGCTCACCGCGGAGATGCTGCGCGAGGAGCCGAGCGGCAACCTCTTCGGCCTGACGCAGAACGCGGGCATGGGCTGGAGCCCCTCGGCGATGCTCGGCCCGCAGTACGTGATCGTCAGCACCGCCGGCGGCCTGCGCGGCGACGACGGCCGGCCGATCGCCCTCGGGTACCACACCGGCCACTGGGAGATCGGGCTCCTGGTGCGCGAGGCCGCGGAGACTCTCCGCGCCGAGGGCGCCGTGCCCTTCGCCGTCTCCTGCAGCGACCCCTGCGACGGCCGCACACAGGGGACGACGGGGATGTTCGACAGCCTCCCCTACCGCAACGACGCGGCGATCGTGATGCGCCGGCTCATCCGCTCGCTGCCCACGGCGAGCGGGGTGATGGGGATCGCGACGTGCGACAAGGGCCTGCCGGCGACGATGATGGCGCTCGCGGGATCGAGCCGGCTGCCCGGGGTCGTCGTTCCCGGCGGGGTGACGCTGCCCGCGGCGGGCGCGGAGGACGCGGGGCAGGTGCAGAGCCTGGGCCCGCGCTTCGCGCAGGACCTGGTGAGCCTGGACTACGCGGCCGAGATGGGCTGCCGCGCCTGCGGCTCGGGCGGGGGCGGGTGCCAGTTCCTGGGGACCGCCGCCACCTCGCAGGTGGTGGCGGAGGGGCTGGGGCTCGCGCTGCCGCACAGCGCCCTCGCGCCCTCCGGCGAGCCGTCGTGGCTGGAGCTGGGCCGGCGCTCGGCGCTCGCGCTGCACCGGCTGAACGCACTCGGCATCCCGATGAGCGCCATCCTCACGCCGGCGGCGATCGAGAACGCGATGCTGGTGCACGCGGCCTTCGGCGGCTCGACGAACCTGCTGCTCCACATCCCGGCGATCGCGCACGCGGCCGGGCTGCGGCCCCCGACGGTGGAGGACTGGATCCGGGTGAACCGCGCCACGCCGCGCCTCGTCGACGCGCTGCCCAACGGCCCGCGCGGGCACCCCACGGTGCAGGTCTTCATGGCGGGCGGCGTGCCCGAGGTGATGCTCCACCTGAGACGCATGGGCCTGCTCCGCGGCGACGTCCTCACCGCGACGGGCGACACGCTCGACGCGACGCTCGACTGGTGGGAGGCGAGCGACCGGCGCCGGCAGGCGAGGGAGAGGCTCGCGGCCGGGGCCGCCGTCTCGCCCGACGACGTCGTCATGGGGCCGGACGCCGCGCGGCGCGCCGGGCTCACCAGCACCGTCGTCTTCCCCGTCGGCAACCTCGCCCCGGAGGGCTCCGTCATCAAGGCGACCGCGATCGACCCGAGCGTGGTGGGCGAGGGACAGGTCTACCGCCACCGCGGCCCCGCGCGCGTGTTCGTCGACGAGCGCGCCGCGATCCGCGCGGTGAAGGGCGACACGGACCGCCCCATCCGCCCGGGCGACGTCATCGTGCTGATCGGGAACGGCCCCTCGGGCACGGGCATGCAGGAGACGGCCCAGATCACGACCGCGCTGAAGTACCTTCCCTGGGGCAAGCACGTCGCGCTCGTCACCGACGGCCGCTTCTCTGGGCTCTCCACCGGCGCGTGCGTGGGGCACGTCGGTCCCGAGGCGCTCCAGGGCGGCCCCATCGGGCGCGTGCGCGACGGCGACGTGATCGAGATCGTGATCGACCGCGCGGGCCTGCACGGCTCCGTCGCGCTCGTCGGCACGGCCGACATGCCGCTGGAGCCCGACGAGGCCGCGGCGCTCCTGCGCGAGCGCGAGCCCCACCCCGCCCTCGCACCGCACCCCGCCCTCCCGGCGGACACGCGCCTCTGGGCCGCGCTTCAGCGCGCCAGCGGCGGCACCTGGGCCGGCTGCGTCTACGACGTGGACCGGATCATCGCGGCACTGGAGGCGGGGAGCGAACGATGAGACTCTACCGAACGACCGCCGGGCCGGTACTGGAGGACGAAGGCCTCTTCCGCATCGCCGACGAGTGGGACGCGCTGATCGATCACCCCCACCTCGCGGGGCACCTGCGCGACCCCGCGACGCGGCGGGAGCGCATCGAGCGGATCGAAGGGGTCCTGCCGCCGCTCGGCGCGCAGGAGGTCTGGGCGGCGGGCGTGACCTACCACCGCAGCCGCACCGCGCGGATGGAGGAGTCGCGCGACGCGGGCGGCGGCAGCTTCTACGACCGCGTCTACGAGGCGGAGCGCCCGGAGCTCTTCTTCAAGGCCGCGCCGTGGCGGGTGCGCGGCCCCGGCGAGCCGCTGCGCGTGCGCCGCGACTCGCGCTGGAGCGTCCCCGAGCCGGAGCTGGCGGTCTGCGTGAACGCGCGCGGCGCGATCGTCGGCTACACCGTCGGCAACGACGTGAGCTCGCGCGACATCGAGGGCGAGAACCCGCTCTACCTGCCGCAGGCGAAGGTCTACGACGGCGCCTGCGGCCTCGGTCCCGCTCTGCTCGTCACCGAGGAGCCGCTGCCGCCCGAGACCGCGATCGGCCTGCGCATCACGCGGGCGGGCGAGGTTGCGTTCGAGGGTGCCACCACGCTCGCGCAGATGCGGCGCTCCATCACCGATCTGGTGGAGTTCCTCTACCGCGAGACGAGCTTTCCCGCCGGCTGCGTGCTCCTCACCGGCACCGGCATCGTCCCGCCCGACGATTTCACCCTCCGCTCGGCCGACCAGGTCGTCATCCACATCCCTCCGATCGGTACGCTGGTGAACCCGATCGAGTGAATCACCCCGTGACCGCCTGCACCATCAGGATCGCCCCGATGACGATCAGGCCCGCGTGGATGTAGACGAGGAAGCGGGGGCCGCGCATCCGCCGGTTGATGAAGCGGCCGACGAGGACCGCCACCACCACCGCCGGCAGCGAGATCAGGTAGTGGCGGGTCACCGCGGGGGTCCAGAGGCCGCCGAGCCAGTAGCCGGCCATGACCATCAGGCTGGCGGGGAAGAAATAGCCCTGGAGCGTCGCCCGGAAGTGACGGGGCGACCAGCCGCGGAGCGCGCCGAAGACCACCAGCGGCGGGCCGTTCATCCCGTACGCGCCGCCGAGGATTCCCGCCCCGAAGCCGAAGAGCCACGCCGTCCGGTCGCTGTCGAGCGAGAGATTCCGCCGCGTGGAGAGCGAGTACGCCGAGAAGGCGATGATCACCGCGGCGAGGACGGCCTTGACCACCGGCTCGGGCACCCGCGTGAGGAGCAGCAGCCCGAGCGGGATCCCGAAGACGGTGGAGAGCACCAGCCTCGCGGCGCTGCGGACGTGCACCTCGGACCAGTCCTGGGCCAGCACGAGGCCGGCGACGGTGATGGAGGTCAGCACGGCGATCGGGGCCGCCACCTCGACGGGCATCAGCAGGGCGAGGAGCGGCACCGCCACCATCGCCTCGCCGAAGCCGAACGCCGAGCGGACGAGTGAGGCCACGAAGAGCACCACGATCACCTGGATCGCCATCCAGTCCACCGCCACCCCTCCTCCCGATGTGAGCGGTCGCGCGACCGGTGGCACGCGCCCGCGGGTCCGGGTAAGTTACGGGCCGGCCGCCCACGGCTCCGGGCACGGCGCATCTCCGGAGCCCCCGCCCCTTACCCCCGACTCGTCATGTCGCTCCGTCACGGCGCCCTCGCGCCCATCGCCGCGCTCGTCCTGCTCGTGGCCCTCGCCCCCGCGCGAGCCCGCGCACAGGCGCCGGTCACGAACCAGAACCTCTTCGACACCATCCCCTTCCTGCCCGACGTCTATGCCCAGCGGATGGCGGAATTCGAGAAGCAGCCGGTGGTGCCGGGGCGGGTGATCTTCCTCGGCAACAGCATCACCCAGGGCGGGGACTGGCCCGCGCTCACGGGCGACGCCACCGCGCTGAACCGCGGCATCGGCGGCGACATCACCTACGGCGTCCTGCGCCGGCTCGACGAGGTCATCCGCCGCAAGCCCTCCAAGCTCTTCATCCTGATCGGCATCAACGACATCGGGAAGGACATCCCCGACGCGGTGATCGCCGACAACTACAGGAAGATCATCCAGCGCGTGCAGGCGGGGAGCCCCACGACGCGGATCTTCGTGCAGAGCGTGCTTCCCGTGAACCCGCAGTACCCGCACTTCCCGCAGCACTACGACAAGCAGGACCACGTCCGGAACCTGAACCGGCTCCTGCGCGTCGTGGCCGCGTCGACGCGCACCCGCTTCGTCGACCTCTACCCGCT
The DNA here is from genome assembly GCA_035707865.1 of Longimicrobiaceae bacterium. GTDB lineage: Bacteria > Gemmatimonadota > Gemmatimonadetes > Longimicrobiales > Longimicrobiaceae > DASSTO01. The sequence goes on along the minus strand of DASSTO010000145.1, from coordinate 7,592 downwards.
CTTCCTCGACGCGCACGGCCGGATGGACGCGCGCGACACCGTCGACGGCCTGCACCTCAACGAGCGCGGATACCACATCTGGGTGGATTACCTGAGGAAGATGGGGTACCTGTAGCGGAGCCCCGCGGCCGGCCCGATGCCGTGGAGAGAGCCGATGTCGAGTGGCGCGCCGGCCGTGCGTCCTCGGGGTGAAGCGACCGGACCGGTCGCGACTCCACCCGCGCCGCGTCGACCGCCACCCCGGTGAAGACCGGCGCGTCGTTCGCCGTTTGGCCTGAAATATGAATGACTTACACGAGCCGGGGCGATTCATCGACGCCCGCGCGCCGCCACGCGGCGTGCGCATTCGGCGCTCCGGCGTTACCCTTCCGGGAACCCTGTAGCGAACGGAAGCCTTCGCTCACCATAGCCGCAGCCGATGCGCGCTGACGATCACCCTCGATCCGGATCACCCTCATGAACACCTCCAAGATCCTCGGCGCGCTCTGCCTCGGCCTGATCGCGTCCACCGGTGCGTGTAACGAGAACAGCAGCCCCACGCAGCCGACCACGGCCACCAGCGGTACCCTGCGCGCCACGTACTCGGGCGACCTTTCCGGCAGCGTGGACGCGGAGGGCGCATTCGACCCGCAGACGATCCAGACGTTCGGCGTCGCCTTCCACGATCCGCAGCGCGCCATGTACGAGATCGTCGGACTGGAGGTCGCCAACGACTTCAGCGGTGAGGAGATCGTCCTCCTGACCGAGAGCGCGAGCGCCGGGACCTACTCGCTGAGCAGCGACTGCGGCGCCTCCGCCTCGGATCTGTGCGCGCAGGCGTTCCTCGTCACCATCGACGACGTGAGACTGCAGAACCCGGCGATCCGCCAGCTGCGCTTCGACTCGGGCACCGTGACGCTCCAGGCCGGAGCCGCGCAGCGGGTCACAGGCACCTTCGGCGGGACGGCGCTGGAGACGAATACCGCCGGGGACACGCTCGCCACGGTCGCCGTGTCGGACGGGAGCTACGACGTGCCCATCGTAGAGGCGCAGATCACGCCCACTACGAGCCTGTCGCCGGTGAACGGCGCCGTGCTGCGGTGGCCTCGCGATTGAGCCGGCGCGACGGCTGAGCCGGTCCGGAACCGCACGCGCCCCGCCGCGTGCGGTTCTTCCTTTCCCCGGCTACCGCTTTCGCGGGCGCCCCGCTATCTTCTTCCGCTCACCGAAGTTTCTCTCCCCCATCGCCTTGCAGGATCCCGATGAACCCGGTGAAGTCCTCCGCGCGCACCGCGGCGCTGCTGGCCGCAGTGCTCTCGCTCGCGGGCTGCGGCTCGGGCGCCGACGCCCACCCGACCCCTCCACCGCGGGACGCCGCGATCCTGGCGCTGCGGGACTCCGCGCCGGCCGTGCCGGAGGCGCGGCCCGCCCCGGAGGCGTCGCCCGAGCCCGCCGCGGTCTTCGACCACGCGCCGGCGCAGATCCGCGGCATCTACGTGAACGCCTACGCCGCCGGCTCGTCGCGGCGCCTGGGCGAGCTGCTCGCCATCGCCGACGACACGGAGATCAACACCTTCGTCGTCGACGTGAAGACCGAGCGCGGCGTCCATTTCGACACCGGGGTCCCGCTCGCGAAGCAGCTCCAGCAGCCGGGTGAGAGGACCGAGCGCAACCTGAAGGCGCTGGCCGACACCCTCCACGCGCACCACCTCTACGCGGTGGCGCGGATGGTCGTCTTCAAGGACCCCGTCCTCTCGAAGGCGAAGCCGGACTGGTCGATCCGGCAGCCCGGGGGCGGCCTCTGGGTGGACAAGGCGGGGAACACCTGGGTCAGCGCGTGGGACCGGAACGTCTGGGACTACAACCTGGACGTGGCGGAGGAGGTGGCGAGGGCCGGCTTCGACGAGATCCAGTTCGACTACGTCCGCTTCCCGGAGCCCTACAGGAGCCTGCCGCCGCAGGTGCACCCGCAGGCGCAGGGCGACCGCACCGACGCCATCGCCGCCTTCCTGAACGAGGCGAAGCGCCGGCTGCACCCGCTCGGCGTCTCCGTGGGTGCGGACGTCTTCGGGCTCTCGCCCAACGACCCGGGCGACGTGGGCATCGGGCAGCAGTGGGAGACGATCGCCTCGACGGCGGACCACATCTACCCGATGATGTACCCGTCGCACTACCTGCCCACGCACCTGCCCGGCGTCAGGAAGCCGGACCTGATGCCGTACGAGACGCTCTACAAGAGCGCGGGGATGGCGCGCCTGCGCGCGGAGCGGATGCAGGAGGTGGGGGTGAGACCGGCGCGGGTGGTCGTCTGGATCCAGGGCTTCACCGCCACCTGGCTGCGCGACCACCTGACCTACGGACCGGAGGAGATCCGCAAGCAGAAGCAGGGCGTCTACGACGTCGGCTTCGAGGACTGGGTGATCTGGCACCCCGGCTCGAAGTACGAGTCGCTCGTCGCCGGCCTCGACCGGGGCACCGCCACGCACGCGAAGGCGGCCTACCAGCCGCCCGCGGACGTTCTGGCGACCGTCGACCTCTTCGAGAAGCAGGGCGTGAAGCGCGCCCGGCAGAGGGCCGCGAGGCAGGCGCGCGGCGAGACGAGCGACGAGACCGCCGCGCGCGAGGCGAAGACGGGTACGAAGGCGCCCTAGATCGGGCACCCCTGGGTTGGACGACCGTTACTCCACGGGGAAGGCGTAGACGCCGACGCTGATGGCGGGGATCGTCAGTACCCCCGAGGCGTTCGCGCCGACCTCCTCGATCCGCACCTGCGGCGCCTGGCCCACCAGGTTCGCCGCCAGGAGACTGTCGGGAGCCATCCTCCACACGCGGCCCGCCCCACTCACCGCGATCCCCCGCAGATCCAGCTTCAGCTGGCGCCGCGTCTCGGTCGGGTTCACGACGGAGACGGTGAGGGTCTTCCCGTCGGCGGAGAGCGCCGCCGCCACGTCCAGCGGGTAGGTCGGGCTGCCGGCATTCACGACCGGCGTCTCCCCGCCCACGGGCCGCGTCCGCGCCGGCTGCGGTGAGCTGCCGGTGACGGCGAGCGGGATCTTCCCGTAATGCGTGCCGTAGAGCCTGAACATGAGCCCGATCGGGTTCAGGACGGCGTCCGTCCGGCTGGCGCTGAGCGTGGAGCCGCCGAAGGTGAAGCAGGCCATGCTGAAGACGTCGCTGTGGCGGAACATCTCGTTCAGCGCCCAGGCGTAGGCGGGCACCGACTTGTAGGATCCCGGGGGCGAGCCGGTGTACGCCCACTCGTCGATGGCCACGGTGATGTGCTTGTGGTGCATCGCGGGAATGCTGTCCATGTACGTCTGGTAGTGCTCGTACTCCGCGCGCACCATGTTGGCGGGCTTCCTCTCCCATTCCACGAGCGGCAGGTTCGGGTCGTCCGGCACCTGCTTGCCCTGCTGCAGGTCGAGGTGCGTCCCGCCGTAGACGTAGAAGTGCTGGCTGAGGATCTCGAAGTCGCCGATCGAGCGGGAGAGCAGCGCCCCACTCCAGTCCGCGGGGCCCATCGGCTCCGCGACCACCTTGCCGGTCAGCTTCTTCGCCATGCCCGAGCCCGTCATCGCATCCGGCATGGCGCCGCTCGCGACGAGCCGGATGGTGGGGTCGACCTCCCGCATGGCGCGCGCGAACTGACCCTGCTTCCAGATCCACTGGTCGAGGGCCATGTAGCCGAACTGCCAGTCGCCCCACATCTCGTTCCCGATTCCCCAGTACCGGATGCCGTACGGCTCCGGGTGCCCGTTCGCGGCACGGAGCCGCCCCATGGGCGTGGTCGCCGCTCCGTTGGCGTATTCCACCTCGTCCGCCGCGGAGCGCGCGTCGCCGAAGCCGGCGTTCACCGTGATGTAGGGCTCGACGCCGAGCAGCTTGCAGAGAACCATGAACTCGTCGAGACCGAAGTCGTTCGACTGGAGCGCGCCCCACACGGGGTCCCAGCGAGGGGGCCGCTTATCGGGATCTCCGATGGCGTCCCGCCAGTCGTAGGGACCCGAGACGAAGTTGCCACCGGGGAAGCGGTAGACGCCGGAATGCAGGGTCGCCAGCGCCGTGACCACCTCGCGGCGGAAGCCGTCGACGTTGTCGGCGGGCATGAGCGATACGGCGCCGACCCGGAAGCTGCCGCGCCCGGTGCCCGCGATCTCGAACCACGCCGAGTCGCCGCTCACGGGCGGCGCCGCGAAGCGGAAGCGCTGCGTGGCCCACCCGGCCGTGAGAGGGTCCAGGTGGACCGTCCGGCGATCGGCGGCGCCCTCTCCCCAGACCAGGCTGACCGACACCTGGGCACCGGGATCGCCCGCGATCACGATCCGCCCCGTGTAGCCCTTGCCGCTCGCTATCGCGACCCCACCCTGCCGGATGCCCCGGGGCTCCGCGCCGGCGAGGCTGACCACGGGAACGTGGTCGGATGCGTAGGCGTGGGTACTGTCCATCCGGACGGCCTCGGCGGGACCCAGCGCCTGCCAGCCGCGGCGCGCGCCCCAGCGGCTGCGGCGTGCATTCGCCGGTGCCTGCTGCCCGACGGCGAAGTAGAACTTCCGGTCGTCCAGCATCTCGGCCCGGAAGCCCTGCTCGAGCAGGTTCCCGGCCTGCTCGAGGAACATGCCGTAGATCCCCTGCTGGATCGGCGCACCCCGCGCCCCCGCGTCGATGGTCGCGGTGATCGTCTGCGCGCGCGCCCTCCCCGCGAGCAGGCCCAGCGCGATCAGGACCGGCACCAGTTGTCTTTTCATACGGTCTCCCGAGGCAGCAGCGGAGTGCCGCCGTGTGAAGGTCGACGAAGTGCGGGATCAGCCGCGCCTCCTCAGCGCGGCAGCGTCCTGGCCGGGCCACTGACGGTGAAGCTCCCGCGCACGCCGCCCCGCGTGTCGCCCGGCTGCGCTCCGCCCACGAAGACCCGGTATTCGCCCGGGACGACGACGCGGTTCCCCCGGGCATCGACCTGGCCGAGCGCGCGGGCCGAGACGGGCAACGTCACGTGCACCGTCTGCCCGGGCGCCAGGTGAACCCGGCTGAACCCGGCCAGCTCGCGGATGGGGGTGAGCGCCTGCTTCGGCTGCGTCAGGTAGAGCTCGACCACCTCGTCGCCCGCCCGGTCGCTCACGTTCTTCACGTCCACGCCCACGAGCACCGAGTCGCCGGCCGCCACGGGCCCAGCCGGCAGATCGAGGCCGCTGTACGCGAACCTCGAGTAGCTCAGGCCGTAGCCGAAGCCGCGCCACGGGGTGCCGGTGAAGTAGCGGTAGGTGCGGTTCGCCATCGAGTAGTCCTCGAAGGGCGGCAGCTGGTCCACGGAGGCGTAGAAGGTCACGGGTAGACGGCCCGCCGGGTTGTTGTCGCCGGCGAGCGTCTCGGCGATGGCCGTGCCCCCCGCCTCGCCGGGATACCACGCGTCGAGGATGGCGTCGGCCTTCGTGGAGTCCACCGCGAGCGCGCTCCCGTTGGTGAGCACGAGCACGACCGGCTTGCCGGTGGCCCTCAGCGCCGCCAGGAGGTCGCGCTGAGGGCGGGGCAGCCGGATGTCCGTGCGGTCGCCCCCGTCGAAGCCCTCCAGATGCACCGGCATCTCCTCACCCTCGAGCTGGGGCGAGAGGCCCAGGACGGCGACGACGACGTCCGCCTGCTTCGCGGCGGCCACCGCCTCCGCCCGCAGCGCGCCCGCGGGCGGAAGCCAGGTCAGGTCGAGGCCGGCGTTCCCGCCGTGGTAGCGATACTCCAGGCGGACCTCGCGCGGTTTCGTGTCCGCGAAGTGCACGACGGTCTCCTGGACGGGGCTGCGGCGCCCCTGCGTGGCGCGGGTGCTGTCCAGGACGAGCTTGCCGTCGAGGTAGAGCTGCACGGCGCTCTGGCTGCCCCAGCGGCTGACGCGTGCCGCCAGCGTGTAGTCGCCGGGGGCGGGGGGGGTGAGCGTGCCGGTCCAGCGGACGGAGAAGCTGTCGCGCGAGAGTCCCTCCACGGGAGCCGCCCCCGCCCAGTTGAAGTTGATCGAGGGGTCGATCCTGACCGCGACCGGCCGACCCCGCAGGTCGGGGTTGGCGAAGTACTCGCCCTTCAGCCCCTCGCCCCCCCCGGAGCGCAGCGCGCTGCGCTCGACCGGGACCGCGAAGTCCTCGGCCAGCAGCGAGCCCTGCGCGGAGACGACGTTCGCGGCGCCGAAGCGCTTCCGGATGCCCTCGATCGGAGAGACGGGCCGCGGTGGCGTGCCGTTGTAGTTGCCCTGCAGCGCCTGCACCAGCTCCGCCGTGGGCCCGATGACCGCGATCCGCTTCCGCCCGGCGGCCAGCGGCAGCACCCCGTCGTTCTTCAGCAGCACCATCGCCTCGCGGGCGGCCTGGAGCGCCAGCTGACGGTGCGCCGGGGAGTTGTTCTCCGAGAAGGGGATCCGCCCGTAGGCGTAGGAGCTCGGCGGGTCGAACATGCCCAGACGGAAGCGGGCGGTGAAGAGTCGCGTGAGCGCCGTGTCGATCTGCGCCTCGCTCACGAGCCCCTCCTTCACCGCGGCGGCCAGCTTGGGGAAGCCGCCGCTGCCGCACTCCAGGTCGGTGCCGGCCTTCAGCGAGACCGCGCCGGCGTGCTCCAGGTCGGGCGCGAAGTGGTGGCCCGTAGCCACGTCGTTGACGGCGCCGCAGTCGGAGACCACGTAGCCGTCGAAGCCCCAGTCGCCGCGCAGGTGCTGCGCCAGGAGCATGGTGTTGGCGCAGGCCGGGGCGCCGTCGATGGCGTTGTAGGCGCACATCACCGACTGCGCGTGGCCCTCCGTGACCGCGGCCCGGAACGCCGGCAGATAGGTGTCCTCCAGGTCGTGCGGCGACACGTCCACGTTGAAGCGGTGGCGCTCCGGCTCCGGGCCGCTGTGCACCGCGAAATGCTTGGGCGTCGATACCACCTTCAGGTACTTCGGGTCGTCGCCCTGCATCCCCTCGACGAAGGAGACGGCCAACCGGCCCGTGAGGAACGGGTCCTCTCCGAAGGTCTCCTGCCCGCGGCCCCAGCGCGGGTCGCGGAAGATGTTGATGTTCGGTGCCCAGAAGGTCAGCCCGTAGAACCAGGTCTGCTTCTGCCCGGTGCGCACCGCCTCGTGGTACTTCGCCCGCCCCTCCGTCGAGATCGTCGCGCCGATCCGGTGGATCAGCGCGGTGTCCCACGTCGCCCCCAGCCCGATCGTCTCCGGGAAGTTCGTGGCGTAGCCGGCGTTCGCCACGCCGTGCGCCGCCTCGTTCCACCAGTTGTACGCCGGCACCTCCAGCCGCGGGATCGCCGGGGCGTCGTTCACCAGCTGGGAGACCTTCTCGTCCAGCGTCATCCGGGAGATCAGGTCGCCCACCCGCTGCGCCAGCGGGAGGGCGGGATCGAGGTACGGCGCGGCCGCCGGCGCCTGTCCCGCCAGGGGTGAGCGCGCGGCCACCACGCACAGGAAGGCGGCCGGAAGCGAGAGCAGGTACCGACTGGCGATGAGCAGCTGACGCGGGCTTGTCATGATACTCTCCGGAAGAGGATGGCGGTGGAGCCCGACGGGAGAAGCAGGTGTGGATCCGCGGCGAGCGCGCGCCCGGCAGCGACCGGGACCCCGGCCGCGCGGGCCCCGGGCCCGCGCGCTATCG
>DASSTO010000144.1:0-10600 GCA_035707865.1 Longimicrobiaceae bacterium | reverse complement strand
TCGCGGAGTCCAGCCTCACCACCGCACCGCCGGACGCCCCGGACGCGGGCGTCTTCTCGCAGGAGGGCAGCGTGACCAGGAGCCCGAGCGTGAGCAGCGCGGGCACGGCACGTTCGAACGTTCCTCTCATCTCGGATCCGGGGGCGGAGTGAAGGGGTCGGGAAGAAGATGCCGGCGAGCAGATCTCACACGGTGCAGATGCGGTACGCCTCGGCGAGGGAGGTGAGCGGGTCGCGGGTGGGGACGAACTCCTGCGCGACGTAGCCGTCGTAGCCGGTCTCCGCGATCGCCCGCATCACCGCGGGCCAGTAGAGCTCCTGCGAGGCGTCGATCTCGTGGCGCCCCGGAACCCCGCCGGTGTGGTAATGGGCGATGTACTCGTGGTTGTCGCGGATCGTCCGGATGACATCGCCCTCCATGATCTGCATGTGGTAGATGTCGTAGAGGAGCTTGAAGTGGGGCGAGCCGACGGCCTTCACGAGCTCGACGCCCCAGGCCGTGTGGTCGCACATGTAGTCGTGGTGGTCGATCCTGGAGTTGAGCAGCTCCATGACGACCATCACCCCCTGGCGCTCCGCGTCGCCCACGATCTGCTTCACGCCTCTCAGGCAGTTCTGCAGGCCCTCCTGGTCGTCCATGCCCTCACGGTTGCCGGAGAAGCAGATGACGTTCGGGACGCCCGCCTCGGCCGCCTCTCGGATGCGCTGCCGGTAGGCGGGGATCAGCCACTCGTGGTTCTCCACGCGGTTGAAGCCTTTCGGGATGCCACCGGGGCCGGGCTGGCTGGAGAGGGCGCAGATGAGGCCGTGCTCCTTCAGCACCGGCCAGTCCTCGGGGCCGAGGAGCTCGACGGAGCGGAGGCCGATGCGCCGCGCGGCCGCCGCGAGCTCGGCGACGCTCTGCTTGGGATAGCACCACTTGCAGACCGACTGTTTCAGCCCGGCGACGTGCGCGGGCTCCGCGTGCGCGAGCGGCGCCGTGAAGGCGGCCGGCCCGCCGGCCACGGCGCCCGAGCGCGCGCACGCGCCGCCCACCAGCACCGCGCCCGCGGCCACGCCGCTGCGGAGAAAATCTCTTCGCTCCATTCGCTCGTCTCCTCGGGTTCGCGCGACCGGCGCAGGGAGAGGCAGGAAATGCTCGGGGGGATGCCGCGGGGCTCAGCATATCGGCGCCCCGCGCCTTCACGCAAGGAGAGGTACCGATGGAGAGCGCTCCCGTACTCGCCGCCCGCGGCTCACGGGTCGCTGCAGTCCCGCTTGTAGCCGCAGTTCCCGCACATCAGCTTGCAGGCGCCGGTGTAGTGCATCTCGTGGCCGCAGATCTCGCAGGTGACGGGAGCGGCGGGATCGTAGGCGGGGTCGAAGTCGGCGCGGTCGGGCTCGCGGCGGCGGGGCGCCGGGGGCTCACCGGCCGCCTTCAGGCGCGCGCACCAGCGGGGGTCGGGGAAGTCCATCCGGGTCGGGAGTCCGGGGTCAGAAGAGCCGCTCCTGGACGTCGGTGCGGCCGTCGCGCGAGAAGAGCCGGTCGCCGCCCTCGGTCCCGAGCAGCAGGACGGAGGGGAAGCTCCGCAGGACGATGTCGACGACGGTGTCGAGGTAGCTCGCGGCGAACCACCAGCCACCCTTCTCCTCCATCCGCACGCGCCGCGCGGAGACGATCTCGTGCTCGAGGTCCCAGACGAGCGCCTCCACGGGGGGAACGCGCAGCAGGCAGCCGCTCTCGCCGCGCGGCCCGGGAACTCCGCACTCGACGGTGGGCGTGACCGGGAGCGCGTCCGCGTCGGCGGGACCGCCGGGCAGGTTCACCGCGGCTCCGCCCGCTCGACGACGAGCACGCGCGGGTCGAACTGGTCGACCTCCTCCCGCAGCCCGTCGTCCCAGTCGATGACGGCGAAGAGGGCCCGCTCCTCGAGCACGGTGCCGAACCGACCGTCGCGATGCTGCACCACGTCCCTCGCCCGGAAGAAGTGGCGGGATTCCAGCTGCAGGCTCAAACCGTCCTCCGTTCGCGAGGGGCCGTAGGGGTGCGGGGCACCCAAGATAATGACCGAGGGCGACGCAGAGGAGGGTCGCCGCGCGAGGCGGCGGCGCGGGGTTGTCCCAGCGGATTGCGGCGGCTTATCTTAGCCGCCGTCCATGGAAAACACTTCAGCGCGGGTCCACAGCGACCCGGGAGTCATCATGCCGGCAGACGGGTCCACCGACGATCTCTTCGCCACTCCACGCCTGCGGGCGCGGCTGCTCACGATGGGTGACGAGGACGCGCTACAGGAGGTCTTCCAGGCGGGGGGCGACTACTTCCTGGAGGTCACCGGCCGGCCGGAGCCGGACGAGGACGCGGCGGTGCGGGAGATCGCCTCGACGATCAACGTCCCGGGCCGGCGCGTGGCACTCGTCTCCCTGGCCGAGAGCGGTGAGGACGTCGGCGCGCTGGGCTGGTGGGGACACCACCCGGAGCCGGACATCGCGCTGCTGGGCATGCTCCTCGTCGTCCCGGAGCGGCGCGGCGCCGGCGTGGGGCGTGAGGCGCTCGGCGCGCTGGAGGGCGTGCTCGCGGCCGACGGCATCCGCCGGCTGCGCACCGGCGTGGGCGCGGGCGACACGGCGAAGCACGCGCTCCTGCGCGCCCTGGGCTTCCACCCGCTCGACGAGCGCACGCACGTCACGCTCGACCGCGGCCGGCTGATGATCGCGCTCTTCGAGAAGGAGCTGTAGCGCCCGACTCCTCGCGCGGACGACGGTCCGCGGCTTCCCCCGCTCCCGTCTCAACATGGCCCTGACCGTCAGCACCGTCGCGCTCCCGCCCGCCGCCGAGGCGCTCCTCCGCCAGCTCGGCCAGGTCCATGGACCGGTGGACTGGGAGAGCCGGCTCCCGCAGGCGGACGCGCTCATCGCCCTGCTCACCATCCCGATCGGCGAGGAGCTGCTCGCCCGCGCCCCGAACCTCCGCGTCGTCGCGAACGCGGCCGTCGGTTACAACAACGTCGACCTCGCCGCCTGCCGCGCGCGCGGCGTGGCGGTGACCAACACCCCCGACGTGCTCACCGACGCCACGGCGGACCTGACGATCGCGCTCCTGCTCGCCACCGTGCGGCGGCTGCCGCAGGCCGAGGCCAGCCTGCGCGCGGGTGAGTTCCACGGGTGGGGCTTCTGGGACTATCTGGGCGGCGACGTGGCGGGTGCCACGCTCGGCATCCTGGGGATGGGGCGCATCGGTCAGGCGGTGGCGCGCCGGGCGCGCGCCTTCGGGATGCGCATCCGCTACGCGGGCCGGCGGCGCGCCGCGCCCGAGGTGGAGGCCGAGCTCGACGCCGAGATGGTGGACTGGGAGACGCTGCTCACCACCAGCGACATCCTCTCCCTGCACGCTCCACTCACCCGCGAGACCCGCCACCTCCTCGACCGGGCGGCGCTGGGGCGGATGAAGCCGGGCAGCTATCTCGTCAACACCGCCCGCGGCGCGCTGGTGGACGAGGCGGCGCTCGCCGACGCGCTTCGCGACGGGCCGCTCGCCGGCGCCGGGCTGGACGTCTACGAGCGCGAGCCCGAGATCACGCCCGCGCTCCTGGAGCTGCCGAACGTGGTGTTGCTGCCGCACATCGGCAGCGCGACCCCGCGCACCCGCGAGGCGATCGCCGTGCTCGCCGCCCGGAACGTGCGCGCGGTGCTCTCGGGGGAGCCGCCGCTGACGCCGGTGCCGGGATGACGGAGCGCGAGGCCGCGGAGCGGATCGTCCGGGCCGCCGTCATCGCGGCCGACCCGGAGGCGGCCGTCCGCGACGCGCTGCAGGCGGAGCCCGGCGCGGACGGCCGGGTGTGGATCGTGGGGGCGGGCAAGGCGGCGTGCGCGATGGGCCTCGGCGCGGCGGCCGCCCTGGGCGAGCGCGTCGCGGGTGGCGTGCTCGTCACCGTGGACGGCGCCGCGCGGCCGGTTCCCGGCCTGGAGGTCTGGGAGGCCGCCCACCCGCTCCCCGATGCGCGCGGTCTCGCCGCGGCCGCCGAGACGATGCGCCTGCTCCACGGTGCCGGCGGGGACGACCTCGTGCTCTGCCTGCTCTCCGGCGGCGCCTCGGCGCTGTGGTCCGCGCCGCCCGACGGCGTGACACTCGACGACCTGCGCGCGATCGGCGTGGCGCTGCTGCGCTCGGGGGCCCCGATCGCCGAGGTCAACACCGTGCGCCGGCACCTGTCGCTCCTGGCGGGCGGGCGGCTGGCGCGCCTCGCCGCGCCCGCCCGCGTCCTCACGCTGGCGGTGAGCGACGTCGTGGGGGCGGCTCCCGAGGCGATCGGCTCGGGCCCCACCCTCCCCGACCCGACCACGTACGCCGACGCGCTCGCCGTCCATCGCGAGCGCGCCAGCGCCGCCCCACCCGCGGCGCTCCATCACCTCCAGGGCGGCGCGGAGGAGGAGGCGCCCGAGCCCGGGCCCGGGATCGGGAACGCGATCGGTTTCCGGGTGGTGCTCTCGGTGCGCGACGCCCTCGCCGGGGCCGCGGAAGCCGCGTCGCAGCTGGGGTACGCGCCGCGGGTGGTCGACGCGCAGCTGAGCGGCGAGGCGCGGGAGGCGGGCGCGGAGATCGCCGCCGCCGCGCTCCGTGCCCGCGACTCCGGCGAGGGTCCGGTCGCCCTGCTCTGGGGAGGCGAGACGACGGTGACCGTGCGGGGCGGGGGCCGGGGCGGGCGCTGCCAGGAGCTGGCGCTCGCCGCCGCGCTGGTGCTGGAGGATCAGCCGGGCGTGGTGATCGCCGCCCTCGCCACCGACGGCGTCGACGGCCCCGACGGCGCGGCGGGGGCGGTGGTGGACGGGGGCACCGTGGGGCGGGCGGGCGCGGCGGGGCTCGACCCCGACGCCGCGCTGGCCGAGAACGACTCCCGCCCCGTCCTCGCCGCCGCGGGGGACCTCGTCACCACCGGCCCTACCGGGACGAACGTGAACGACGTGGTCGTGGCGCTGGTGGGGAGGCCTACGCCGCCGCCGACTTCCTGAACGCCCGCGCGTGCCAGGAGTCGCGCATCGGGCGCTCCCAGGCCCCGTTGCGGACGGCACCGACCGTGGCGGCGGTGTTGTCGAAGACCACCGTGTCGGGCCCCACCTCGCCGCGCTCCACGAGCGCGCGGAAGTCCGCCCGCGGCACCGCGCGGATGGCGCCGGCGGCGTCGCGATACCAGACGCGGGAGGCGGCATCCAGGAGGGTGACGCCGAGCTCGCGCTCCACGGCCTTCACGGCGTCGTACATCGAGTCCTGCGAGCAGCCCGAGACGCCGGTGGCGGCCTCGTCGGCGGCGAGCAGGAGGAAGTGGTCGTAGCGCAGCTCGCTCGCGCCCTCCACGGGCGCACCGTGGGCGGCCCACCGCGAGACGAAGTCGTCGATGCGGCCGCGCAGGAGCTCGGCCTCGGCCGCGGTGAGGGGGCGCGGGGCGGCGAGGACCCACAGCCGCGCGTCGTCGGGGATCCGGTCGAAGTCTCGTTTCATCGTTATCAGCGCCGCGTGGGCGTCGTCGTGTCGATGGAGGCGCCGCGGGCGGGCGGCGATTCGGGGATGCGGCGCGTCATGCCCTCCCAGCCGCAGTGGGGGCACCAGCGCCACTGCACCCGCCCGAGGAAGAGCCGCTCGCGCATCCGGCTCATTCCCTTCCCGCCGATCAGGAGTGTCTCCTCGTCGCACTGGCTGCAGCGCCGATCGTTGGGCAGCAGCAGGTAGATCGTGACGACGGCCAGGATGACCTTCGACCCGAAGACGACGAAGAAGAAGAGGAGCCAGTAGTACAGCATAGGGCTTCACGCGCAAGCGGTGACGGCTCTCGTAAAGTACGCTCCCGCCCCGGTCCGTTCAAGCGACGGGATGGGCGCCGCTCAGCGGCGCTCGGCCCCACCCGCCATTTCCGTGAAGGCGTCCCCGTCCGTCGAGGGTTCCGGGTCGCCTGGAGCGCGGATCTCGCCGTCGGCCGCGCGGGCGAGGAAGTCGGCGCAGGTGATGAGCCCCACGTGGGTGAACGCCTGCGGGAAGTTGCCGAGGAACTCGCCGCTGCGGGGGTCGATCTCCTCGGCGAAGAGACCGACGTCGTTGGCGCGGCCGAGCATCGCTTCGAAGATCTCGCGCGCCTCCGAAGTGCGGCCGGAGAGCGCCAGCGCGTCGGCGAGCCAGAAGGTGCAGATGCCGAAGGCGCCCTCGCCGCCACCGACCCCGTCCGCCGTCTCGTCCGTGCGGTAGCGGTGGACGAGCCCGTCGTCCGTGAGCTCGCGGAGGGTCGCATCGATCGTGCCCTGCACCCGCGGGTCGGCGGCGGGCAGGAAGCCGGTGAGGGGGATGAGCAGAGACGACGCGTCGAGAGAGCGGTTGGAGAAGCTCTGCACGAAGGTGTTCCGGCGCTCGTCGTAGGCGTTCTCGAGGATGGCGTGGCGAATGGCGGCGCGCTCGCGGCGCCAGCGCTCCGTCCCATCGCTCCAGCCGAGGACGCGGGCGATGCGGAGCGAGCGGTCGAGCGCCACCCAGCACATGAGCTTGGAGTAGGTGAGGTGCATCTCGGGGCCGCGGAGCTCCCAGATGCCCCGGTCCTTCTCGCGCCAGACGTCGCAGACGTAGTCGGCGATCCGCCGCAGCCACGCCCATTCCTCGTCGTTGAAGCGCGCTCCGATGCGCAGCAGGCCGTGGGCGGCCTCGAGCAGCTCGCCGTAGACGTCGAGCTGGCACTGCAGCGCCGCGGCGTTACCGATGCGCACCGGCCGCGAGTCGCGGTATCCGTCCAGGTGCCCCAGCTCGTATTCCGGCATGCGGGTCTCGCCCTGCAGGCCGTAGAGCACCTGGATGCGCGCCGGGTCGCGGTGCTGGCGCGCGGCGCGCTCCAGGAAGTGGAGGAACGCCACCCCCTCCGCGCGCTGGCCGAGAATCGTCAGGGCGCGGGTGATGAGGCTCGCGTCGCGCACCCAGCAGAAGCGGTAGTCCCAGTTGCGGATGCCGCCGAGCTCCTCGGGCAGCGACGTGGTGGGCGCGGCGGCGATCGCGCCGCTCTCCTCGTTGCTGAGCAGCTTGAGGACCATCCCCGAGCGCAGGATCATCTCGCGCCAGCGCTCCGCGCCCGGGGCGATGCCGCAGGCGCCCGCCCACGCATCCCACCACGCGAGCGTCTCGTCCAGGTACCGCCGGACCATCCGCGCGCGCTCCGTCGGCACCCGGTCGCCCATGCCCGATACGAGGTCGAGTCGCTCCCCCGCACGCAGCCGGACCGTCGCGCGCACCGCGGCGCCCGCCAGCTCGACCGGGGCCTCCTCCGGCAGGCCCACCAGCCAGAGCGGCTCGCGCTGCGACTCCGCGTGCACGACCGACCCCTCCCGCCGCAGCCGCACGTCGTCGCGCGCGTAGTTGGGGCGCGGCACCCACTCCACCTCCACCTCCACCTCGCCCTCCACGCACTCCGCCAGCCGGACTATGCGGTGCGCCGAATGGCTCAACTCCTCCCCCCGCCCCGCGCGGATCGGCAGAAAGTCGCGCAGCCGCAGGCGGCCCCCACTCCCCGCGAACTCCGTCTCCAGCACCGGCGCGGCGCCCGTGTACGCGCGCCGCGTCCGCGCCGCGCCCGCAGGCGCCACGCGCCAGTGCCCGCCGCGCCGCGCGTCCAGCAGCGCGCCGAAGACGCTCGGGCTGTCCAGGTGCGGCAGGCAGCACCAGTCGATGGAGCCGTCACGCGCCACCAGCGCACAGGTGTGCCGGTTGCCGATCAGCGCGTACTCGGAGATCGGGAGATAGTCGCGTCGCTGGTTCATTCCGGCGCCTCCGGGCAAGAAGCGAACCGGACAGGGAACAGGTTACAGGGGACAGGTTACAGGGTACGGCCGACCACTACGGGAGCCCGAGCCAGTGCGGGATGCCCGGGCCCCCGTGTCCGTGCAGGCTGTCCCCTGTAACCTGTAACCTGCCGTGCCGCTCCTCGACGTCCAAGACCTGCGCAAGAGCTTCGGAACCCGAACCCTCTTCGACGGCGTCTCCTTCGCCGTGGACGAGGGGGAGAAGGTGGGCTTCATCGGGGCCAACGGCTCCGGCAAGAGCACCCTCTTCCGGGTGGTGGCGGGGCTGGAGGGGATGGAGACGGGCACGCTGGCGCTGCGCCGTGACGCGACCGTGGGCTACCTGGCGCAGGAGCCGGAGTTCGAGCCCGGGCAGAGCATCCGCGCCGCCGTGGCGAAGGGGCACCCGGAGATGGAGGAGGCGCTCACCGAGTACGACCGGGTGGCGCGGCAGATCGCGGAGGGGAGCAACGATACCGAGCGGCTGCTAGCGCGCCAGGGCGAGCTGATGCACCGCATCGACGCCCTCGGCGGCTGGGACTGGCAGCACCGGGTGGCGACGATCCTCACGCGCGTGGGGCTCGACGCCTGGGAGCGCCCGGTGGACGGGCTCTCGGGCGGCGAGCGCAAGCGCGTCGCGCTGGCGCAGGTGCTCCTGCAGCGGCCCGACCTCCTCCTGCTCGACGAGCCCACCAACCACCTCGACGCGGACACCACGCTCTGGCTGGAGGAGTACCTGCAGGAGTACCCCGGCGCGGTGATGCTCATCACCCACGACCGCTACTTCCTGGACCGGGTGGTGACGCGGATGATCGAGGTCCACCGCTCCGAGCTCACGCCCTTCCCCGGCGGCTACACCGAGTACCTGGAGGCGAAGGCGGAGCGGCAGGCGCGGCTGTCGGTGGAGGAGGAGAAGCGCGCGCGGCTGATCGAGCAGGAGCTCGCCTGGGCGCGCCGCTCGCCCTCGGCGCGCACCGGGAAGCAGAAGGCACGCCTCCAACGCCTCGACGCCACCCGTCACGAGCAGCGGGAGAGGAGGCTGCCCGAGGTGGAGGTGGCGGAGATGAAGTTCGGGCAGCCTCCGCGGCTGGGTCGCACCGTGCTCGACCTGCACGGCGTCTCCAAGGCGTTCGACGAGCGCGTGCTCGTCCGCGGCCTGACGACGCGGCTGAGCGCGGGAGAGCGGATCGGCATCGTCGGTCCCAACGGCGCTGGCAAGACGACGCTCCTGCGGATGATCCTGGGGCAGGAGGCACCCGACGCGGGGGCGGTGGAGTGGGGGAAGAACACGCGCATCGCCTACTTCGACCAGAAGCGCGAGGACCTCGACCCCGACGCCACGCTGCTGCAGGCGATCTCGAACGAGGACTGGGTGCACGTCGCCGGCAACCGCGTCCACGTGCGGAGCTACCTGGAGAGCTTCCTCTTCCACACCTCCGTGCACGACCAGAAGGTCCGGAGCCTTTCCGGCGGTGAGCGCAACCGCCTGCTGCTGGCGAGACTGCTGCTGGAGGAGGCCAACCTCCTCATCCTGGACGAGCCCACGAACGACCTCGACCTGGTGACGCTGCAGGTGCTGGAGAACGCGCTCGCCGACTTCCCCGGCTGCGTGCTCGTCGTCACCCACGACCGCTACTTCCTCGACAAGGTCGCCACCGGGCTGCTCGTCTTCGAGGGCGACGGGCTGGTGCGGCGGCACGAGGGCGGCTACGACCTCTACCAGCGCCTGCGCGCCGAGCGCGAGGCCGCGGAGGCGGAGAGTGCGCGCGCCGCGGCTCCGGCGAAGAAGGCCGGCGCACCGGCGCAGCCTGCGAGGAAGGAGGGCCCGCGCAAGCTCTCGTATCGCGAGAAGCAGGAGCTCGAGGGGATGGAGACGGCGATCCTCGAGGCCGAGGCGGAGCGCGAGAGCCTGGGCGCGCAGCTCGCCGATCCGGCCCTCTACACCGACGCGCCCGGGCGCGTGGCCGGGCTGACCGCCGCCTTCCAGCGGGCCGGCGAGCGCGTCGAGGCGCTCTACGCGCGCTGGGCCGAGCTGGAAGAAGTCGCCACGCGGTAAAGAACCCCTCCCCCACGACCGATCCTTGACGGTGGGAAGACGCGCGTCTATTCTGTCGTCCTCTCCCCCGTAGGACTGGTACGCCGCTGGTCCGTTGGCCTCTCGCTGTCGCTGGTTCGCCCCATGATCGTCCCACTTCTGCTGTCGCTGGCCATCGCCGGCGATTCACTCGGCGCCGCCGTCACCGCCGTTCCCGCGCGCGCCCGTCTCGACCTCTCCGACCTCGTCGTGGCCGAGGCCACCGTGCAGCACGAGGTCCAGCGCGGCGGCTTTCCCGGCGCCGCGCTCGCCGTCGGCCGCGGCGACCACGCAATCGTCGAGGAGGGCATCGGCACCACCGACTGGGGCGCCACCCCGGTCGACCCGGACCGGACGATGTACGACCTCGCCTCGCTCACCAAGGTCGTCGCGACCACCACGGCCGTGATGTTGCTGGTGGAGGACGGCAAGATGTCGCTCGACGCGCCGGTCTCCCGCTACCTGCCCGAGTTCTCGGGCGGCGCCAAGGACCGCGTGACGATCCGTCAGCTGCTGACGCACACCTCCGGGCTTCCCGCCTGGAGAGAGCTGTGGGGCACGCCCGACGAGGCGCTCTACCGCGCCATCACCACCCCGCTCGTACGCGAGCCCGGCACGCGGGTGGAATACTCGGACGTCGGCTTCGTCGTGCTCTTCGCCGCCGCCCAGCGCGCGGCCGGCGAGCCGCTCCCGGAGCTGCTGCGCCGCCGCGTATGGGCGCCGCTCGGGATGAACTCGACCATGT